>JAUNHA010000004.1 GCA_030524135.1 Eubacteriales bacterium
TGGAGCGGATGTGTAACCTGAGTGAACTTGTGGAGAAGAGGGGCGAAGAGCGCGGGCTAAAGGTAGGAGAAGAACGCGGCCTTAAACTTGGCGAAGAGCGCGGAAAACTGGAAAAAGCAAGGACCATGGCGATCAGCATGCTCCGTGACGGGATGGCCCGGGAGCAAGTGGCGAAGTATGCAGGTGTGAGCGTTGAGACGCTGAAGCAGTGGGAGTTGGAAGCCCTGCATTGACCTTTCAATAATAAAGGAACCCGGATAACGGAGGATGACCTGCAATCAATGAAAGATTACCATTCATGATGCGCTTGACTGAAAT
Organism: Eubacteriales bacterium; assembly: GCA_030524135.1. GTDB lineage: Bacteria > Bacillota > Clostridia > Lachnospirales > Lachnospiraceae > Avilachnospira. Next base: position 319 of record JAUNHA010000004.1, read on the forward strand.
TTTAAATTATGCTATAGTTATGCTCGTTGTAAATCAACAGCCCAACCCAAAGGAATCAGATCTTACTCGGGGTGTGGCTCAGCTTGGTAGAGCACTTGATTTGGGATCAAGGGGTCGCAAGTTCGAATCTTGTCACCCCGATTAAGATTTGATTCAGAGAGAAAAGCCTGTGAATATCGCTTTCAAAGCCTTATTCCACGGGCTTTTTTCGTGTCTGAAGAAGTAATTAAGTCCTTAATGGTAAATCATTTAAAATGATGCGGTATGAGCCGCTGCGGCGACCCCATCCAAACGGGAAGAGTAATTATCAACAGCTATCTGCTCATAAGCTAAATGAATATAACCATCTGTAACCTGACCGTCCGTATGACCGAGTAAAAGCTGCAGCTGCTCCTTGTTTGGATTTCCATACATACGAATATTTCGTAAAGCATAATCAGTCGCAAAATCATGTCGAAGCTTATGAGACGATACATCATAACCAGTTTTTGACTTTAAACGATATACCATTTTCTTTACAGCATTCTCAGTAAGCGGACAACCTTTAGAAGAAATAAAAAGATAATCGCTTAATGGATATGGAACAGAAGAAATATAGTCTTTAATCAAACTGGACGTGACTTTACCAATAGGAATTAATCGTTTCTTGCTGCCTTTTCCAAGAACAACAAGAACACAACTATTGAAATCAATCTCAGCAAGACGCAGCTTAACGACTTCCCCTTGTCTTAAACCACTATCAAGCATCAAAGCAACAATAGCTTTATTACGGGCTATGAGCCACGCAGAACCGCCAGAAACGGCTTTAAACATATTTATAACGTCTGTATCGCTCAAAGGCAATACAACGCGCTGCTGCGGTCTTTTAGAACGGATACGACGCACATGATATACAATAGGCTCTGTAGTATTCTGTTCTATCCAACCTAAGACAATCTTTAAAGCATTGATATAGCTATATCGAGTTGCAACAGTCTTTTTTATCCGATTAATATAAATACAATACTGTTTGATGAAATCATCCGTAAACTCGGAAATATCCATATCCCGTCCGGCATACAACTGGAATACATGTATTTTATTCATATAATCTGCTATGGTCTTAGGACTGCAGCCGCCAGCCTGTTTATCAATTATAAAATCATCAAACAATGAATTAAAGGTCATTCTGCAATCCCATTAAAATAATCAATAGCTTCTAAAACCACATCAATACCGCCGAGCTCTTCAATGCAAGGCTTATTTTTTAGCAGTTTTTTGCAACCCTGAGATAAACATTCATAGATAAAAGATAAATCGCCACCATCATTCATGTATATTGCTGCAAATTTACAAGATACCTTATCTAAAATCCAAAGCTTTGACTGCTCGAGAGTGCTAACCGATTGAGGTTCAGAAAGCCGGATTTTCTCAACAGTAGAGACAAACTCTTGCCATAATGGAAGCATACTGCATCTTGAAATATTGGTATCGTTACGTTCAACAATACGAAAATAATTATTAAAAATACCCATAGTCACAAACCCGAGTGACTTTTTTTCAAGAAGTATATCAACAAACTTGTTTGCACGATCATTCTTTAATTCGAATTCAAACCGTGTCCACGGATAATCAATTTTCCTGTCATCGGACAGTTTCTGGTTCTGTTCAAGCTGTTTGTCATAAACACGGAGCATGATATCACTTGAACGGGAACCGAAATAAATCGTATCTCCAGTTTTAATATAGTCCTTTTCTGAAATATCACGCTTATAGACTTTAGAACGGGCAACGATCTGCTTATTACGGTAAAACCGTTCAATATCATCACAGGAGAAGAACTGATTTCCTTTATCATCAACGGCAATATCAAGACGAGTATAATGCCCAATATCTTTAATCGTACGTAACAATTCAAAATTAAGTTCTTCATCAGATATACCGGCAAAACCAGAATTCAAAACAGCAGACCGAAAAGCTTTAAACAAGAAGGACATAGCGGAACCGGATATTTCAAAACAGATACCCATATCCGGATTACCATCAAAATAAACACGGAAACCTTTAGAACCATTAAGAACAATAGATGACTTATAACCAAGTCCACCTCTGGGACACTGGGAGAAGTCAGAACGGGAAAAACCCAAAATATTAAGGATGTCATCAATACAATCAAGATTGATAACAGTAAAGCGCAAGTAGTCTATCGACACAAGCAAGCCGTTATTTAACTTTGTAGTATGTTCCATTTTCGAGACCTCCACATAAGAAAAAGTTTGTTCCTTGTAATTTGTACCCCCGTATTACAGGACGGGGGTTAAAGTTTTTAACGGAAAACCCAAAACCGTACTAAAACCTTATTTTGTCAAATAATAGGTTTATGTCGGCGGCGGGGGCCCTGCAAGCAGGGGACCCCGTCAGCCGCCCCATCTCGTTACTAAGAACCAGTGAACCGTTGCACCGATCGAGGGCACATTAAACAAATCACTGCACAATTTCACTTGCATCAATTCCACAAAAATCCAAAAAGAACAAAAAAGCTTTCTGCAAATCATCAAAAGCCTGTTCTTTAGATTTATTGTCAGACTTAACAGATAAAGTGGCTTCATAGACCTTTTGAAGCATGAAGTTAGCTGCGTTTGTATGGGTAAAATCATCTATACCGTGCTCTTTTAAAATATCTGTCATAGATTGCTGCATAAGCTGCATAAGAACCCCTTTCAGAACTAAATAATATTAGGTATCGCTAATATATTATAAGATAGACTGATAAAAATCAAGGAAAAATAGAAAGTTTAATTAATTTTTAATAGATATGACAAAAAATAAAGCAATTGACGCTAATAAAAATTAACGTATAATAAAAGGGAAAAGCGAGGGATTGAAAATGGTTACATACTATAAATTATTTGATTTATTACTGAGAAGAAATATGAAAAAAACGGATTTATTGAAAGTGATATCTTCCCCCACCTTAGCAAAATTAAGCAATAACGAAGCAATCACAACAAAAACAATAGACAAAATCTGTCTATTTCTCGGAGTGCAGCCAAACTCAATAATGGAAATTTACAGCATCAGAAACGGCAAAAGGATAAAATGGGATTTAGAGCAGAATAGCGGTCTGTTTGATAGAGCAACAGATGTAAAAGACCTAACGTATGAGGAGAAACAAGCGATTGCAGATAAATGCTTAATAAAAAAAGAAAACTACTATCTAATTGATACGGATAAATACCTAAAAGAAGTAGCAAAAGAAATGGAAAAACTCTAATTTATCAGACAACGTAGCGCTGCGGCATGATAGGGATTTCATGCCACAGGAGACAAGAGGAACCAAGACGGGCTATGCCCCTCTCGGTTCCTCTTTGCACATTATATGAGAAGCCAGGCATACGTCAAGGGTTGCCCTACGGCGTATCGCTGCGCCTTACGGCTTCGCTTGCCCCTTGACATCTGCCTTTGCTTCATAATGACGTGCGAAGTATTCCGAAAGCGCGAGAGAGACAAGGTCTGACTTCGTGACACCAGTACGCTGATTTTCAGCATCAAGCTTTTTACTAAGCTCTTCCGGCAGCCATACGTTTAAACGGGTTTTCGGAACAGTCAATTTTTTATACCACATAAAATACCTCCTAAATAAATATAATCCGTGGTTTGGGATCAAGGGGTCGCAAGTTCGAATCTTGTCACCCCGATTAAGATTTGATTCAGAGAGAAAAGCCTGTGAATATCGCTTTCAAAGCCTTATTCCACGGGCTTTTTTCGTGTTTGAAGAAGTAATTAAGTCCTTAATGGTAAATCACTTAAAATGATGCGGTATGAGCCGCTGCGGCGACCCCGGAGAAACGGAAATGAGCCTTTTTATTGCCTTTTTTACCGGAGGACAGTACAATAGAACTGTAGAAGAAAAGCAAGGCGCAAGGCCGGCAGAAAAGAGGCAGAAACCGGAAATGGGCAGAGTGAGGCCGGACGGAAACGTAGAAAAGATTCTCCAGAGACTGGATGAGCTGTATGGCCTTAAAAAAGAGGGATTTCCCTATGAAGCGGACTGGCAGCTTCTGTGTGCGATCATTTTGAGCGCGCAGAGCACAGACCTGCAGGTTGAGGCGGCGCTGCCAAAGCTTTATGCTGACTTTCCGGATGCAGCAGCTGTAGCGAGGGCAGAGCTCCCGGATATCGAGGCGGATATCCGGACAGTGGGGCTGTACAGGAGCAAGGCCAGAAATATTAAGGCATGCTGCACGCAGCTCTGTGAAAGATATGATGGGGCGGTTCCGAAGACGCTCGCGGAACTGCTTCGTTTAAAGGGTGTAGGACGAAAAACCGCAACCCTGTTTCTTGCGGATATGTACGGTATCCCCGGCGTTACGGTGGATACGCATGTGTTTCGGATCGCACACCGTCTTGGCTGGTCGGATGGAAAAAATCCTGCGCAGACGGAGCAGGATCTGATGAGGATATTGCCAAAGGAGCACTGGAACCGCGTCAATTTCCAGCTGATTTACCTCGGACGATCTGTCTGTACGGCAAGACGGGCAAAATGCGAAATATGTCCGCTCGCGGATCTTTGTGAAAAGCATTGCGGGTAGGGGCGTCTCTTATACTTGACAAGTTCGCGACATTGTCGTATGATATTGCATACGCTTTACTATGCTAACATGATAAAGTAAATAAGGGAATAGTCATTCAGGAATTGAAAGAACGGTAAAGAAAAGAGGAACGCTTATGTCTGATTTTTTCAACAGCAGATATGCGGCGCTTGAGCCGTATACGCCGGGGGAACAGCCGCAGGGGAGATCCTATATCAAATTAAATACGAACGAATCTCCTTATCCGCCTTCGGAGGGTGTGGTCGCGGTCTTAAACCGAAGCGAGGCGGAAGCGCTCCGGCTTTATTCCGATCCGACAGCGGCGGCGCTCAAACGGGCGCTTGCAGCCTGCTATGAGGTAGGAGAGGAGAATGTCTTCTGCGGGAATGGATCGGATGAAGCGCTTAACTTTGCGTTTATGGCTTTTGGTGAGGATGGGATCGCATTTCCGGATATCAGCTATGGTTTTTATCCGGTCTTCGCAGCGCTCAATCAGATCAGGGCGGATGTAAAACCGCTAAAAGAGGATTTTACGATCAATACACAGGATTATCTGGGCATCGGGAAAGCGCTGGTCATTGCAAATCCGAACGCGCCGACCGGTATCTGCAAGGAGCTTTCGGAGATCGAAAAGATCGCGGCTTCCAACCCCGGGCATGTCGTGATCATCGATGAGGCATATATCGATTTCGGAGGCAAAACGGCCATTCCACTCACAAAAAAATACAAAAATCTGCTGGTGATACAGACCTTTTCAAAATCCCGGTCGATGGCGGGCGCGCGTGTAGGATATGCGATCGGAGATAAGGCGCTGATCTCAGATCTGGAGACGATCAAATATTCAACCAATCCTTATAATATCAACCGCCTCAGCATGGCGGCGGCATGCGCCGCGGTTTCCGATCAGGCATATTATGATGAAAACTGCCGGAGGATCATTGAGACGCGGGAGTGGACGAAGGATGCACTTCTTACGCTTGGATTTACCTGTCTCCCCTCAAAGGCAAATTTCCTGTTTGCAGCGCATAAGACCGCAGGCGGGGAATTCCTCTACCGCAGGCTGAAGGAAGAGGGGATTCTCGTACGCCATTTCGAAAAAGAGCGTATCCGGGACTATAACCGTATTACGATCGGCAGCAGAGAACAGATGGAAGAACTTGTGGGGACGCTTAAGCAGATCCTTGGCAGTTTGCAGGAGGAAGTATGAGAGAGGCTTTAATCAAACGGAAGACCAATGAAACGGATATCGGGCTCTGCCTTCAGCTTGACGCGGAACGGACTGAGGAAGGCGGAAACATCAAAAGCGGCGTCGGTTTTCTTGACCATATGCTGACGCTGTTTGCAAGGCATGGAGGCTTTTTGCTGGAGCTTTCCTGTAAGGGAGATACCTGGGTGGATGACCATCACAGTACGGAGGATATCGGTATTGCGCTGGGACAGGCGTTTCAGAAAGCGCTCTCAGACAAACGTGGTATTCGCCGGTATGCATCGCTTGCGCTTCCGATGGACGAGGCGCTGATCCTTTGCGCCGTGGATATTTCCGGCAGAGGCGCGTTCTATACTGACGTGACGTTTCCGTCAGAAAAGATCGGAACCTTTGATACGGAGCTCGTGGAGGAATTCATGCGGGCATTTGCGGTCAACGCGGGCATAACGCTGCATATAAGAAAGCTCGCGGGTGCAAACTCGCATCACATTGCGGAAGGCTGCTTTAAGGCACTCGGAAGGGCGCTGAGAGAGGCCGTTTCACAAGACACGCGTTTTCAGAATGAAATTCCGTCGACGAAAGGAATGCTGTAGAAAAAATCATGATTGACCGTATAAAAAACCAGCTGAATCAGATCTACGAAAGCTGCGGCTACCGCAGGTTCAGAATGTCGAAATTTGAATCCTATGATCTGTATGCGCAGAACAGGGACTTTTTAAAAAGCGAGCGCATTATCACCTTTACGGATCTAAACGGCTCCCTGCTTGCGCTGAAGCCGGATATTACGCTTTCCATTATCAAAAACAATGACGGCACGGAAGAAAAGGTTTATTATAACGAGAATGTCTATCGTGCGCAGGAAAATACCTATAAGGAGATCATGCAGGTTGGCGTGGAATGCATTGGTCAGATGGATGCGTTTACGGCTGCGGAGGTCGTTTCGATGGCAGCCCGCTCGCTTGCGTCCATTTCCGACCGCTATGTGCTGGAGCTTTCGGACGCGGGCTTTGTAAGCCTTTTGCTTGAAACGATGGAGCCGGATGAGACGACCCGCGCCGTTCTGCTTTCCTGCCTTGCCAAAAAGAACGTGGCGGGAATAGAGGCGCTTTCCCGGGAGGGAAGGCTTACAGAAGCGCATGCGGGCGTGCTGAAAAAACTGATGGGACTGTATCTGCCTTTGCGGGAGGGGATTGAAGCCGCAGCGGCGCTCTCGCCGAATGAAGCTTCCGATTCGGTGCTCGCAGGCCTTTCCCGCATTGCGGATATTCTGGAAGCCGCGGAGCTTTCGAAACAGATCTATCTGGATTTTTCGCTGGTAAACAGCATGGACTATTATAACGGCATTATCTTCCAGGGCTTTGTGGAGGGAATCCCGTTTTCCGTGCTTTCGGGAGGCCGTTACGACCGGCTTCCGGAAAAGATGGGAAAGAAGCAGGGCGCGATCGGATTCGCGGTTTATATGGACCGGCTTGAAGCCTATCTTCCGCACGAGAGAAAATTCGATGCGGATCTGCTGCTCGTCTATGATAAATCAGATGACTACCGGGAGGTGGCAGCCTATGCTGAGGGAACGAGAGCCGTCGGCAGAAGCGTGCGCTGCGTGCGGAAGGATGAACTCTCCCGTATGCCGAAGGCGCCAAGGTGTCAGGTGACCATTCTTTTTTCAGAGCTTTCAGAACGCGCAGCCGGCAAAAAAGAAAAAAAGGCCGGAGCAGAGGATGCAGACGGGAACGGAAAGGAGGCGGCCGATGCTTAATGTGGCGCTGCCGAAGGGCAGACTTGGAGAAACTGTGTATCACAGGCTTGCGGCGGCAGGCTTTGAATGCCCGTCCATTCTTGAGAAAAACCGCCGTCTGACCTTTGAAAATGAGGAAAAGGGCGTGCGCTATTTCTGGGTAAAGCCGAGCGACGTGGGTATTTATGTGGAAAGAGGCGCGGCAGACGTCGGAATCGTCGGCAAGGACATCCTGCTTGAAACGAAGCCGGATGTATATGAGCTTCTGGATCTGGGACTTGGAAAGTGCAGAATGTGTGTTGCGGGCTTTGCGGATTTTTATGATGACAGGGAACGGAGCCTGCGCGTAGCGACAAAGTTTCCGAAGATCGCGGCGGGCTATTATGAAAGCGTGGGCCGGGACATTGACATTATCAAGCTGAACGGCTCCATAGAGATCGCGCCGATTCTGGGACTGTCGGATGTCATCGTGGACATCGTGGAGACAGGCAATACACTTAAGGAAAATAACCTTGCGGTACTGCAGGAGATCGTACAGATCAGCGCGCGCTTTATCTGCAATAAGGTAAGCTACCAGTTCCGCCATGCGGAGATCGAAAGGATGAAGGACGGGCTTTTGCAGGCAGAAGAAGCACGGCAGGCAGAGAAAGAATAAAGGAGAGCAGACGTTATGATTAAAATATATGACAGGAAGGACGTGGAGGACAGCAGCATTTTCAGCCGCAGTACGGCGGCGGCCGATCTGTCGGCACCGGTAGCGGAGATCATTGCGGAAGTAAGAGCAAATGGAGATGCGGCACTCAGAGCATACGGCGAACGCTTTGACCACGTGGAGGCAGGCGCGCTTTCCGGTCTTCAGGTAAGCGAAGCGGAGATCACGAAGGCACTTTCTTCGGTGGAGCCCGAATTTGTCGGGGTGCTTAGGGAAGCGGCCGCGAATATCGAAGCATACCATAAAAAACAGCTCCGGGACAGCTTTATCATGACTGAGCGGGAGGGCGTGGTGCTCGGACAGCGCGTACTGCCGCTCGCAAGAGTTGGTATCTACGTGCCGGGCGGTACGGCTGCCTATCCTTCTACCGTGCTGATGAACGCGGTGCCCGCGCGCATTGCGGGTGTGCCGGAGATCGTGATGACCACGCCGCCGGCAAGGGACGGCAGCGTAAACCCGTATATTCTTGCGGCGGCATCCGTCGCGGGCGTAACGAAGATCTTCAAGGCGGGCGGCGCACAGGCGATCGCCGCGCTTGCATACGGAACCGAAAGCGTTCCGCAGGTGGATAAGATCGTAGGACCGGGCAACGCGTTCGTTGCAGAGGCAAAGAAGCAGGTGTTCGGCCAGGTCAACATCGATATGATCGCAGGTCCCTCAGAGATTCTGGTACTGGCTGACGGAAAGTCAGATCCCGCATTTGTGGCAGCGGATCTTTTGTCCCAGGCGGAGCATGATAAAATGGCTTCGGCAGTTCTCGTTACGGACAGCATGGAGCTTGCAGAAAAGGTACAGGCAGAGCTTGAGCGGCAGCTCCCGCTGCTTTCGAGGGAAGAAATCGCCCGCACCTCGATCGAGACAAACGGAAAGATCATTGTGGCGAAGGATCTGAGAGAGGGAATCGCGATCGCAAACCGCATTGCGCCGGAACATCTGGAGATCTGCGTGGACAATCCGTTTGACTATCTCTCGGAGATCGAAAATGCGGGTTCCGTATTCCTCGGAAGATATAATCCGGAGCCGATGGGAGACTATTTTGCAGGCCCGAACCATACGCTGCCGACGCTTGGCACGGCGCGTTTCTACAGCCCGCTTTCAGTAGATGATTTCGTAAAGAAGATGCAGTTTTCCTATTATACGAAGGAGGCGCTTGAGAAAGATTACCGCAAGGTAAGCCTGTTTGCAAAGAAGGAAGGCCTTACGGCGCACGCGCGTGCAGTGGATATCCGTTTCGGGGAGGCTGAAGGATGATCGCGATCATTGATTACGGCGTCGGAAATCTGTTTTCGCTCACGTCCTCTTTCCGGGAAATCGGAAAAGAGGCGGTTCCGACACGGGACGAAAAACTGATCAGAACGGCGGACAGACTGATTCTTCCCGGGGTCGGGGCGTTTGGCGATGCCGCGCGGAAGCTCAGGGAGAGCGGGATGTTTGATCTCGTGCGTGAGGAAGCGGAGCGGGGCAAGCCGGTGCTCGGCATCTGTCTCGGCATGCAGCTTTTATTTGAACGCTCGTTTGAATACGGAGAATATGAGGGGCTTGGCCTTGTAAAGGGAGAGGTACGGCCGTTTGAACCGCTTGTCGGAGAGAAGCTCGACATTCCGCATATCGGCTGGAATGCGCTTTCTTTCCCGAAGGAGCGGGAAAAGAGCCCGGTCTTTTGCGGAATCGAAGAGGGAGACTGCGTATACTTTGTGCATTCCTATGCGGGCTTTGACTGTGATGACAGCCTGATCGCATGGACAGAGTACGGCATTCCGCTTACGGCGGCGGTTCAGCAGGAAAACGTATATGGAATGCAGTTTCATCCGGAGAAGAGCGGAAGCATCGGACTTCGGATTCTGAAAAATTTTGCAGAGCTATAAGGAGGTTTGCCCGTGATCCTATATCCGGCAATTGATTTATATGAAAAACAGGCGGTGCGCCTTGTAAAGGGCGATTACGCCAATATGACGGTATACAGCAGCGATCCGGCATCCTTTGCCGCCCGGTTTGAAGCGCAGGGGGCGCGCTGCCTGCATGTGGTCGATCTTGAGGGCGCAAGGGACGGAAGCACGCCGAACCTTGACGTGATCCTGGAAATGCGGAGAAAAACCGCATTGTTTATCGAGGTGGGCGGCGGCATCCGCAGCATGGAGACGATCGAGCGGTATCTGTCCGCAGGCATTGACCGCATCATTCTCGGGACGAAGGCGCTTCTCGACAGGGGCTTTTTAAAGGAGGCGCTTCACGCATACGGGGAAAAGATCGCGGTCGGTGTGGATATCCTCGACGGAAAGCCGGCCGTGCACGGCTGGAAGGCCGTGGCGGAGGAAAGCGCGGAGCAGTTCCTTTCCGAGCTTGCCGCTCTTTCCGTGAAGACCGTGATCTGCACGGACATCTCCAAAGACGGCATGCTTTCCGGCACGAACCTTCCGCTGTACCGGGAGCTTTCAAAAGCGTTTCCGATCAGTTTTATCGCATCGGGCGGCGTGTCATCAGCCTCTGATATTACGGCGCTCAGGGACATGGGGCTTTACGGCGCGATCCTGGGAAAGGCCATGTATGAGGGAAAGCTCAGCCTGGAGGAGGCGCTTGCTGCAGCCGGCCCGCAGGACCTTACGGGAAATGCAGGCCTTTCGGGCGGAAAGGATGAGGCATGATCACAAAACGAATCATTCCCTGTCTGGACGTAAAAGACGGCAGGGTAGTAAAAGGCGTCAACTTTGAGGGACTCCGGGATGTTTCGGATCCGGTGGCGCTGGCCGCCATGTATTCGGAGGCGGGGGCGGATGAGCTCGTGTTTTATGATATTACGGCTTCGGCGGAAGGAAGAAAGCTTTTTACCGATATTCTTACGCGGGCGGCGGAGCGGATTTTCATCCCGCTTACGGTAGGCGGCGGCATCAGCACCGTGGAGGATTTTGACCGTGTGCTAAAATGCGGCGCTGACAAGGTTTCGGTCAACTCGGGCGCAATTAAGAATCCGTCCGTCATCAATGAGGCCGCGGAAAAATACGGAAACCAGTGCGTGGTGCTGTCCGTTGACGCAAAGCGCGTGGATGGAAGCTATCATGTGTTTCTGAACGGCGGACGCGTGGATACGGGCATGGACGCGCTTGAGTGGATCAGGGAGGGCGTAAGCCGCGGCGCGGGAGAAATCGTGCTGAACTCGATCGATACGGACGGCGTAAAGCAGGGCTTTGATCTTGAAATGCTCGCAGCGGTAAACGCACTGGTAAAGGTACCCGTGATCGCATCGGGAGGAGCGGGTTCTGCAGAGGATTTTGTGAAGCTGTTCCGGGAGATCCCGGATATTTCCGCAGGGCTTGCCGCGAGTATTTTTCATTTTGGAGAAGTAAAAATCGACGCACTGAAGGAAAAACTCTTTGCAGAGGGGATACCGGTGCGCTTACTCAGGGAGAGGCAGAATGTTTGATATCGGTCAGATAAAATTTGATAAGGACGGTCTCGTGCCTGCGATCGTCCAGGATCATGAGACAAAACGGGTGCTGATGCTCGCCTATATGAACCGGGAATCGCTGGAGATTTCCCTTGCGCGCGGACTTACCTGTTTCTGGTCGCGCTCGCGTAAGGAGCTGTGGCTGAAGGGCGATACGAGCGGAAACTACCAGCATATCGTAAGCATTGCCTCGGACTGTGATCAGGATACGCTCCTGATCGAGGTAAGGCCTGACGGTCCCGCCTGCCATCTCGGGACGGTTTCCTGTTTTGACAGCGGGCAGCAGATGCAGGTTTCCTGACAGGAAAATAACAGGAAATAACGGGGCAATGACAGAGCGAAGGCAAAGAACGGATTATGACGAAGATAAAGGAGCTTGATAAAATGACAGGTGAATTTTCATACGAGAGGCTGTATGAGCTTCTGAAGGGAAGAAAAGAGGAGCTTCCGGAAGGATCCTATACGACCTATCTTTTCGAGAAGGGACTGGATAAGATTCTTAAAAAAGTCGGGGAAGAGTGTACGGAGGTCATCATCGCCGCAAAGGATCATGACAAAAAAGAGACGGTTTATGAGATCGCGGATCTCTGCTACCACGTGATGGTGCTCATGGTAGAGGCAGGAATTTCGCTTGATGATATCGCGAAGGAGCTTGCTTCAAGAAATGTCATTGATCATAAGGTTAAACAGGAAAAAATGGCTTCGGACGCGGAAGCGGAAAAGTAAGAAGCGGCTGTAAAGCAAGAAAAAGACGGGAGCCAGGAAAAGGGAGGAAACGATATGCCCCTGCTTGCAAATTTTCATACGCATACGGATTTCTGCGACGGGAAAAATACCGCGCGCGAGATGATCGAGGCGGCGCTTTCCCTCGGATTTCTGCATCTGGGACTGTCTTCTCACGGATACACCTGGTTCGACCGGGAATTTCTTCTGGACACGGAGGCCTATTTTAAGGAATGCAGGGCGCTGCAGCAGGAATATGCGGACAGAATCAATCTTCTTGTGGGCATCGAGCAGGACTGCCTTGCCGATCCTGAACCGAACAGGGAAGCGGACTTTCTGATCGGTTCCACGCACTATCTGAAGATCGGGGATCAGTATCCTGCGGTCGATGATACCTTTGAGATGGCGGAGTGCACGGTGCGCGAGTACTTCGGCGGAGACTGGTACCGCTACTGCCGCGCCTACTATGAGCAGGAGGCGGAGGTCTTTGAACGTACTGGGTGTACCTTCATCGGACATTTTGACCTTGTGACAAGATTCAATGATGAGCATCCGCGTTTTGATGAACAGGATCCGCGCTACCTCAGACCCGCGCTCGAGGTGATGGAATATCTTGCAGGAAAGGGAATCCCGTTTGAGATCAATACGGGGGCGCTTAACCGCGGCAGAAAAAAAGCGCCGTATCCGGCGCCGCCGCTCCTTAAGGCGCTCCGGAGCTTCGGCGGAGAGATCCTGATCAGTTCCGATGCGCACAGTGTGGACAAGCTTGACGGCTGCTTTGACGAGGCAGTGAGGGAGGCGGTTGCCGCCGGATTTACCCACACAAATATTCTCACAAAAAATGGCTGGAAACAGCTTGCGCTTGACCGCGTGATCTGATAAAATTAACCCTCGGTCACGTAATTATCGCTTACCTGCGCCCTTTCATGCATGCATGGGGGCGTGTTTTTATTTCATCAATATCTAGTTGATTTTCCCTATTGACTTCTATATCTTGTGTATTATAATAGGAGTTGTCACATTTGTGTGCCAGCCCATTTTTTGGTTTGGAGATATTTTATAAGGAACAGGTGCAGTTATATGAAGGTTATTAAGCGGAATGGATCAGAGGCGAGCTTTGACGATTGCAAGATCGTGCTTGCCGTTAAAAAAGCGAATGATGCGGGCGAGGCGCACGAGCTTACTGAGAATCAGATCAATGAGATCGCGGATTACATCAGCTATAAGTGTCATAAGATGAACAGGGCGGTTTCCGTTGAGGAGATTCAGGATATGGTCGAGAATCAGATCATGGCGAACGGTGCGTTTGAGGTTGCACGCCGCTATGTCCGTTACCGCTATAACCGCGCGCTCGTCAGAAAGTCAAACACGACCGACGACAGAATTCTCACCCTGATCGAGGGAAATAACGAGGAGGTCCTGCAGGAGAACTCCAACAAGGATCCGATCGTAAACTCCGTACAGCGTGACTATATGGCGGGAGAGGTGAGCAGAGACCTTACGAAGCGCATGCTGCTGCCGGAGGACATCGTGAAGGCGGACGAGGAGGGCATCATCCATTTCCACGATTCTGATTATTTCGCACAGCACATGCATAACTGCGACCTGATCAATCTGGAGGACATGCTTCAGAACGGAACGGTGATCAGTGAGACCGGCATCGACAAGCCGCACAGCTTTTCCACGGCCTGCAATATCGCGATGCAGATCGTTGCACAGGTAGCCAGCAACCAGTACGGCGGACAGAGCATCAGCCTTGCGCATCTGGCACCGTTTGTACAGGTCTCCAGAGAAAAGATCTATGCGGAGGTTCTTTCCGAGTGTGAGATCCTGGGCGTTAAGAACGACGAACCGAGCATCCAGAAGATCGTGGAGCAGCGCCTTCGGAAAGAGATCGAAAAAGGCGTCCAGACGATCCAGTATCAGGTGATCACGCTGATGACGACAAACGGACAGGCACCGTTCCTCACCGTGTTCATGTATCTGAACGAGGCAAAAAACAGCAGGGAAAAGAACGACCTTGCGCTGATCATAGAAGAAGCGCTCAAGCAGCGCATCAAGGGCGTAAAGAACGAGGAAGGCATCTTTGTAACGCCGGCCTTCCCGAAGCTCATTTACGTTCTGGAAGAGGACAACGTACGTCCGGGCACGCTGTATTACTATCTGACGGAGCTTGCGGCGAAGTGCACCGCAAAGCGCCTGGTGCCGGATTACATTTCCGAAAAGAAGATGAAGGAACTGAAGGAAGGCAACTGCTTCCCGGTTATGGGCTGCAGAAGCGCGCTTTCCCCGTGGAAAGATGCAGACGGAAACTATAAGTTCTACGGCAGATTCAACCAGGGCGTTGTGACCATCAACCTGCCGGACGTGGCGCTTTCCTCGGGACGCGACATGGATGCATTCTGGAGAATATTCGATGAGAGGCTTGCGCTCTGCTATAAGGCACTGATGTGCCGCCACAACAGACTGAAGGGCACGCTTTCCGACGCGGCCCCGATTCTCTGGCAGAACGGCGCGCTCGCACGCCTTAAGAAGGGCGAGACGATCGACAAGCTCCTGTTCGGCGGATATTCCACCATTTCGCTCGGCTATGCCGGACTTTGCGAGTGTGTGCGCTACATGACGGGCAAGTCCCACACGGATCCGTCTGCAACGCCGTTTGCCCTCAAGGTCATGGAACATATGAACGAGGCCTGCGACCGCTGGACGGAGGAGACGAACATCAAGTTCAGCATCTACGGCGCGCCGATCGAGAGCACGACCTATAAATTCGCAAAATGCCTGCAGCGCCGCTTCGGCATCGTTCCGGGCGTGACGGACAAGGGCTATATCACCAACAGCTATCACGTACACGTGACCGAGGACATCGACGCGTTCAGCAAGCTGAAGTTTGAATCCCAGTTCCAGTCCCTTTCCACCGGCGGAGCGATCAGCTATGTGGAGGTTCCGAATCTGGAAAACAATATTCCGGCGGTCCTCAGCGTGATGGAATTCATCTATGACAACATCATGTACGCAGAACTCAACACCAAGAGCGACTACTGCCAGATCTGCGGCTATACCGGAGAGATCCGGATCGTCGAGGAGGACGGCAAGCTTGTCTGGGAGTGTCCGAAGTGCAAAAACCGCGACCAGAACAAGATGAATGTCGCAAGACGTACCTGCGGCTACATCGGCACCCAGTTCTGGAATCAGGGCAGAACGCAGGAGATCCGGGAGCGCGTACTGCATCTGTAACAGATGCGCTGCAGTACAATCCCGCTTTGCGGGTTGGGGACCTGCAAAGGACGGAGAATCTGCAGAGATCAGAAGAATACTGTACGGATATCAGGGGAAGCAAAACAGAAACCGCATCGGACAGCCTTCAGTTCGGCTTTTACGGTGCGGTTTCGTATATGGGGGAGAAAAATGAATTATGCAAATATCAAGCCGTTTTCCACGGAGAACGGCACAGGCGTGCGCGTGTCGCTGTTTGTTTCGGGCTGTCCGTTTCACTGCGAGGGCTGCTTCAACGAAGAGGCGTGGAACTATGACTGCGGGAAACCTTTTACGGAGGCGGTCATGGATGAGATTATGGATCTGCTGCGCCCGGGCTACATCGCGGGACTTACGCTGCTTGGCGGAGAGCCTGCGGTAAAGCCGCATCAGAAGGCGCTGCTTCCGCTCCTTCAGCGCATCCGGAAGGAGCTGCCGGAAAAGACGATATGGGTATACACGGGCTATGTATATGAGGATTTTCTGCCGGGCGGAGACGCCTGTGATCCCGCGGTCACTGCGGACTTTCTGCAGTGCTGCGATGTGATGGTGGATGGCCGCTTTGAGCTTTCAAAGCACGATGTGAGCCTCGTGTTCCGGGGATCCTCCAACCAGCGCGTCATCGACCTGAATAAAACGAGAGAGCTGGGGAGAGTCACACAGCTGGAAATATAGGAAACTGAAGGATCCGGGATCAGGGAACATTCCGGACCGAAAACGGAGGATGGTTTATGGAGAAAGAAAAGGGATTTCCGGCGCTGCCGGAGGGAATGCGCCTTCGCTTTGCAGTCCCGGAAGACGCGGAAAGGCTGCTTTTCATTTATGCGCCTTATGTAAAAAAGACCGCGATCACCTTTGAATATGAGGTTCCTTCCGAAACGGAATTCGAGGCGCGCATAAAGAATACGCTGACCCGTTATCCCTATCTTGTTCTCGAGGAAGACGGAGAGCCGCTCGGCTATGCCTATGCGGGCTGCTTCCATGACAGACCGGCCTATGACTGGGCTGTCGAAACCTCCATTTATCTTGCGGAACATGCGCGCGGCAAAGGCGCCGGACGCATTCTGCACGACGCGCTCGAAGCCGCGCTTTCGGAGCAGGGCATTCTGAATATGAATGCCTGCATCGCGGTTCCGGCGGAGGCAGGCGACCCCTTTGTGACGCGCAACAGCGAGGAGTTTCACGCACATCTGGGGTATCGTCTCGTAGGGGAATTCAGATGCTGCGGCTATAAGTTCGGACGCTGGTATAATATGGTCTGGATGGAAAAGCTGATCGGCGGACACGGGGCAGAGGCACTGCCTGTGAAGCGCCCGGAAGAAATCAGAAAAGCGCTTTTTGAAAAATACGGGATCGGCTGAACCGGAGCGCGTGAAAACATTTAAGAAGAATTAAGCAGAAATTAAGCACAGGGACGCAAAATGCGCCTTGTGCTTTTGTGTCGGGACATGATATACTAAAAGACGCTGTGGAGGATACTGGTTCGCGGCGTTCTTTGTATGGAGGGACGGCAGGGCAGCTTTTCCTTCGCACCTAGTGAAAAAAGGCGGTAATTTATATGCTGAATATGGGAAAGATCCGGCTGATGACGGACATTGCCATCTATGAAAAAAAACACAGTGACAGCGTCTTTAAGGTCAACAATTACTACCGCGGCGATTACATTGCAGGCAATATGGCCGCGGCCTTTGTCCGTTTTACGCTGTGCAGCGTACTGGTGCTGATCTTCGTGGTACTGTTCGGGACGGATGTCTTTTTTGAACAGATAAACGAGGAAGGCATTTCGGCGGTCTTTACACAGATCGGTCTTCTGTACGGCGCGGGACTGCTTCTGTATCTGCTGATCGCATACAATGTCTATTCCAGACGTTATAAGAATGCCAAAAGAGGCGTGCTGCTGTACGCGACGAAGCTGAAGCGGCTGCAGAGAAAGTACTGCTGCGAGACGCAGGCACCAAAAACAGGAAAGAGAAAACTGTCCGCGGGAAGACGGGCGGCGGAAGAGAGGTAAGCCAGTGAGGTCACTTCTGATCATAAGAGATACACTTAGAAAAATATATGCGGATTATGATGTCTACATCAGACCGGTACTGAAATTTTTATTTGCACTGATATGCATTCTGTCGGTTAATTCCTATCTGGGATATATGCCGCTGCTCTGCCGGATGCCGGTCGTTCTGATCGGCGCGCTGATCTGTGCCGTGACGCCGCCGGGAACGGCTGCGTTCGTATCGGCGGTTTTTGTGATCGGACATCTGTCAGAGGTCTCGATGATATCGGCAGGTCTTGCCTTCCTGATGATCGTGCTGATCGGCGGATTGTTCCTCGGCTTCCGTCCCGGAAATGCATGGATCCTCGCGCTGATCCCGCTTGCGTTTATATGGAATGTTCCGTTTTTTATTCCGGTCGTGCTGGGACTTGCGGCAGGCATGACGGCGGTCGTCGCTTCCATCTGTGCGGTTCCGTTCTGGTTTCTGATGGAATATGTGCATGCGCATGTGGATGGCTTTACGAATTCGCTTGACCTGGGCGCGCTCACAACGGAGTTTAAGGCGATCGCGGAAGGCTTTCTGAAGAGTGAATATATGTACGTCATGATCCTGATGTTTGTGGTCGTGATTCTGCTCGTATCGGTGGTGAAGCGCCTTCCGGTCGACCATGCCTGGACGATCGCGATTCTTGCCGGTATTGCGGCGGAGGCGCTGATCGGAATCGGCGGCGGCCTTGTAACGGGCGGCGGAAATCTGCTGTTCGATCTGGTCGGCATTTTCCTGTCCCTCGGACTTGCACTGCTGTATGAATATCTGTTCTTCGGCGTGGATTACCGCGGAACGGAAAAGCTGCAGTTTGAGGATGATGACTATTATTATTACGTAAAGGCTGTTCCGAAGATCAAGCCCTATGATGAGGACGAACGCTTCGAATAAGGTTTTCAGACGGCTTTGATTTACGGGATGGTTGGGTAAGTTTATGGCGGACTTATTGACAAATCTGAAAAACAGCATATCGTTGCTCCCCGGATTTTCACTTACGAATCTGCTGGAGGTCGTGATCATAGCGGTGATCGTATATGAGATACTGCTGCTGATCAAGAATACGCGCGCATGGACCCTGCTGAAGGGTATTTTTGCGATCCTCATCTTTGCGCTTGTTGCCGCGATTCTGCACCTTGACACGATCCTGTGGATCCTGGAGCGCATCTCCACGATAGCGGTCATCGCCATTCTTGTTATTTTCCAGCCGGAGCTCAGAAAGGCGCTTGAGCAGCTCGGAAATCAGAAGATCGTAAATTCGATTCTGCCGCTCAATAACGATACGACGGTGGGAAATTATATGACGCGCAATACGGTCGAACAGCTCGTAAAGGCCACGTTTGAAATGGCCAAGCAGAAGACCGGCGCGCTGATGGTCATTGAGCAGAATGAGTCTCTTGCGGACGTTGAGCACACGGGCATCGAGATCGACGGCCTGATCAGCTCCGGACTTCTGATCAATATTTTTGAGAAAAACACACCGCTCCACGACGGCGCCGTGGTGCTCAGGGGCAATAAGGTCGCAGCGGCGACCTGCTATCTGCCGCTCTCCGACAACCTGAACATCAGTAAGGAGCTCGGGACAAGGCACAGGGCGGCGCTTGGCATATCGGAGACGACAGACAGCTTTACGATCATTGTTTCGGAGGAGACCGGACGCGTGACGGTGGCAAGCAAGGGAAAGCTTACGCGCATGCAGGATGCTGAGAGCCTGCGTACGGCGCTGCTTTCACTTCTGGAGAAGGACGAAACGAGACGGATCGGAAAATGGTGGATCGGAAGGCTTAAGGGCGAGAACAAATGAGAGAAAAGATCAATCAAAATCTGGCGCTGAAGGCGATTTCCGTCGTTCTGGCATTTGTGCTCTGGCTTCTTGTGGTCAACATTTCCCAGCCGGAGGTCACGGGAACCCAGACGGTGGAAATTCAGGTGCGGAATGCGGATCGTCTGACGTCTGCGGACAAGACCTATACGATGGATACGCGCACGGTGCGCGTAAGTTACCGGGTGCGGCTGCCGCAGCAGTCGCGCGTGAGAGCGTCCGCGTTCGAGGCATATGTGGATCTTGCGGATTATTCCATCACAGGCGCGGTGCCGATCTATGTGACGGTGTCGGACGAGCTTTCCGGAATCATTTCGGATGTGAGCCTTAGTCCGATGGTTGCGCATGTGGACACGGAGGATCTGCAGCGAAAGCGCTTTGAGATCACGACCGCGACGACGGGACGGACGATGGACGGATACATGGCGGGAGAGATCTCCATAAGCCCCGACTATGTGTATGTCACAGGACCGGTTTCGGAGGTCGGACAGATCAGCGAGGTCGGGATAGAAGTCAATGTGACGGAGGCAAACAGCTCGCTCTCGGGCACGGCTCCGATTAAATTTTATGACGCAAACGGAAACGCAATCACGGTGGATGAGCGAATCAAGCTGAGTCGGGAGGAGATCTCATACGAGCTTCCGGTCTACCGGATCAAGAGCCTCAGCGTTGTGGCAACTGCGGAAGGAACGCCGGCGGACGGATACCTTCTTGAGAGCGTGGATACCAATCCGGATTTTGTGGATGTCTACGGGGATGAGGAAGTCCTTTCCCGATATTCAAGCATCCAGATTCCCCAGAGCGAGATCTCGGTGAACGGGGCCTCAGCGACGGTAACGCGCAGCGTGGATATTACACAGTATGTACCGGAGGGGCTGAAGCTGGCGCAGCCGGGGACAGAAGTGACGATCGCGGCGCGGATCAGAAAGCTTCCTGAGACGAGCACGGCGGCGCAGACGGAAGCGCATTCCGATTCTGAAGTGGAGCTTGAACAGAGTACGGAGCCTTCTGCGGAAGCGGAGATGGAAGACAACGCGGTGGAAGAGGGAGAGACGACGGAAGAGGCGTCAGAGACGCATACATCCGCGCAGACACATGCTTCTTCGGCGCATGCGGCACAGACGGAAGCGGAAGGAACGATACACGACGCGGCTGCAGACGAGGGAGCGGATGCAGGCGAAACGCAGCATGCGACTGCGTCTGAGTAACAGAAAAAAGAGGCGGACGGATCCTGCAGAAGACAGAGGCAGACTGTCCGGAGAGTGCTTATGGAATATGTAATCGCTGCTGCGGCATTTTCCGCCGCATTTGCAGCGGCACGGATTCATTTATATATCCTGTCGGGCGCAGTGCTGATCGCAGTCGCTGCCTGGCTTTATTATGTCTATTACAAAAGGAGCGGCGTACTGTTTCATCCGGCCGCTCTTTTTTCACTTGCATGGGTGGGCGGAGCCGGCGTTTCCGCGCTGAAGCTGTCCCGCCTGCAGGCTGACTGGGTACCTGTTACCTGGCTCTGTATTTTCCTGGCATGGCTTTTTTTCGCAGCGGCTTTTCAGTTTGGAACAGGGCTGTTCGGGAAGCAGGAGAAGACGCGTGAGAAAGCGCAGGAGAAAGCACAGGAGACGGCAGATGAGACCTTCGCCTCCGGTGAAAGCTCGGCGGACTGCTGCAGGCGTGCAGGACGGCTTTTGACCTGCATGATCGCCGTAACGGCTGTATCAGCCGCGGCATTTCTGCTCGAGGCCTTTCTGCTTGGATATATTCCGCTGTTCACAAAAGACACGCCGCATGCCTATTCCTATTTTCATATCAGCGGCGTGCATTACTTTACCGTAAGCTGTGTGTTGGTGCCGTCACTTCTCGTCCTGTACGCGGACAGCCTGAAGGCGCACTGCGATATCCTCGGAGACGCGCACGGCTGTCTCTACGGAAAATGGCTTTTTCCTAGGCTTATCTGTCTCGGACACGGGAGGGAGCTTTTCCTGGCGCTGCTGTGCACCTTTCTTTCCTTCTGCATTCCGCTGCTCTGCGTATCCAGGTTTCAGCTGATCTTTTCCGTTTTGCTTGCCGTATTCACAAAGGGCGCCTTAAGCGGCAAAACGGCATTAAACCGCCGGCAGCTTATTTCGGCGGGGCTTTTGCTTCTCTGCCTGATCCCGCTTTATGTGGGACTTTCGATCGCGCGGGCGCATGATGTCAGCTATCTGAACGGCATTTTTGAAATGAAAAATCCGGATATGCCGATCTTTTTCACGCAGCCATATATGTATATCGCAAATAATTACGACAATCTGAACTGCCTGATCCGTGCGCTTCCGGAAGGGGGACACACCTTTGGCCTTCGGATGCTGTTTCCGCTGTGGGCCTTCACGGGACTTAAGTTTCTGGTGCCTTCTCTCGTGAATTTTCCGCTGTATGTAACGAAGGAAGAGCTTACGACGGTCACGCTGTTTTATGACGCGTACTATGATTTCGGCCTCATCGGCGTGATCCTGTTCGCAATGCTTTTAGGCGGTGTTTCGGGGTTGTTTTTCTCCCGGGCAAAGTCGGCGCGCGGGCCGGCATTCTATCTGATCTACGCGCAGCTCTGTTTTTATCTGTTGTTTTCATTTTTTACGACCTGGTTTTCCAATCCGGCGACCTGGTTCTATTTTGGGGTGAGTATGCTGATCGGTCTTTTCCTCTGGAGGAGGTAATGCTATGACGGCAAAACAGTGTATCAAACTTTTACTGAATATTTTCGTTCCTGCGGCAGGGCTTCTTTTGCTGATTTTCGTGGTGCCGCGGATCGTCCTGTTTTTCATGCCCTTTGTGCTTGGATATCTGGTCGCAATGCTGGCAAACCCGCTCGTGACGTGGCTGCAGAAACGGATTTCCCTGAAGCGCAAGCATTCGTCCCTGTTCATTACGGTCGCTGTGCTTGCAGTGGTGATCTTTGTTCTGTACTTTGTCATTTCGCGGCTTTTCAGAGGTGCAATGGGAATTGCGAAGGATCTTCCGCTCTATTATGAGGAACTCAGGATTACGGCGCAGAGCCTGTTTTCGGAGTACCGCGGCCTGCTCGAACGCATTTCACCGGCGCTTGTGAGCGCGCTCGGAAGCCTCAGCAGCAATTTCAATGAGACCGTCTCAAATCTGCTGACGCAGGCGGCCTCTCCCACAGTTTCCTTCGCGGGAAGCGCGGTGCGTTCCGTACCCCTTATTTTTATCAACTCGCTGATCTTTCTGCTGTCCGCATTCTGTTTCATCACGGAGTGGGAGAGCATCCAGAGTTTCCTGAAGCGCAGCATGCCGAAGACCGTAAAGGGATATTTTCTCTTTCTGAAGCAGGATCTAAAAAAAATATTCGGCTCCTGGCTTCTGGCGCAGTTTAAGATCATGTTTGTGGTATTTGCCGTCCTTGCGGCCGGATTTTTGCTGCTTTCCGTAAAATACGCGCTGCTGCTTGCGGCACTGACCGCTTTCCTCGATTTTCTTCCCGCCTTCGGCGTTGGCTTCATCCTCTGGCCGTGGATCCTGCTCTCCCTTCTGAAGGGCAGATTTGTCATGGCGCTCTCACTCGCGGGACTGTACATTCTGACCCAGGCCGTGCGGCAGGTGCTTCAGCCGAAGATCATGGGGGACACGATGGGGCTTCCGCCGCTCTGGACACTGTTCTTTCTGTTTATCGGATTTAGGTTCTACGGGATCGCCGGCATGATCTTTTCGGTTCCGGTCGGAATGTTCTTTCTGAGCCTTTACCGCTACGGAATCTTTGACGGAATGCTCCGCGCAGCCGGTGAGCTGGCGGCACAGGTGGGCAGACTGATGCAGCCCGTTGGGGAAAATGAAGAAAAAAATGAGGAAATAAGAGAAAAAAAGAAGGAAAACGGGGCTTAATTTTTTGACAAATAGAAAAGATAAGACTATACTAGGGGAGTAATGGTCATGAAGCTTTTTTGGTGGCCGGAAGAAATTATCTGATGGTTTTATTACGTTAGGAGGAATTGGATATGGCAAAGCAGAGTGAGCCGCTTGGAAACCTCAGGGGAAGCTGGGCCGAGGGCGTGGACAAGATCAAGGATACCGCAAAGGACCTTGGAGAAAAAGCGAAGGAAGCAAAGGATGATGCTGTGAAGATGGCAAAGGAAGTAAAGAACGATACTGCGAAAAAAGCCAAGGCACTGACCAAGACCGGTAAGAACGTCGTTGCGAAGACCCGTGCGAAGGCTGAAAAGGCCGGTGAAGAGGTCGCTGCGGATGTAAAAGAGGAAGTAAAGAAGGCAGAGGCCGTTGTTGAGAAGCTTGAAAAGCCGGTCAAGGCACCGAGAGCGAAGAAGGCACCGAAGGCTCCGAAGCAGGCTTCCGTAGCAAGAAATCTAAAGACAAAGCTTGTATTCCAGTTTGACGGAAAAGACGTAGATGCCGATGCTGTCATGAAGAAGGCTGAAAAAGCGGCACAGAAGGTATGTAAGGATAAGCAGGTTAAGTCGCTCGAGGTATATGTAAACGGCCACGAGAATGCGGCTTACTATGTAGTGAACGGCGAGGGCGGAGACGATTACCGCATCGAGCTGTAAGCAATGATCGGAAAATGCGGGCAGAACCCTTGGAGACAGGACTGCCCGCTTCATTTTAACCTGAGACAGCAGACGGAGAAGACTGAATGAAAATACTGCCGCAGGAATATCTCGACAGGATGCGCGGCTATCTCGGCGCATCGTTTGATTCATTTTTACATTCTTATGACGAGCCCCCGAAGAAGGGACTTCGTTTTCACACGGACAGAATCAGAAAAGAGACCATGGAGCGCCTGATCGGAGAATGGCATTTAAGGAAGGTGCCCTGGTGCGAGACCGGATACTACTATGAGGAGACCGGTCCTTTTTCCGTGCGTCCGGGCCGCTCTCCCTATCATGACGCGGGCCTCTACTATATCCAGGAACCGTCCGCCATGCTTCCGGGAGCGCTTGCAGCGCCGGAAAAGACGGACGCGGTGCTGGATCTGTGCGCGGCGCCGGGCGGAAAGACGACGCAGACAGCGTGTTCCGCAGGCTTTGTGCTTTCCAATGAATATGTCAGAAAGCGGGCGCAGATCCTCAGCTCGAACGTTGAGCGCATGGGTCTTGCGAATGTGATCGTGACCTCTGCATCCGCAGGCGCGCTCTCCGCGCTGTTCCCGGAGTTCTTTGATGTTATACTGGTGGATGCGCCCTGTTCCGGCGAGGGCATGATGCGCAGGGATGAGATCGCTGTTTCGGAATGGAGCAGTGAAAATGTAGTGCTCTGCGCAAGGCGGCAGGAGGAGATCCTGGAAGAGGCATACAGGATGCTGAGACCAGGCGGCAGGCTGGTCTATTCGACCTGCACGTTCGAGCCCTCAGAAAACGGCGGACAGGCAGAACGCTTCCTTTCCCGTCACCGGGATCTTGCGCTGCTTTCGGAGGAGACGCTGTATCCGCATCTGTGCGAAGGCGAGGGGCATTACTGTGCGGTCTTCCGAAGAAGCGGGGAAGCAGGCGGGAGTAAGGAAGGACAGGAGGAGGCGCTTAAGAGGCTTCGCAGAGCGCGCATTCCGATCCTGCGCGCGGGCGTGGAGCCCGGCGAGTGGATCGCCGGAAAGCACAGGGGCGAAAAGCGCTATGAACCGTCCCATGCAGAAGCGCTCGCACTGCGTTCCGGGGATCTGGAAGGAACCTGTTTCCTCAATCTGCTTTCGGAGCACACCGCGCTTTCCTATCTGCGCGGCGAAAGCCTGAATCTGGATGTGCTGCCGGAGGATTCGTATGCACTTCATGCGGAGGGGAAAAACGCCGCAGGAGATACAAAGGGTTACCTTCCGGTCTGCTATGACGGATATCCGCTGGGATGGGGGAAACTGGTCGGCAGGACGGTGAAAAATCACTATCCGAAAGGCCTCAGACGAATGTCCTAAAAAAGCGAAGAAAAGGGAATAAAATTTCTCGCTATTTTTTCTGGTTTTTCACTTTAATCCGCTTTAGAAATATGTTATACTTTTCACGAACTTTTCAGAATGGAGGATAAAATATGGCAAACACAGAAACAACTGCACATAAAAGAGTGGCTTCACTGCTCGATGCGCAGAGTTTTGTAGAGATCGGCGCCCGCGTTGTATCGAGGCTTGCTGACTGTGACGCGTCCCTTGAGAAGCAGGGAGACGGCGTGGTATGCGGCTATGGTACGATCGGAGGACAGCTGGTTTATGTTTACGCACAGGATGCAGAGAGCTTCGGCGGTTCGATCGGGGAGATGCATGCGAAGAAGATCGGCAGACTTTATGATATGGCGGCAGCTATGGGAGCTCCGGTCATCGCACTTGTGGACTGCAGCGGCGTAAGGCTTGCGGAAGGCAACGATTCCCTGTTCGGCTTTGGAGACCTGTTCCTCAAGCAGGCGAAGATCAGCGGTGTGGTTCCGCAGATCACGGCAGTCTTCGGCTCCTGCGGCGGCGGAATGGCAGTCAGTGCCTCCATGGCTGATTTTGTATTTATGGAAGAAAAGAACGCAAAGCTTTTCCTGAACAGCCCGAACGCGGTGCTTGGAAATTATGAGGAGAAGTGCGATACGGCTTCTGCCGGTTATCAGTCGGCAAAGACGGGTCTTGCAGACTTTACCGGAAGCGAGGAAGAGGTGCTTTCAGGCATCAGAGATCTGATCTCCGTACTTCCGCAGAACAATGAGAGCGATCTTTCCTACGATACCTGTGACGACGACTTAAACCGCGCGGTAACGGGCATCGAAAACTGCGGGGACAAGGCTGAGATGCTGAAGCTGATCTCCGACGGCGGAAAGTTTATTGAAGTAAAGAAGGACCATGCTCCGGGCATGACGGCAGGCTTTATCCGCCTGAACGGACAGACCGTCGGCGTGGTTGCAAATAATGATAAAAAGATCACGCATTTTGCATGCAAGAAGGCGATTCATTTTGTGAACTTCTGTGACGCGTTCAGCATTCCGCTTCTGGTACTTGCGGATGTAGACGGATTTGCACAGGATTCCTGCAATGAGCGTCAGCTTGCGCGCGCGCTCGGAAAGCTCGGCTTTGCGTTTGCGCAGGCAAGCGTGCCGAAGCTCACGATCGTGACCGGACACGCCTATGGCACCGCAGGTCTCATTATGAACTCCAAGGCGCTCGGCGCGGATCTGGTTTACGCATGGGAAAATGCGGACATGGGCCTTATGGATCCGGATACCGCAGCAAAGATCGTATTCGCAGCAGAGATCGAAGCGGCTTCCGACAAGGCGGCAAAGGCAGCAGAGCTCGCAGCGAAGTACAGAAAGCTCCAGTCCTCCTCCGAGGCCAATGCGCGCCGCGGCTATATCGACGATATCATCGCGCCCGCGGAGACGAGACAGAGAGCGATCGCGGCATTTGAGATGCTCTATACCAAGAGCGCGGCGCAGATCAGCAGAAAACACGGCACGGTTTAAGGAGTGAAGCGAATGAAGGATAAAATAAAGCGGATCCTGCTCGCCTGCATGCTGGTGCTTGGAATAACGGTGCTTGCGGGCTGCCAGGCGGCGGAGGAGACAGAGACTCTGGATCCTTCGATCGAGATGCAGCTTGAACAGCAGGCAGAGGCTTTCGCACAGCAGATCATCGGATTTGACGATGAGCAGATCGATGAAATGATCGAGGAATTCAATCTTGACCAGGAGACCGTATATTCGGCAGGACTGAATGCCTGGAAGAGCGTAAAGAAGGACCTTGGCGCCTATGTTGCGACCGAGGGCTCCGAGACGGAGAAGCTGGATGACGGCGGATACCGTACGACGCTCGATATGCAGTTTGAGAAGCGCAACTGCGAGTTCGTTCTCGCTATCGACAGAAAGATGGCAGAGGTAACGGAGATCAACTTCACGGCGGAATATTCGCTCGGTGAGATCATGTCACAGGCGGCAGGAAACCTGGTAGTCGGCATGGGAACGGTATTTGTCGTTCTGACGCTCATCATGTTTGTGATCGCGGCATTTAAGTTTATTCCGCAGGATCTCGGACAGAAGAAGGAAAAACAGCCTGCGGCTCCGGCGGCACCTGCTCCGGCAGCAGCGCCTGCGGCGGTACCGGCAGCGGACAGCAATGAAATCGAAGCAGTCATCGCGGCGGCAATCGCGGCCTATGAAGCGGACTGCGGCAGACCGGCGGGCGAGACGCTTGCAAACGGCCTTGTCGTACGCTCGATCAGAAGAGTATCTAAGAGAGGATAATAAGGAGACATATTATGAAGAATTATACGATTACCGTAAATGGCAATGTTTATCAGGTTACTGTAGAAGAAGGCACCGGCGCGGCAGTACCGGCAGCAGCGGTTTCGGCAGCGGCACCTGCACCGGCGGCGGCTCCTGCAGCAGCACCGGCAGCATCCGGCGCTAAGGGCGGCGTGACCGTTACGGCGCCGATGACCGGAAAGGTTCTCTCCGTAAAGGCATCCGCAGGTCAGGCAGTGAAGAAGGGGGACGTGCTCCTTGTGCTTGAGGCCATGAAGATGGAAAACGATATCGTAGCGCCGCAGGACGGCACGGTTGCGAGCATCGACTGCGCGGCAGGCGATTCCGTAGAGACCGGCGCGGTACTTGCAACCCTCAACTAAAGCTTATCACAGTCAGAGGGGCATGAACGGCTGTCATCCGCAGGCCTGCCGGAAGGCAGAGGGCGGAGGAGCCGGGACTGTCCGGTGTCCCGGGGGACACGGAATGGAGGAAAACATAAATGGATTTACTCGGAACATTTACGAATCTGCTTGAGCAGACTGCGTTCTTTCATCTGACATGGGGTAACTTTGTCATGATCGCGGTGGCCTTTGTCTTCCTGTATCTTGCGATCAGGAAGGGATTTGAGCCGCTCCTGCTCATTCCGATCGCGTTCGGTATGCTTCTCGTAAACATCTATCCGGATATCATGTATTCGGCAGACGAGACCCCGAACGGCGTCGGCGGGTTATTATGGTACTTTTTCCAGCTTGACGAGTGGACGATACTTCCGTCCCTCATCTTTATGGGCGTCGGCGCGCAGACCGATTTCGCGCCGCTTATCGCGAACCCGAAGACCTTTCTTCTGGGTGCGGCAGCCCAGTTCGGTATTTATGCTGCATACTTTGTAGCGATCCTGTTAGGATTTAACGGAAAGGCAGCCGCCGCCATTTCCATCATCGGAGGAGCTGACGGACCGACATCTATCTTCCTTGCGAACAAGCTCGGAGAGACGGCTCTGCTCGGACCGATCGCGGTTGCGGCATATTCCTATATGGCGCTCGTGCCGATCATCCAGCCGCCGATCATGAAGGCGCTTACGACGGAAGAAGAACGCAAGATCCGCATGGAAAACCTGCGTCCTGTTTCCAAGCTCGAGAAGATCCTCTTCCCGATCGTCGTAACCGTCGTTGTCTGCCTGATTCTTCCGTCCACGGCTCCGCTTGTCGGCATGCTGATGCTCGGAAACCTGTTCAAGGAGTCGGGTGTTGTAAAGCAGCTGCAGGAAACGGCTTCAAACGCGATGATGTTCATCGTCGTAATCCTGCTCGGTACCTCTGTCGGCGCGACCACCTCTGCAGAGGCGTTCCTGAATGCGGATACGCTTAAGATCGTAGCGCTCGGCCTGATCGCGTTTGCATTCGGTACCGCGGCCGGTGTTGTGCTCGGTAAGGTAATGTGCAGGCTCTCGGGCGGCAAGATCAACCCGCTGATCGGTTCGGCAGGCGTATCTGCAGTGCCGATGGCAGCCCGTGTTTCCCAGAAGGTCGGCGCGGAAGCTGATCCGACGAACTTCCTGCTCATGCACGCAATGGGACCGAACGTGGCAGGCGTTATCGGAACCGCGGTTGCGGCCGGTACGTTCATGGCGGTATTCGGCGTAAAGTAAGCAGCTTAGATATTGATTGATATGGAGGAAATAGAATGGCAGATATAGAGAAAAAGCCGGTTAAGATCGTGGAAACCATCCTTCGTGACGCGCAGCAGTCTCTGATCGCGACGCGCATGCCGACCGAGGAGATGCTCCCGATCATCGATAAGATGGATCAGATCGGATACTATGCGGTAGAGTGCTGGGGCGGTGCGACCTTCGATTCCTGCCTGCGCTTCCTGAAGGAGGATCCGTGGGAGAGACTGAGAAAGCTGCGTCAGGGCTTCAAGAATACGAAGCTTCAGATGCTGTTCCGCGGACAGAACATTCTCGGATATAACCACTATGCGGACGACGTGGTAGAGTACTTCGTTCAGAAGTCGATTGCAAACGGTATTGATATCATCCGTATCTTCGACTGCCTGAATGACGTCAGAAATCTGGAGACGGCTGTAAAGGCGACCAAGAAGGAAGGCGGACACGCACAGATCGCGCTCTGCTACACCCTTGGAGACGCATATACGCTGGACTACTGGAAGGGGCTTGCAAAGCGCATTGAGGATATGGGTGCGGATTCCCTGTGCATCAAGGACATGGCGGGACTGCTCTGCCCGTATCCGGCGGTTGAGCTCGTAAAGGCGCTGAAGGAGGGAACTACGCTCCCGATCGACATTCATACGCATTATACCTCAGGTATGGCTTCGATGACCTATATGAAGGCAGTCGAGGCAGGCGCGGACATCATCGACTGCGCATGCTCACCGCTTTCCCTCGGTACTTCCCAGCCTTCTTCCGAGGTTATGGTAAAGGCATTCCAGGGCACGCCGTACGATACCGGTCTCGACGTTGAGAAGATGACCGAGATCTGCGACTACTTTGAGCCGTATAAGGAAGAAGCACTTAAGAGCGGTCTGCTCAATCCGAAGGTAATGGGCGTAAATGTCAATACGCTGAAGTATCAGGTACCGGGCGGCATGCTTTCAAACCTCGTAAAGCAGCTCTCCGATGCGGGACAGGCAGACAAGCTTCAGGCAGTGCTCGAAGAGATCCCGCGCGTAAGAAAAGACTTCGGCGAGCCGCCGCTCGTAACGCCGTCCTCCCAGATCGTGGGAACGCAGGCTGTTATGAACGTGCTTTCGGGCGAGCGCTACAAGATGGTTCCGAAGGAGTCGAAGAAGCTTGCCATGGGTGAATTCGGCCAGACCGTTAAGCCGATGGATCCGGAAGTGCAGAAGAAGATCGTAGGCGACGAGACCCCGATCACCTGCAGACCGGCAGACCTGATCAAGCCGCAGCTTGCAGGCTTCGAGAAGGAGATGGCGCAGTACAAGCGTCAGCCGGAGGACGTGCTGTCCTACGCGCTTTTCCCGAACGTTGCGAAGGAGTATTTTGAGTACAGAGAGACTCAGGATACCGGTATCGACAAGGCGAAGGTAAAGGACGGAGCATATCCGGTATAACTCGCTGAACCTTAAGGCAACGGCCTTTTGGCAGATGAGACAAGACTAAAATGTGAGACCCGTGTTTTCCGGGAAACGCCGCAGGGCATTCTTCCGGAAGGCATGGGTTTTTGTATATTTTACGGTTTTCTTACGGTAAAATGATAATTTGCCGCATCTTATTGAAAAAAGCCCGGCGGAATTTTATAATAGGCTCATTATGAGAAAAAATATCAAAAACCCCCATAACAAATACAATCAGATCAAACGCTTCGGTGCGATGCTCATGGCCTCCGTGCTTACGGTGCAGGCAGGATTTACGGCGCTTCCCGGAGCAGGGCTCACGTCACTTCTGGGCGGCGTGACCGCTTATGCGGACAGCTGGCAGGGCGTCGTCAAAGCGACGAGCCTTAATGTGCGTTCGGGCGCGGGAACCGGCTACGATTCCGTGGATACGCTTGCCAACAATACGAGCGTGACCGTCATCTCCCAGACGACGGGGACGGACGGGCAGGTCTGGTACCAGATCAGCTACGGAAACGGAAAGACGGGCTATGCGAGACATGATTTCATCCAGCAGCCTGTCGTATACAGCGCTTCAGACGCGAGCTTCGAGGCGTGGATGAATGAGCAGGGCTTTCCGGAGAGCTATAAGAACGGCCTCCGGGGTCTGCATCAGCAGTATCCGAACTGGGTCTTCAAGGCGCAGCATACGGGTCTTGACTGGAATGCCGTGATCGGAGAGGAATCAAAGGTCGGACGAAATCTCGTCTACAAGACCTCAAAGTCATCCTGGAAATCCATTGCGCAGGGCGCGTTTGACTGGGCTTCCAATACCTGGCCCGGATTTGACGGGGCGGCATGGCAGGCGGCATCCACGGAGATTATCAGTCACTATATGGATCCGCGGAACTTTCTGTCGGAGCCGTATATTTACCAGTTTGAGCTCCAGTCTTATAATCCGGCAACGCAGACGAGAGACGGCCTTCTGAAGATTGTGGACGGTACCTTCCTTGCGGGAGATGCCCTGGTTCCGCTTGAGGGAAGCCAGCTTACCGGCGGTACGATCGTGGAAGTAACTGTCAGCACATCCGGAAGCGGTACGGGCGGCAGCACAGGCGGCAGCTCCTCCGGCTCGTCGTCAGGCAGCAGCACGACAGTTGGACCCGGCGCAGACACCGGAAACAGCAGCACGACAGCAGGCCCTTCCGGAAACAGCGGAAGTACCTCAGGCTCCGTGATCGGAAACGGACCGGGTACAGGGACTTCAGACGGATATGTATCCGCAGGACCCGGCACGGGTACGCAGACGGATGCGGTCGTGAGCGGACCGGCAGCTGCCATCGGCATACCGGGCACAGCGGCAGCGCTCTCTGAGGTGCTCTCGGATGTTTGGGAATTTGTTGCGGAAGCCTTTACCGGGCTTACCTCCTACGCGGCAGCCTGGAAGCAGGATGCCGGCGGCTGGTGGTGGCAGACGGACGACGGCGGTTACCTTACCGGCTGGCAGTGGCTCGACGGCAATGGAGACGGCACCGCGGAGTGCTATTATTTCTATGACAATGGTTATATGGCCGTTAATACGGAGATCGACGGGTATCTGCTCAATGCGGACGGCGCGTGGGTGAGCCATGACGGAAAGACCTATACCAAATCCGTATCCGGCGGCACCGTGCAGACGGTAAAGATGCGGAAGATCCCCTATGTAGATATTATTATGAAGGCTGCGGAGACCTCGGGCGTAAGCCCTTATGTACTCGCTTCCATGATCATTCAGGAACAGGGCACAAAGGGAAGCTCCGATCTGATCTCCGGAAAACACGGAACCTATCCGGGCTATTATAATTTTTACAACATCGGCGCGTATGCCCACGACGGCATGGGCGCGGTGGAAGCAGGCCTTAAGTACGCTTCCGAGAGCGGAAACGGAGACCGTCCGTGGAACAGCATTGAAAAGGCGATCATCGGCGGTGCGTCCGCCTACGGCGCAAACTACGTTCAGAACGGGCAGGATACATTTTATCTGAAGAAGTTCAACGTACAGGGCTCCAATAAATATAATCATCAGTACATGACGAATGTTCCCGCGGCGGCGAATGAAGGCGCGCACGTCTCTGAGGCCTATTCACAGGCAGTCAAGGCGACGGCGCTGGAATTCAAGATTCCGGTCTATGACAATATGCCGCAGAATGCATGTCCGATGCCAGCGGGCGACGGAAATCCGAACAACAAGCTGAAGTCCGTAACGGTGGACGGATACACGCTGACACCGACCTTCAATATGGATACGGCGGGCTATGAGCTCATCGTCGAAGGCAGCACGGCGAGCGTGAATATCAATGCACAGACGATCGACGCGAACGCAAAGGTAAGCGGTGCGGGCACCGTGAACCTCAATGTGGGCCTGAATACGATAAAGCTGACTGTGACTGCGGAGAATGGATCAACGCGTGACTATACGATCAATATCAACCGTCTGGCGGACGGCAGTGAAAACAGCGCTTCCACCGGTACTGCAGGAACGGGACCGGCAGGCACGGCGTCTGACCCGACTGCTTCCGGCACCCCGGGAACGGGAGAGAGCACGGGCGTATCGCCCGGCGCGGCTCCTTCGGGATCCGCTAACGGACCGTCAGGCAGCGATGTCATTATCATTGGTTAAGTACATGGAGTAAGGGGAGAGATTCATGAGAAATCTGCACTATTTAAAACTGACGCTTTCGGCCGCGCTGTTATCCGCGGTCATGGCAATCACGAGCTTTGCCGCAACGGGCAAGCTTAGCTTCTCCGATCCTTCCGCCGTCTCCGGTGAGGAAGTGAACGTGACGATGAAGATCGCCGCGGATGACGGAGCAACGCTGACGGACGCAAATGTTACGCTCACATACGATGCTTCAAAGCTGGAGTTTGTCGCGGGAACGGATGCGGATGGCGGAGCCGGTACCGTGCGGGTACACGGCGTTTCAAACGGAGCCGGCACCTCGGAGCTCCAGTATAACCTTAAATTTAAGACGCTTGCGGCAGGCCAGTCCTCCATCAGCGTCAGCACGCAGGAAGTATATGACGGAGATTCACAGCCGGTAGAGCTTACGCATCTCGGAAGCTCCACGATCACCGTAAATGCGCAGGCCAGCGTTTCACAGAATGCGGATCTTGCGGCGCTGCAGATCGCGCCCGGAACGCTCACACCGGACTTTTCCGCGGACGTGACCTCCTATGAGGCGACGGTAGGCACCTCGGTCGATCAGCTCTCCGTGAGCGCACAGGCGGCAGACGGCGCGGCAAGCGTTGTCCTGAGTGGAAACGAAGGCCTCGCGATGGGGGACAACAGCGTGCGCGTGACGGTCACCGCGGCTGACGGACAGACCTCAAAGGTCTATACCATTCTCGTCCACAAGCAGGAAGGCGGCGCGGAAAATGCGTCCGCAGAGGCTGAAAATACGGATAGCACAGAAGGAGAAAGCGAGACGGCGACAGAGACCGAACCGTCCGGCGTACAGCTTTCTTCCAAGGGAAAGACCATAACCATTATGAATCCGGGCTCGGATGTCCAGATCCCGGCAGGCTTTAACTCCAGCACGATCGTGATCGACGGCCAGCGCGTACAGGGCTGGGTATGGGGCGCCGAGCAGGATCCGAAGTACTGTGTCGTATATGGTATGAACGATCAGGGAGAACTCAACTTCTATCGCTATGATATGGGCGAAAAAACGATCCAGCGCTACTTCGAGGATCCGCTTGCGGCGAATTCCGTAAGCAACCAGGAATACACCGCGCTTGCGGACAGCTACAATCAGATGCTGAAGGATTACGATATGCGTTTCCTGATCATCTGCATCCTGGGACTTGGATGGCTGCTCTTCATCGTGACGATCATCTATCTGTTTGCGAAGCTGAGAGCCGCGCAGCGGGCAGAAAGCCGCATGAACAAAACGCAGAACAGCGCGCGCTGGAACGAGGCGGAGGAGACGGACGACAGCTCCTTAAGCGTCTATGATGAGAACATCCTGAAGCATGACTTCGAGCAGAAGGACGAAGAACCTTCGGCAGCGCCGATCGATGAGACACAGGTGCTGAGACGGCCGCAGCCGAGACGCCGCGGAAAGAATTCTGCTGCCGGAGCAGGCGATACGACGCCGCTTCCGGAGCTCCACGGTCTGCCGGATGAAACAGGAGAGGGCGGCAACTCTTCCGGAACGGACGCCGCATCAAAGGAAACGGGCTCCGACGACGAGTTTGATACCTTCAACATCTAAGCGGATGCGGGTATGGCAGAACGCGGACATAAGGAAAAACGCGCACTGCGGACGAAAAAAACACAGGCAGTTTCCGCGCAGTTTATAATTTTTTAACACAATCTACATTGATATTTACCTCCGATTCCCTTACAATGGGATAATCGGAGGTAATTTATTATGGTACAGTTTACGCAGAAAGCCAGAGAAGCGCTGGATCTCGCCTATGACACGGCCAATGAGCTGGGACATGGCTATATCGGATCCGAGCACATTCTCTGCGGCCTGATCCGGGAAGGCACCGGCCTTGCCGCGCAGGTTCTGAAGCTTAACAATATAGAAGAAAACGGCGTTATTTCGCTGATCGACAAGTTCGTATCCCCGCAGACCATCGTGTCCGTGCAGGACCGTTCGGGGTATACGCCGAGCGCAAAGCGCATACTCGAGCAGAGCTGCAAGGAAGCCATGCGCTTCAGCTCCCAGCTCATCGGCACGGAGCACCTTCTGATCGCGATCTTAAGGGACAGCGACTGTGTGGCGTCCCGCATCATGAACACGCTTGGCGCGAACATCCAGAAGCTCTACGGGGATATCTTAAGGGCGATCGGAGAGGATATTCCGGAGTACCGCGAGGAGCAGGAGCGAAACAGCAGGCGCAGTGAGGCTACGCCGACGCTCAACCAGTATTCGAGAGACTTAACCGAGCTTGCACGCGCGGGAAAGCTGGATCCGGTGATCGGACGCAGAAACGAGATCATGCGCGTGATCCAGATCCTTTCAAGGCGTACGAAAAACAATCCCTGCCTGATCGGAGAGCCCGGCGTCGGCAAGACGGCGGTCGTGGAAGGGCTTGCACAGCTCATTTCCTCCGGCTCGGTGCCAGATACGATCCGCGGAAAGCGGCTCCTCAATCTGGACATTTCAGGTATGGTAGCGGGTTCAAAGTACCGCGGTGAATTTGAGGAACGCATCAAAAAGGTGATCGCGGAGGCGCAGTCGGACGGAGACGTCCTTCTGTTCATCGACGAGATTCACACGATCATCGGAGCCGGCGGCGCGGAGGGCGCGCTTGACGCGGCGAACATCCTGAAGCCCGCGCTCGCGAGAGGGGAGCTTCAGATCATCGGTGCCACGACGATCGAGGAATACAGAAAACACATCGAAAAGGATTCAGCGCTTGAGCGCCGTTTCCAGCCGGTGCAGGTGGACGAACCGGGTGAGGACGAGACGATCGAGATTCTCCGCGGGCTTCGTCCAAAGTATGAAGAGCATCATAAGGTACACATCTCGGACGAGGCGCTGAAAGCTGCCGTGAAGATGTCCGAGCGCTATATCAACGACCGTTTCCTGCCGGATAAGGCCATCGATCTGATCGATGAGGCTTCCTCGCGGCTCCGCATTACGGAGCTCGGAGAGCCGGCAGAGCTAAAGCGCCTTCTCGAGCGCGATAAAAAGCTCGAGGCGGACAAGGAGGCGGCGATCCGCGGCGAGGAGTACGACAAGGCCTCCCGCATTAAAAAACGCCAGCAGAATCTCCAGAACCGCATCAAGGCGATGCGCGAGGAGTGGCAGGCGGAGAAGGACAGCTTCAGCCTCACGGTCGGCGAGGAGGATATTGCAGACGTTGTAAGCAGCTGGACAAAGATCCCGGTGAAGCGTCTGACGGAAGAGGAGACCGTGCGCGTAAAGAATCTTGAGAAGATCCTGCATGAGCGCATTGTCAGCCAGGACGAGGCGGTTGCAGCGATCGCACGCGCGATCCGCCGCGGACGCGTCGGCATCAAGGATCCGCGCCGTCCGATCGGTTCCTTCATGTTCCTGGGACCGACCGGCGTCGGCAAGACGGAGCTTTCAAAGGCGCTTGCGGAGGCGGTATTCGGCTCCGAAAACGCGCTCATCCGCATCGATATGTCGGAGTACATGGAAAAGCACAGCGTCTCCAAGATGATCGGCTCTCCGCCCGGATATGTCGGATTTGACGAGGGAGGCCAGCTTTCGGAGAAGGTGCGCAGAAATCCGTATTCCGTGATCCTGTTTGATGAGATCGAAAAGGCGCATCCGGATGTGTTCAACATCCTCCTGCAGGTGCTCGATGACGGCCATATCACGGACGCGCAGGGAAGGCGTGTGGACTTCAAGAACACCATTATCATCATGACCTCAAACGCAGGCGCGCAGAACATCATCGCGCCGAAGAAGCTGGGCTTTGCCTCCCCGGAGGACGACAGCCAGAATTATCTGAGTATGAAGGCGAAGGTCATGGATGAGATCCGCCAGATGTTCAAGCCTGAATTCCTGAACAGAATTGATGAAATCATCGTATTCCATCAGCTCACGAAGGAAAATATGGGCAAGATCGTAAATATCATGCTCAAGGATATCCTGGGTCGTTTAAAGCAGATGATGAATGTCGAGATCGAGGCTTCGGATGAGGCAAAGCAGGTGCTGATCAACAAGGGATATGATGAAAAATACGGTGCAAGACCGCTGAGAAGGACGCTGCAGACCCTGGTGGAGGACCGGATCGCGGAAGAGATCCTCGACGGAAAGCTCCGCGCAAGGGATCATGTGCTGATCACGGCGGAATCGCCGGAGGCGGAGACGCTTCAGTTTATCCGCCTTCCGAAGAGAAAGACCCCGGCAAAGACCGGTACGAAGCAGAGCAAAAAGGACGGCACAAAGAAAACGGCAAAGGCCGCTGCCGGGCTGAAGGGGAAAGAACATGCGGGAACGGTCTAAGACGGAAAGCGTCTTTTTCTGCGGCGAATGCGGATTTGAATCTAAAAAATGGATGGGTCAGTGCCCGTCCTGCCATAAGTGGAATACATTTTGTGAGGAGCCTGTCATCAAAACGACAGGCTCCGGGCGTGCAGGGAACCGTTCGCAGGGAACAGGCATGGCAAAGCCGGTACGGCTTTCGGAGATCGACGCCGCGGGCGAGACGCGCTATGATACGGGCTTCCGGGAGCTTTCCCGCGTGCTCGGCGGCGGCATCGTGCCGGGAAGCCTCGTGCTTGTCGGCGGCGATCCCGGCATCGGAAAATCGACCCTGCTTCTGCAGCTTGCGGTAAACTTAAGCGAAGCGGGCAGAAAGGTCATCTATATTTCGGGCGAGGAGAGTCTTAAGCAGATCAAGCTCCGCGCGGACCGCATCGGACAGACGGACGGGGATCTCGGGTTTCTTTCCGAGACGAATATCAGCACGGTCACGGCGCTTCTCGAACGGGAAAAGCCGGACTTCGCCGTGATCGATTCCATCCAGACCATGTATACGGACGAGGCGCAGTCCGCGCCCGGAAGCGTGACTCAGGTCAGGGAGTGTGCGCAGGCGCTGATGCTCTGCGCAAAGCAGAACAATGTCGCGATCTTTCTTGTGGGGCATGTGACGAAGGAGGGCACGGTGGCGGGACCGCGCGTGCTCGAACACATCGTGGATACCGTATTGTATTTTGAATCGGGGGACGGCGGGGCCTACAGGATCCTGCGCAGTGCGAAAAACCGTTTTGGATCGACCAACGAGATCGGCGTATTTGAAATGGCCTCGGACGGACTGCATGAGGTGGAGAACCCCTCTGAGCTCATGCTGGCGGGGCGTCCCACGGATGCGAGCGGCGCCGTGGTGACCTGCCTGATGGAGGGGACGCGCTCTATGCTGATGGAGGTCCAGGGGCTTGTGACGGAGACGAGCTTCGGCATGCCGAGACGGCAGGCCTCCGGGATGGACTATAACCGCCTGAATCTGCTGCTTGCCGTGCTTGAAAAGCGGGCAGGGCTTCAGATGAGCCGCTACGACGCCTATGTCAACATTGCGGGCGGCATGAAGGTGACGGAGCCCGCGCTCGACCTTGCGGTGCTCGCGGCGATCCTATCGTCCTACCGCGGCATCGTGGTGGAAGCGGATACGATCGTCTTCGGGGAGGTCGGCCTGTCCGGTGAGGTGCGCGCGGTAACACAGGCGGAGGAACGCATCAGGGAAGCCGCGAAGCTCGGCTTTTCACGCGTCATCCTTCCGCAGTACAACCTGTCCCGCCTAAAGGGCAGTGAAACGACACAGATAAGCCTGCGCGGCATCCGGAATATCGGGGAGCTTTCCGCGCTTTTGCGGGAGGATGCCTGATCCGGAAGTGCACCGGTAATTCTCAGGCAGCCTTCCGGCAGATTTCCGGCAGACGGGGCCGGCAGGTGAAACAGCTGAAAAACAGGAAAGTGGTTCCAAAAACGGGCCGCTTGTGGTAACATAAGGGGCGGAACTTAATTATTTTAACAGATGCGGAGGAAACTATGAGATTCTTTATTGACACGGCAAATGTGGAAGAAATCAGAGAAGCAAACGACATGGGCATTATCTGCGGCGTGACGACCAACCCGTCCCTGATCGCAAAGGAAGGCAGAGACTTCGGAGAGGTTATCAAGGAGATCACCTCTATCGTGGATGGTCCGATCTCAGGCGAGGTAAAGGCTACGACGACAAAGGCTGAGGACATGATCAAAGAAGGCCGTGAGATCGCGGCGATCCATCCGAACATGGTCGTAAAGATCCCGATGACGACGGAAGGACTGAAGGCGGTAAAGGCACTTTCAAAGGAAGGCATTAAAACCAATGTGACGCTCGTATTTTCCGCGAATCAGGCGCTGC
This sequence comes from Eubacteriales bacterium, assembly GCA_030524135.1. Taxonomy (GTDB): domain Bacteria; phylum Bacillota; class Clostridia; order Lachnospirales; family Lachnospiraceae; genus Avilachnospira. The sequence continues at coordinate 39,970 of JAUNHA010000004.1, forward strand.
TTGCGGCAAGAGCAGGCGCGACCTATGTTTCCCCGTTCCTCGGACGTCTTGACGATATCTCCACGAACGGCACCGATCTGATCTACGACATCGTACAGATCTTCAGCAATTATCCGGAGATCGAGACCCAGATCATCTGCGCGTCCACGAGAAATCCGATGCACATCACCGAGTGCGCAAAGGCAGGCGCGGACATCGCAACCGTACCGTACAAGGTGCTGATGCAGATGTTCCATCATCCGCTGACCGATGAGGGCATCGAAAAATTCAAGAAGGATTACGAGGCAGTTTTCGGAAAGTAATCCGGAGCGCCCATAGATACTTATGTCAGAGCAATTAGTCAGTTTATTTACCGGCCTTTTGGGCGGTCATGTGAGTGGGGAGATCATCTGTTTCATCATCTCCCTGTTCCCGATTCTGGAGCTTCGCGGCGGGCTTCTCGCCGCGTCTCCGGCCTTTCTTGATGTCCCGATCATGAAGGCGCTGCCGCTGTGCGTCCTGGGAAACCTTCTGCCCATCCCGTTTGTGCTTCTTTTTATCGAGCGGATCCTGCTCCTCATGGAAAAATGGAAGCCGACGAGGGGAGCGGCGCTCTGGCTCCGTGCCAAGGCGGAGAAGAACAAGGGCAAGGTGCAGCAGTATGAATTCTGGGGGCTTGTACTGTTTGTAGGCATTCCCCTGCCGGGAACCGGCGCATGGACGGGCAGTCTTGTGGCAGCGCTTCTGCACATGCCGAGGCGCCGCGCGTTCCTCGCATGTGTGCTCGGCGTACTGCTTGCAGCGCTCATTATGAGCATCGTATCCTACGGTCTGATCGGCGGTCTGTTCGGTTGATTTCCGGTTGATTTCCAGGTGTAAAATACCGGGTCAATATCAACAAAAAACCTTCGGGCAAAAAGCAAATATTGTTAAAATTACGAATGGCATTTTTTACGCCGGTATGGTATAACATCCACAATGCGGAGGCGCGTTTTGGAGAGCGTTTTAGGAAGGCACCGCGCGATCTTTTTCCGCTGTAGAAACTGTTTGTAATTCAGTGAAAATCCCTGAAAGGAGTTGGTAATCATGAAAGAAATGTCCATCAGAATTCCTGACATCGAGACCGCTAAGCAGTTCTGCAGAATGGCAGGAGAGTGTCCGTTTGATATCGACGTATTTTACAACCGGATCCTGATCGACGCGAAGTCGATCCTCGGCGTACTCAGCCTTGATCTCAGCAGAACCGTCAATGTCAGACTGCACGGAGAAGATACCGCGTTCGAAGCACTGTGTGAAAAGCTTCATGCGCTGGTAGAAGAAGTCGCTTAAAAAAACGACACATGAAAAGAGAGCCGGTCGGGGAACGAAAGTTTTCTGTATCCGGCTCTTGACTTTTGGACGCATTTCGTGTATCATATCACCGTTGTCAATTCGACAGCATCTTAGGGGCATCATCCAATGGTAGGATATCGGTCTCCAAAACCGCCAATGAGGGTTCGAATCCTTCTGCCCCTGCTCACGATACAGGGTTAAAATTCTTATTTCAAAGGATTTTAGCTCTGTTTTTTTGCTTATATGATTATCTGTTTTGTTCCGGTGCGTCCCTTTTCTTTTCGTGGCCTTTGTGATAAAATTACAGGGAAAAAATAACAGAGAACAGCTTCGCGGCAGAGCTTTTCGCGGCGGGGCATTTTACTTTACGGAGGAAACAGAATGGATAGGGAAAAATCAAAGGTTTATTTTTCGGACATGCATACGAATGCCAATATCAACCTGCCGCAGAAGCTTGCACGGCTGTGCAGACGCGCCGGCATGATGGATATGGATTTCACCAATAAATTCGTAGCGATCAAGCTCCATTTCGGCGAGCTCGGAAATCTTGCGTTCCTCAGACCGAATTATGCAAAGGTGGTTGCGGATCTTGTGAAGGAGGGCGGCGGAAAGCCGTTCCTTACCGACTGCAATACGCTCTATGTCGGAAGCCGTAAAAATGCGCTCGACCATATGGACGCCGCTTATCTGAACGGGTTTTCCCCGCTGCAGACCGGCTGCCATGTTATCATTGCGGACGGCCTGAAAGGTACGGACGAAGCGCTCGTGCCGGTAGAAGGCGGAGAGTATGTAAAAGAAGCAAAGATCGGCCGCGCGGTCATGGATGCGGACGTCGTGATCTCCCTCACCCATTTCAAGGGGCATGAGTCGACGGGCTTTGGCGGCGCGCTGAAAAACCTCGGTATGGGCTGCGGCTCGCGTGCCGGCAAGATGGAGCAGCATAACTCCGGAAAGCCGCATGTCGTGCAGGAGGTCTGCATCGGCTGCGGACAGTGCAAAAAGCAGTGCGCGCACGGCGCGATCACCATTGAAAACAGAAAATCCTCCATCGACCACAGCAAATGCGTCGGCTGCGGACGCTGCATCGGCGTCTGCCCGGTAGATGCGGTCGAGACGGATTTTGATGAGGCAAATGATATCCTGAATAAGAAGATCGCGGAGTACACGAAGGCCGTTGTGGATGGACGCCCGTGCTTCCACATTGCACTTGCGGTGGATATTTCCCCGAACTGCGACTGCCACAGCGAGAACGACATTCCGATCGTACCGAACGTCGGCATGTTCGCCTCCTTCGATCCGGTCGCGCTTGATCAGGCCTGCGCGGATGCAGTCAACCGTCAGCCGGTCGTACAGGGCTCCCAGCTCTCAAAGATGCCGCACGAGCATCACGACCATTTCACGGATACGCACCCGGATACCAACTGGGAGGTATGCCTCGAGCACGGAGAGAAGATCGGCATCGGACAGCGGGCTTACGAGCTGATCACGGTATAATGATCATGGAATAACGGACCGGACCGGTTATGGTACAATAAGCCGGGCTTGGCAGGATATAAACAGTAAATTCAGACATAAGGAGACAGATGAGCACACATTCCAAGGCAAAAACACATAAGAAAACGTGGCCGTTTCTGCGGACGGTCTTTTCCCGCACGAGCCTGTTCATCTTTTTCCTTGCAGTCCAGCTCATCATACTCTGGCTTGCGTTTACGTTTCTCGATGAGACGTTTACGCTCGGCTTTTTCATCGTTCTGTCCGCGATCGAGGTCATGTTTATCATGAACCAGGGCGGAAGCTCCTCCTTCAAGATCGCTTGGATCGTACCGATCATCCTGTTTCCGGTCTTCGGCGCGCTCTTTTATCTCTATCTGAAGATTCAGTCTTCCGTAAAGCGCATGCGGCACAGGCTCGACGACGAGGTGAAGATCTCGGACTGCTGCCTCGCGGAGGACGAGGCGCTGATCCGGTCGATCAGGGAAAATGATCCCCGCCTTTACGGCATTTCCCGGTATTTAAGGAGGGAGGCACATGCGCCGCTGTGTACGGATACCGCAGTTTCCTTCTACGCGATGGGGGAGGACTTCTTTCCCGCCTTTTCCGAGGAGCTGAAAAAGGCAAAGAAGTATATTTTTATGGAATACTTCATCGTGGCAAAGGGAAAGATCTGGGATGAGATCCTTCAGATTCTGAAGGAAAAGGCCGCGGAGGGCGTTACCGTAAAGTTCATGTTTGACGGCATGAACACGATCAAAAACCTGCCGTTCGGCTATGATAAGGAGCTTCGGGAGATGGGAATCGACTGCAAGATCTTTTCGCCGGTCATCCCTGCGCTTGCCACCTATCAGAACAACCGCGACCACAGAAAGATCTGCGTGATCGACGGAAACACCGCCTTTACCGGAGGCCTTAACCTGGCGGACGAATACGCCAACCTCGAGCAGCGCTTCGGTGTCTGGAAGGATACCGGCATGATGTTTAAGGGCGATGCGGCAAAGGCATTTTCGGTCCTTTTCATGCAGATGTGGAACAGCACCTACCGGGACGGGAAGAAGGAGACCTACCGCCTGTCCTATGAGCGCTACGTCCACAGGGAATGCCTGTGCTGCGGGGACGCTATAAAACCGGGAGAGGGCTATGTCATTCCCTACGGAGACAGCCCGCTTGATGAGGAAAATGTCGGGGAAAACGTCTACCTCAACATTCTTCATACCGCAAGGGATTACGTGCACATCATGACGCCGTATCTCATCCTGGACGACCAGATGATGAACGCGCTCTGCTTTGCGGCAAAGCGCGGCGTAGATGTAAAGATCCTGTTTCCGCACATTCCGGACAAGCCCTATGCCTTCTGGCTCGGCCATTCCTATTATCCGGAGCTTCTGACAAATGGCGTGCGGATCTTTGAATACGAGCCCGGCTTCGTACACGCGAAGGAGTTTATCTCGGACGGGCGCGTGGGCGTCATCGGCACGATCAACCTGGATTTCCGGAGTCTGTATCTGCATTTTGAGAATGCGGCCTATCTGCATGACGTGCCTGCGATTCTCGATATGGAGGCGGATTTCCAGAACTGCCTCGGGCAGTGCCGGGAGATCGACATGGAAGCCTTTAAGCGTCTTCCGTGGTACAAGCTTCTCTTCGGAAATCTCCTGAAGCTTATCGCGCCGCTGTTTTAAGCAAATTGGGATTTAACAGAAATTATATAAGACTTTAACCGGATATTTCCAGCATGGTATTTTTGGCTTTCGCATCATGTGCGGAGGCCTTTTTATTGTTAAAATAAACTTTTTTTCGCCAAAACATATATTGGACATAATTTGCATTTAAAATACGAGCATGTTTTAACACGGTAAAGGAAAGGGATAAGGGCATGAAAAGACAGAAAGACGGCAGACACGGGCACATAGGCCTTAGGTGGCTTGCGGGCGGAAGCGCCGCGCTCATCGTCTGCGGCATGCAGGCGCCGTATTTTGTGAGCTATGCATCCGTGACAACGGAGATACAGGCGTTCCGCAACAATGTGATACAGCTTTCGGGCATTATGGATACAAAGGGAGAGCTTTCTCAGACGGTCACGAGAGGCGAATTTGCAAAAGCGCTCGTCCTCGCCTCCTCCTACAAGGATTCTGCTGCAGCGAGCAGCATTGCGGCGGCAAACGATGTGCCGGCGACGAGCGAATATGCGCCGTACATCCGCATTGCCCTCCGGCAGGGATGGATGCGCACCTATCTCGGCGGACAGTTCAAGCCCGACGAGCCTGTGAAGATGCAGGATGCGACAAAGGCGATCCTTACGCTGCTCGGCTATACGGACGATGACTTCAGTGGGGATATCGCGGCTTCCAGACTGGCTTCCTTCAATTCACTTGAGCTGAATGAAGAGGTTGGACAGAAATCGCTTACAGACACGCTGAGCGTGCAGGAGTGCATCAACCTCTTTTATAACCTGCTCAAGGCAAGCCCGAAGACGGGAAGCGGGATCTACGGATCGCTGTTTGACCTCTCGCTCGCGTCTGACGGTGAGATCGACCCCAACGATCTTATGGAGAGCAGTATGACGGGACCGCTCCTTGTGCGGACGATCGACGAGCTCAAAAAAGCGATTCCGTTTGACGTGGAGAGCGCAAATCTCTATTTCAACGGATATTCCTCCCGCTACATGTCCTATGATTCCGCGATCCGTCAGAACGGCTGGCTGGTCGTATATTATAACGAAGGCAACAATACGGTCTGGGCTTACGGCGAGGATTTCGGCGACAGCCAGTACCATGTGGTAAAGGGCGAGATCACGAAGATCTATTACGAGGCAAACAATATCGTCTCACCGACCTCTGTCGTGCTTGATGACAATGCGACCTATCTGCTCGGAAGCTCTGAGGTAAAATTTATGCTCGGCATTAACGGCGATATCAAGCTCGGGGACGACGTCGTGCTCATCTGCCAGACAAATACGGGAACGGATTCGGACGGCGACGACCTGGATACCTATACGGTCGTAGGTGTGATCAAATACCAGCGCAACACCGACGGCAGCACGACCGGAACCTCCAATGTGATCTATGCGGGATCGAGCGGACCGGGATCGGGAACCACTGTATCCGGCGCAAGCGGCAACAGCGGATCGGGAAGCGATACGGACGGCAGCACAGGCGGAACAGACAGCGGCAGCACGGGGGAGAACTAATATGTCCGAAGAAGCAAAGAAGAATCAGACAGAAAAAGCACAGGATGTGAAAGAAAACCTCGGCGCGGCCGCGGCAGCAGAGGCAAGGAAGGATCCGGAGCTTGCAAAAAAGACGGCGGCAGCCGTGCCGGACAGCGTGGCAGCGGCGGGAGAGCCGCAGGCGAGAAAACTCGATAAGGATGCAAAGAAGGAGCGTAAGAAAAAGAAGCGCCGCGGGAAGCATGGATGGATCAAATGGGTCCTGCTGCTTCTTGTCCTGGGTGCCGGAGCGTTTTTCTATCTGCGGCAGAAGCGCGCAGCCGCGGCGGCATCGGAGACGACCGTGGATGCGAAAAATATCGGAACGGTCACGCGCGGCGATATCCAGAGCGAGCTGACCTCCTCGGGAACGCTTGCGGCGAAGGATACCTATACGATCACCTCTCTTGTGGAAGGCGAGATCATTGAGGCAAATTTTGAAGAGGGAGATCAGGTGCAGAAGGGCGATGTGCTCTACCGCATCGATCCGTCCGATATGGACCGGGAGATCGAAAGCGCGCAGAAAAACCTGCAGTATGCACAGGACGACCTTGCCGATGCAAAGGACGACCTCGCAAAAGCGCAGAGCGATCTCGGCGGAGGCGTGTGGTACTCGGATTTTTCCGGTTACATTCAGAACCTTTCCCTGTCCGTGGGCGATACGGTCGGACAGAATACGGAGATCGCAGACCTCTATAATGACACGGCCATGAAGCTGAAGGTTCCGTTCCTCTCCCTGGAGGCGGACGCGATCGCGGTGGGCACACAGGTCGTGGTGAGACTTTCCGATACGGGAGAGGAGATCCCGGGACAGGTCATTGAGAAGAGCTCCATGGAGGAGACGCTTACGGGCGGCACGATGGTCAAATACATCACTGTGCTCGTCACCAATCCGGGCGGACTTACGACCTCGGATAAGGCTTCGGTACAGACTGGCGATCTGTATTCCGCCGAAGACGGAAGCTTTGAGGCCTATACCTCTTCCAAGCTGAAATATGACCTCAGCCAGTCTGTAAAGGTCGCTTCCGTGCTCGTGCACGACGGCGATTATGTAACGGCGGGAACCCCGATCTTCACGATGACGGCGGATTCTTTGTCCGAAGCGCTGAAGCAGTATGAAAAATCCGTAGAGCAGGCGGAGCAGAGCCTCGATACGGCGCAGGATAATCTCGAAAAGCAGCAGGAAAGCCTTGAGGACTATACGATCACGGCGCCGATCTCAGGTCAGGTCATCTCAAAGTCCGGCAAGGTCGGCGATAAGATCAGCCGCAGCTCCGGCAGCTCCGATACGACGCTCGCCATCATTTATGATCTCTCGGAGCTCACCTTTGAAATGAGCATCGACGAGCTCGATATCAGCAAGGTCGAGGTCGGACAGGAGGTAGAGGTTACGGCGGACGCGTTCGAGGATGAGACCTATACGGGTCATGTGACAAATGTTTCCTTAAACGGCAGCAATTCAAACGGCGTTACGACTTATCCGGTAACGGTAACGATGGACGACATGGGAGATCTGCTTCCGAGCATGAACGTAGACGGCACCATTATCCTTGAAAAGGCGGAGGATGTGCTGTACATTCCGATCAATGCGCTGCAGCGCGGCAACATCGTCTATGTGCGTGATACCTCGCTTACGGATGAGCAGAAGAGTACATCCGAAGGAACGGGAGAAGCCGAAGCTCCGGCGTCTTTAGAAAACGGCGCACCGGAAGGCGGAAATATGGAAAATGCGCCTGACATGTCAGAGATGCCTGAAGCAGGCAGCGCGGAAGGCGCGCCGGCAGGAGAGCTGCCTTCGCAGGCGGCATCCGGCGGAAATACGCGTGCGGCAGGCCTTCCGAGAGCAAATGATATTCCGGACGGCTTTACGGCAGTCCGTGTGGAAACAGGCCTTACCTCCGAGGATTATGTGGAGATCACCTCCGGACTTTCCGAGGGACAGGAGGTCTATGTAAAAGACAGTGAGTCAAGCACCGGCGGCTTCATGTGGGGCGGCGGAATGGGTGGCCCAGGAGGCGGCGGAATGGGCGGCGGCCCCGGCGGTGGCGGCGGCGGTCCGAGAGGTTAAGTGATGCGGATACCTTTTTTACGGGAAAAAGATCATATGGACGGAGGCTACGGCTCACGTGACAGTTCCAGTGAGAAGTTTCTGAAGGGAAAATTCACGCCGGAGAAAAATGTGGCAGAAACTTCCGGCGAAGACAGTAAACGGACATCGGCTTTGGATAGTTCCAAAGCCGCGGCTCCCGCCTCCGCAGAGCGTGAGCCGGGTGAACCGGAAGCGGTGAGCTCAGAGGCATTCCTCAGATACCAGGAGGAGACCTACAGCGGGAAAGAGCCGCTCATCGAGCTTCGGGACATTTACAAGATCTACTATATGGGAGACGAGGAGATCCATGCCTCGGACGGCATCTCATTAAAGATCTGGCGCGGCGAGTTCGTGGCGATCGTCGGCAAATCCGGATCCGGAAAATCAACGCTCATGAACATCATCGGGGCGCTTGACACGCCGACGGAGGGAGAATATCTCCTCGGCGGGGAGGATACCTCGGAGATGACGGACGACGAGCTTGCGGAGATCCGCAACAAGATGATCGGCTTTATCTTCCAGCAGTACAACCTGCTTCCGAAGCTTGATCTTCTGGAAAATGTGGAGCTTCCGCTGCAGTACGCGGGAGTTCCGGCTGCAGAGCGGAAGGAGCGCGCGCTTGCCTCGCTTGACCGCGTGGGCTTAAAGGGAAAATGGAAGAGCTTCCCGAACCAGCTTTCCGGCGGTCAGCAGCAGCGTGTGTCGATCGCAAGGGCGCTTGCGGGCGATCCTTCGCTGATCCTTGCCGACGAGCCGACTGGCGCGCTCGACTCAAAGACCTCCAGAGAGGTGCTTAACTTCCTGAAAAAACTGAACGAAGAGGGCAACACCATCGTCATGATCACGCACGATCCGTCCATCGCGATGAACGCGGGGCGCGTCGTACAGGTCATGGACGGTAAAATAACATTTGACGGAGATGTAAAAGAATATGCTGCAAAGCTTTAAAATGGCCTTAAAATCTATCTGGTCCAATAAGATGCGCTCGTTTTTAACGATGCTCGGCATCATCATCGGCGTGGCCTCCGTCATCATCCTGGTGTCGGTCGTAAACGGCTATATGTCCTCCGTGATCGAGAGCTTCGCGAGCATGGGCGTAAACCAGATCAGCGTCAACGTGACGAACACTGCATCCCGTGTGCTGTCCGCGGATGAAATGTATGAATTTTTCGATGAAAACCCGGATCTCTTTGAGGACATGACGCCGGTCGTAAGCGTCAACATGCCTTTGAAGAACGGCAATGACACGATGTCCGGCACATCGATCAGGGGATATTCGGAAGCATATCTCAACATCAAGGACTATACGCTCTATACGGGACGAAACCTTTCCTATGCGGACTGTATGGCGGAACAGAAGGTGGCGCTTATGGGCTATTACACGGCGCTCACGCTGTTCGGCAGCGCAGACAGTGCGGTCGGAGAGAAGATCAAGATCGGACCGAACGCATTTACGGTCGTAGGCGTTGTGGAGCGACAGGACGAGGATGAGCTCGAAGAGGGCGGAACGGACGATTTCGTGTGGGTGCCCTATACCGTGGCGGCAAAAATGGGCAGGAGCACCAATATCTCCAATTATATCCTGACGAGCGTCAGCACGGACAACTCCGACGAGTGTACGGACACCATCGAAACCTTTCTGTATTCTATTTATAAGAATGACGACTATTACACGGTTACGGCAAACTCCGAGCTCCTCGATGAGCTCAACAGCCAGATCGCGATGATGTCCACGATGCTCGGCGGCATCGCCGGAATCTCTCTGCTCGTCGCGGGCGTCGGCGTTATGAACATCATGCTCGTATCGGTAACGGAGCGTACGCGTGAGATCGGCATCAGAAAGGCGCTCGGCGCAAAGCGCGCGGTCATCATGCAGCAGTTTGTCATCGAGGCTGCGGTGACCTCCTCGATCGGCGGCATCATCGGTATTTTCCTCGGATCCGTCGTAACGGGCGTGATCGGCAATGCGATGGGCATCAGCGCGACACCGTCCATGGGCGCGATCGCATTGTCCTTCGGCGTTTCCGTGGGCATCGGTCTCCTGTTCGGCTACATGCCGGCAAGCCGTGCCGCGACATTAAACCCGATCGACGCGCTCAGAAGTGATTGACTTTAATTTAACATAACATTATAATAGGAAAAAGCTATACGAAGAATCCGCTGGCAGCGGATTTTTCGTGTTGAGTGAAAAGAAAGATAACAGTAGACCATTCTCTACTGTTATTTTGATAGGGGGATCAGCCATGGAAGAAAGAGCGATTTCTCAGGCGATCATAAAAAGACTTCCGAGATATTACAGATATCTGGGAGAACTGATCGCGCAGGGAGTAGAGCGTATCTCATCAAATGAATTTTCAAAGCTCATGGGCGTAACCGCGTCGCAGATCCGTCAGGACCTCAACAACTTCGGCGGGTTCGGACAGCAGGGCTACGGGTATAATGTAAAGAACCTTTACGAGGAGATCGGCAAGATTCTGGGAATCGACCGCGTGCATAACATCATCGTGGTCGGCGCCGGAAACTTCGGTAAGGCGCTTGCGGGATACAGCGACTTCGAGAGAAGGGGCTTCCGCATCAAGGCTTTGTTTGACCGCGATCCGTCAAAGGTCGGGAACGAATACAACGGCATCGAGGTCCATCCGATTTCCGGGATGAAGGACTACATCCGTGAAAACAATATCGAGATCGTCGCGCTTACGGTACCGAAGGCGGCAGCGATCGAGATCGCACAGCAGCTTGTTGACACCGGGATCAAGGGCATCTGGAACTTCGCGCATACGGATCTGAAGGTTCCGAAGGACATCGTCGTGGAGAACGTTCATCTGTCCGAGAGCATGATGCGCCTTTCCTACAACATCGTGAACCGGGGCAGAGGCGCGGGACGGAAATAAATTGATATACGGAATAGGAACAGACATCGTTGAACTGGAACGTGTCAGAAAAGCCTGTCTTCGGACCTCTTTTCTGACACGCTCTTTTACGGAAGCGGAACGCCGGGAAGCCTCTTTTTCAGAAAAAAGACTTGCCGGTGATTTTGCTGTTAAGGAGGCGGTCTCGAAGGCGTTCGGAACCGGGGTGAGCGGCTTTGAGCTCTATGAGATCGAGGTGCTCCGGGATGAGCGGGGCGCGCCTTATGTGCGGCTTTCGGGACAGGCGGCAGCGCTTTCCGAACGTCTCGGGATCGGGCGCATCCATGTGTCCATTTCGGATACGGACACCTATGTGACGGCCTTTGCCGTCGCGGAATGCAGGCAGCAGTAACAGAGAAAGGAGCGGAAGGATGAGCACAGAGAGCAGGAACTGGGACGGGGCAGAATTTCCATACAGAAGGACATTCGCACCGGTGGATCTGTCCGCGCTCCGGCATAATCTCGCGGCGCTTAGGGCGGCGCTTCCGGAAGGCGTGCGGTTCTGCGCGGTCGTAAAGGCGGACGCCTACGGACATGGCTTTGCGGGCATGGCAGAGGTCTTTTCGGAATATGCCGACTGCTATGCAGTGGCAGCAGTCTCCGAGGGGATTGAGTTAAGACGCGTACCGGCTCTTGAAAAGGCGCCCATTCTCATTCTCGGAGACGTGGATGAGGGAGAATACGGCGATCTCCTTTCCTACGGGCTTACGGCTTCCGTTTCCTCTCTGTCCGAAGCGGAGGCGCTCTCGGCGCTTTCCGTAAGGGAAGGCAAGACCGCGCATATCCACATCGCGCTCGACACGGGCATGAGCCGCATCGGGCTTCCCGCGGATGAAGACGGCATCCGGGAGCTCGCCCTGATCTCAAAGCTTCCGGGCATTTCCATAGACGGCATCTTCACGCACTTTGCGACGGCGGACGAGACGGACAAGGCGCGGACAGAGCAGCAGGCAGAGCGCTTTAGGACCTTCCTTAACAGGGCAGACGCGCTTTGCATCGATACGGGCATCCGCCATACGGCAAATTCCGCGGCGATCCTGGAGGGCATCGGTCTTCAGTATGATATGGTGCGCGGCGGTATTGCCATGTACGGGCTTTATCCTTCGGATGAGGTGAAAAAGGAGATTTCGCTTTTGCCGGTCATGCAGCTTAAGGCACGCATCACGCATGTAAAGGAGATCGCGCCGGGCACGGAGGTGAGCTACGGCGGCATCTTCCGCGCGGAAAAGCGCATGCTGGTGGGGACGGTCTCCGCAGGCTATGCGGACGGCTATCCGCGCAATGTGAGCGGAAAAGGCATGGAGGTCCTTGTGCGGGGCAGGCGCTGCCCGGTGCTCGGACGCGTCTGCATGGACCAGCTCATGATCGGGCTTGACGGCGTGCCGGAGGCGAAAAAGGGAGATATCGTCACGCTCTTCGGAACGGATGGCGATGCATGCATTCCGCTTGAGGAGCTTGCAAAAAAGAGCGGAGGCTTCCACTATGAGCTTCTGTGCGGCGTCAACAAGCGGGTGCCGCGCGTTTATTTCGGCGGGCAGAAGGCCTGACGTTATCAGGCAGCCGGCACAGCAGTATTTTTTGGTATGGGGATTATATAATCAGTATGAATCAGACACGTTTTTTAAAGTCGGTGGAGCATACCTTTACCGACAGAATTTTCCTGAAAAAAGCGCTTCTCATCGCGGTTCCGATCGCGCTGCAGAACATGCTCAACACGATCACGAATCTGGTGGACACGCTGATGATCGGGCGGCTGGGATCGACCTCGATCGCCGCGGTCGGGCTTGCAAACAAATATTTCTTTGTATTCAGCCTGTTTGTCTTCGGAATCTGCTCCGGAAGCGGCATTCTCGCGGCGCAGTTCTGGGGCAGCGGAGATGTGAAAAATATCAGAAAGGTGCTGGGATTTGCGGCAGTGCTCGCGCTCTTAGGCGCGGCGGTCTTCTTCATTCCCGCCTTTCTGAATCCGAGACTGATCATGACGATCTTCACAAACAGTGAGGCTTCGATCGAGGTCGGCGCGCGCTACTTAAGGATCGCGTGCCTTACGTATCCGTTTATCGCGCTTTCAAACGTCATCGTCGCGATGATGCGTTCGATCAACCGCGTGAAGACGCCGGTCGTAACCTCGCTCTGCGCGATCGTGATCAATATTTTTCTGAACTACTGCCTGATCTTCGGAAAACTCGGCTTCCCGGAGCTTGGCGTCGCGGGTGCGGCGCTCGCAACGCTTACGGCGCGTATCGTGGAGCTCATCTGCCTTCTGGCTGTGATGTATCATAAGAAAAATCCGCTCCGCGCGCATCCGAAGGAGCTGCTCGGCTGGAAGACGGCATTTTTAAAGAGCTTCCTCCTGCACGCTTCGCCGGTCATCGCAAATGAGTTCATGTGGGGGCTCGGCACGACGCTCTACTCCGTGGCCTACGGACGCATGGGAGACGATGCGGTGGCGGCGATCACGATCGCGACCACGATCCAGGATATCGTCATCGTGCTCTGGGCAGGTCTTTCCGCGGCGACGGCGGTCATTCTCGGAAACGAGCTCGGCGCGGGGCGTACGGAGCGGGCGGAGGACTATTCCGTCAAGTTCTTTACGCTGTCGTTCCTTCTGACCTTTGTTTCAATGGCGTTTATCTTCCTGATCCGCTGGCCGATCATCGGGATGTACAGCATCGAGCCGTCGGTGGCAGAGGACGTGTCGCGCTGTATTCTGGTATTCATCGCTTATATGATCCCGAAGATGTATAACTACATCCTGATCGTGGGCGTGCTCCGTTCCGGCGGAGATACGAGGATGTGCCTCTTCCTCGATACCTCGGGCGTGTGGTTCCTGGGCGTGCCGCTCGCGTTTCTCGGCGCGCTGTACTGGAAGCTTCCGATCTATGCGGTCTACGCGCTGGTGCTTTCGGAGGAAATCTACAAGATGACGCTCGGAACCATCCGTTACAGGCAGAAAAAGTGGCTGCGCAATATTGCGCTCGAAGTAAAATAGTGTTATGATTTTGTATTATTTATTATAGGAGAGAGTTATGTCAGGACATTCAAAGTTTGCGAATATTCGTGCAAAGAAAGAGAAAAATGACGCGGCGAAGGGAAAGGCGTATACTGTTATCGGCCGTGAGATCGCGATTGCCGTAAAAGAGGGCGGTCCTGATCCGAACAATAACTTCAAGCTGAAGTTCGTCATTCAGAAGGCTAAGGCTGCGAACATGCCGAATGATACGATCGAGCGCGGCATCAAGAAGGCTGCAGGCGGAAACGACGGCGTCGAGTACCAGAAGCTCACTTACGAAGGCTATGGTCCGAACGGCGTTGCAATCATCGTGGATACGCTTACGGACAACAAGAACCGCACCGCGGCAAATGTGAAGAGCGCGTTTACAAAGGGTCAGGGCTCGATCGGAACCCCGGGCTCCGTATCCTTTATGTTTGATAAAAAAGGACAGCTCATCATTGACAAGGAAGAATGCGGCATGGATGCCGACGCGCTGATGGAGCTCGTGCTCGAGGCAGGCGCTGAGGATCTGAAGGAAGAGGAGGACAGCTTTGAGATTCTGACGGATCCGGCTGACTTCGAGGCAGTGCGCGAGGCGCTTGATAACGCGGGCGTTTCGCTCGCGTCCGCAGAGGTTGCGATGATTCCGCAGAACACCGTTTCCGTAACGGACGAGCAGGCGGTAAAGAGCTTAAGAAGAACGCTCGACCTTCTCGATGAGGATGACGACGTGCAGCAGTACTGGACGAACTGGGAGGAGGAGTAATCCGCCTCAAAAGAGCCTTGTCATTTCCCGGCTTGTATGATAAAATATGGCAGGTTTTGAAACTGCTTGCAATCAAAAAGCATAGGGAATATTCCGGAAGCCGGAATATCGGAATGGAGAGGTGACGCTGTGAGAACACTTTTAACGGGTGCTGAAGTTTATACCTGTGACGGGCTCGTGAAGCAGGATATTTCCATTTGTGACGGCAGAATCCAGTTCGGAGCGCAGGATATGCGTTATGACCGGACGGAAAATTTAACAGATTGCGTAATCGTTCCCGGTTTCGCAGATGTACACGTACATCTGCGTGAACCGGGTTTTTCTTATAAGGAAACGATACGCACAGGCTCCATGGCGGCGGCAAGAGGCGGTTATTCCATCGTCTGCGCCATGCCGAACCTGAAGCCTGCGCCGTCAAGCATGGAAAGTCTTAGGGAAGAGCTCGACATCATCGCGCGGGACGCGTGCGTGCATGTCTATCCGTACGGGTGCATTACAAGGACGCAGACCGGCAGGGGCGAGCTTGCCGATCTGGAGGCGATCGCGCCGTATGTCGTGGCTTTTTCCGACGACGGAAAGGGCGTGCAGGAGGAAGCGTCGATGCGGAGCGCCATGCTCCGTGCAAAGGCGCTGAACGTTCCGGTCGTAGCGCACTGTGAGGACGAGGCGGAGCTTGTGCCGGGCGGCTGCATCCATGACGGACAGTACGCAAGGGAGCACGGGCATATCGGCATCAATTCCGCAAGCGAATGGAAGCAGGCGGAGCGCGATATCCGGCTCTCTGAGGAGACGGGCTGCCAGTATCATATCTGCCACGTTTCGACAAAGGAGACGGTGGAGCTCGTAAGGCAGGCGAAAAAGCGCGGCGTGCGCGTGACCTGCGAGACGGGACCGCATTATCTCATCTATACGGATATGGATCTTCAGGAGAGCGGATCCTGGAAGATGAACCCGCCGATCAGAAGCGCGGAGGATCGGGCGGCGCTGCTCGAGGGCATCAACGACGGCACGATCGACTGCATCATCACGGACCACGCGCCGCACAGCGCGGAGGAAAAGGCGAAGGGCCTCGACAACTCTGCGTTCGGCATCGTGGGACTTGAGACGGCATTTCCGACGGTCTATACCTATCTCGTAAAGACCGGAAAGATGAGTTTTCAGCGCATGATCGAGTGCATGTGCATCAATCCGAGGCGCATCTTCCGTCTGCCGGGCGCGATCAGCACGGGGACGAAGCTTCGCGAGGCAGGCATCGTCTATCATGACGGCCTCATCGAGGGTGCTTCCGCGGATCTCTGCGTCCTCGATCTTAAAAAACAGTACCGCATTGACAGCAGCACCTTCTGTTCCATGGGAAAGAGCACGCTCTTTGACGGGGCGGAGGTCTTTGGAGAGGTGCGGGCAAACTACATCGGCGGAAACATCGTCTATCCGTTTGCATGATGACGAAATATCCGAATATCAGAATATCATTCAGAATGACCATAGGGAGGTAAGCAAAATGAAGGAAGACATTGCAAGGGGATTGTTATCAATTAAGGCGGTATTTCTCCGTCCGAAGGAGCCGTTTACCTGGGCGAGCGGCATCAAGAGCCCGATCTACTGCGATAACCGTCTGATCCTCACGGCGCCGGAGGTAAGAACGCTTGTGGAGAGCCAGATCGCGGAGACCATTAAAAGAGAGTATCCGGACTGTGAGGTGCTGATGGGAACCTCTACCGCGGGCATCGCGCACGCGGCGATCGCGGCGCAGATGATGGACCTTCCGATGGGCTATGTCAGAAGCTCCGCAAAGGATCACGGCCGTACGAACCAGATCGAGGGCAGACTTGAAAAGGGCCAGAAGGTCGTAGTTGTGGAGGATCTGATCTCTACCGCAGGCTCCGTGCTCGAGGTGGTAAATGTGCTGCGTGAGGCGGGCGCCGAGGTGCTCGGCATCGTGAGCATCTTCACCTACGGCATGGAAAAGGGAAAGAAGCGCATGCAGGAGGCGGATGTGCGAAACGTAAGCCTCTGCGACCTCGACACGCTCGTGGAGATCGCCGCGGCTGAGGGCTATATTAAGGAAGAGGATAAGGCGAGACTGCTTAAATTCCGCGACAATCCGTCCGACGAAAGCTGGATGCAGGGCGCAAACGCGTGATCGGAAAACCGGAGAGAGGAAGAACAGTATGCAGGAAAACAGACATTTGATCAGTATTCTCGATCTCAGCGAGGCAGAGATCGAGGCGCTTTTGAACAAGGCGGACGACATCGACGCGCATCCGGAAAAATATGAGGAGAGCTGCCGGCATAAGCAGCTTGCGACGCTCTTTTTCGAGCCCTCCACGAGGACGCGCCTGAGCTTCGAATCCGCGATGCTCTCATTAGGAGGCTCCGTGCTCGGATTTTCATCCGCGAACTCGAGCTCCGCTTCAAAGGGCGAGAGTGTTTCCGATACGGTACAGGTCGTAGGCAACTACGCGGATATTATCGCGATGCGCCACCCGAAGGAGGGCGCGCCCATGGTGGCGGCGATGCACAGCCCGGTGCCGATCATAAACGCGGGCGACGGCGGACATTTCCATCCGACCCAGACGCTTACGGATCTGCTTACGATCCGCAGAAAAAAAGGACGCCTTGACAACATGACGATCGGCCTGTGCGGCGACCTGAAATTCGGCCGTACGGTACACAGCCTGATCGAGGCGACGCTGCGCTATGAGGGCATCCACTATGTGCTCATAAGCCCGGAGGAGCTGAAGGTTCCGGAGTACATCATCGACAGCCTGAAGGAGGCAAACGCATCCTTTGAGGAGGTCAGCGACCTCGAGGAGGCGATGCCGAAGCTCGACATCCTGTATATGACGCGTATCCAGAAGGAGCGTTTCTTTAATGAAGAGGACTACCTGCGCTTAAAGGACACCTATATCCTGACGCCGGAAAAGCTTGCGGACGCAAAGGAGGATCTTGCGATCCTGCACCCGCTTCCGCGTGTCAACGAGATCTCCGTCCGCGTGGACGAGGATAAGAGGGCCTGCTATTTCTATCAGACGCTCTGCGGCAAGCAAATCAGGATGGCGCTGATCCTGTTCCTTCTCGGAATAGAGACGGCATAAGGACGGAGGAAAAAATGATGAATATTGACGGAGTAAGCACGGGAATCGTGCTCGACCATATCCAGGCGGGAAAGTCCATGCAGATCTACGAATACCTGGGACTTGACAAGCTCGAGAGCTGCGTGGCGGTCATCCAGAACGTGCGGAGCGCAAAGTACGGCAAAAAGGACATCATCAAGATCGATGAGCTGATCGATTTAAATCTCGACGTGCTCGGCTACTTTGACTCGAATATCACGGTCAATTACATTCAGGACGGGAAGCTCCTGAAAAAGCAGCACCTTGCGCTGCCTGACCGGCTCACGGACGTGATCAGGTGCAAAAATCCGCGCTGCATCACGAGCTGCGAACAGGAGATCCCGCATATCTTCGCACTCGCGGACAGGGCGAAAAAGACCTACCGCTGCATCTACTGCGATGCGCTGGTAAAGGTAAAATAATAAGAAAAAACAACAGAAGCTTGAGATGGAGATTGACGCTGTCAGTCTCCATCCTTGTTCTGACGGAGGAAGAGACCGGATGAATAAAAAAGACCAGGCGGAGTTAAAAAAACAGTTTAACCGCAAAAACAAATGCATCTCCCGCATCTGCGGATGCTATTTTGACATAGACGGAAACAAGCGTCTTACCTACGGAAGTTCGTTTCTGAACATTCCGGAGGAGGAAGACATCAAATATATGAAGATCCTGAGCACGGTCATCGGCGGGCGGCTCGGAAAGCTTCTGCACAACTGCGCTTACGATACGCGCGAGGAGATGCACGGCGACATGCACAGGCTGCTCACGGGGCTGCGCGACTCGGAGCTAAAGGACGAGGGGCTTCTGGAGGTATTTTACGACCGGATGATCGAAAAGCTGCCGAAGGAGGGAAATTACCTGATTCTGCTCGCATACGGCATGTACGACGTACCGAAGAAGGGGGACGACGGCTTCCTGCAGAGAGACGAGTCGGAGAGCGTGTACACCTATCTCGTGTGCGCGGTATGCCCCGTCAATCTCTCGGACGGCGCGCTCAGCTACAATGAGGAGAGCAATGCGATCGAGAGCCGGTTCCGCGACTGGGTCGTGGAGATGCCGGAGCGCGGCTTCCTGTTCCCGGCCTTTACGGACAGGGCGCCGGACATCCACACGCTCATGTACTATGCGAAAAAGGGAGAGAAGCTTACGGACAGCTTTCTCACGGAGACCTTTGGCCTTGAGACGCCCGCGCCTGACAAGGAGGAGCGGGAGAACTTCCAGCAGCTTGTGACCGGCGTATCCCGGGAAGAGGGAATGAGCATCGACGTGGCAAACGCGATTCAGAACGAGCTCGCCCTTGCCATCGAGGCGCACAAGGACGACGCGGCGCCGTTTGAGCTCGACAAGCACGAGGTGAAAAATGTGCTCGAGCGAAGCGGCGTGGATGTCTCCGCCTGCAGCGAATTTGACGAGCTCTACCGGGACTGCTGCAAGGACCGGCCGCTCACGGCGGAAAACATCACCTCCGGAAAGAAGCTCGACATCCGGATCCGGGATATCCGCGTGTCCGTACCGCGCGAATCGGCAGACTACATCGAGACGAGGATCATCGACGGAAAGAAATGCCTCGTCATCACGGCGGATGAGGATATGGAGGTAAACGGTGTGCCGGTGGAGATCCGCGAGGAGTAAGCTGCCGGGGACCGGTACAGATTGACGAGGCTCCCGGTATCGTATATAATGAAACGCGTGTTTTAGTTGATCTGCCGAAAGGCACATAGGAGGGGAAAATGGAAAAACTTTTTAAACTCAAGGCGAACGGCACCGATGTTCGCACGGAGGTGATCGCGGGCATTACGACCTTCATGACGATGGCGTATATCCTGGCGGTAAACCCGAACATCCTCGGGGCGTCCGGCATGGACACCGGGGCGATCTTCACTGCGACGGCGCTTGCGTCCGCAGTTGCATCATTCCTGATGGCGGGACTGGCAAATCTGCCGTTCGTGCTGTCCGCGGGAATGGGACTTAACGCATACTTTGCCTATACGGTCTGCGGCGTCATGGGCTACAGCTGGCATGTAGCGCTCGCGGCGGTATTTGTGGAAGGCATCGTATTCATCCTGCTTTCACTGACGAACGTGCGTGAGGCGATCTTCAACGCAATCCCGTCCACGCTTAAGCTGGCAGTATCCGTAGGTATCGGATTCTTCATCGCATTTATCGGTCTGCAGAACGCGCATGTTGTCGTAGACAGCTCCACGCTTGTCGGACTTTACTCGTTCTCCGCATCCGTTGAGGCGGGAACCTTCCATTCTGAGGGCATTACGGTCCTGCTCGCGCTGATCGGCATTCTGATCACGGCGATCCTCGTGATCCGCGGCGTAAAGGGCAATATCCTGATCGGTATCTTCATCACCTGGATTCTCGGCATTCTCTGCCAGCTGACCGGTCTGTATCAGCCGAATCCGGAAGCGGGCTTCTACAGCCTGATCCCGTCAGGGCTCATCTCCCTGCCGTCAAGCCTCGCGCCGACCTTCATGCAGATGTCCTTCTCGGGAATTCGCCTCATCGACTTTGTTGTCGTAATGTTCGCATTCCTGTTTGTAGATATGTTCGACACGCTCGGCACCCTGATCGGCTGCGCGTCCAAGGCAGATATGCTTGACAAGGACGGAAAGCTGCCGGGCATCCGCGGCGCACTGCTTGCAGACGCGGTCGGAACCTCGCTCGGCGCGGTACTCGGAACCTCCACGATCACGACCTTCGTAGAGTCCTCCTCAGGTATCGCTGAGGGCGGAAGAACGGGACTTACCTCAGTCGTTGCAGGCGGACTGTTCCTGCTCGCGCTGTTCTTCTCACCGATCTTCCTGACGATCCCGTCCTTCGCGACGGCACCGGCGCTTGTCATCGTAGGCTTCCTCATGATGCAGCAGGTGACAAAGATCGACTTCCAGGATCTTCCGCAGGCGATCCCGGCATTTATCGCGATCTTTGCGATGCCGTTCCTGTATTCGATCTCAGAGGGCATTTCCTTCGGCGTTATTTCCTACGTTGTGATCAACGTGGCATGCGGCAAGGCAAAGCGCATCACGCCGCTCATGTACGTGCTGGCAGTGCTCTTTGTACTGAAGTACGTGCTGCTGTAAGGGAAAGCGGCAGAACAGAAGCGTACAGAAAGCTGAATATTGATTATCCGGAAGTATCATTTAAAATCCCGCGGGGTCTGCGCCCGGCGGGATTTTTTTGTGAGGACTTTAATGGATTGGGGTGGATTCTGCTTATTGGTGAAGCTTCTTCCAGCAGAGCTCTTTCAGAAAGCTGGTTATTACGGAGCTGTCTTCACCCTCGTAGTATCTTATTAGCAGGTGTTTAAATTCCGGAACCTCTTTTTCGGGAATAACAAGAAAACCGCCGCCGTGCGAGATCAGGAAGTGATTTGCAAATATAACAGAGGCGCGTTTGTTGCCATCCAGAAAAATCTGTGTTTTCATGCAGTAAAGACAAAGCTCGATGGCAATGTCGATGGCAGTGTTTTTCTTTTCTGTGATCGCTTGAATATGATCTTTTACATCCATTTCATACGGAAGCGGCGGGATGTAGGAAGTTCCCCCAATCGTTACGGGAACACCGCGCAGCCGCCCGCCGTCTGCAAAGAAACCTTCATTCACAAGTTTCGCAATGTGGCAGAGCATATAGTAATCGGAGGGACTTGCAGCAACATCCCTGTCGAGAATGAATTCCCATGCATGCTTGAGGTTTAATATCTTTTGTACATCGCCTGCCGTCATACCTGATACTTTTCCGTTTTCAATGATCTCTTCGGTCTGCGGAAAAGAGGTTGCCACACCCTCAAGAACAGCCTGATCGTAGATGTTCATTTTCATATTTGCACGTGCAAATGCAATGTTAGAAACAATATCATCCGGGAGATCATGTTCTGAATATCCAGCGGCGGCAAGTTCTTTTTCAATGCGGCGCATGGCGCTTCGTATTTCACGAATTTCCCTGGCATTACGCAAAAGGAGATTATAGAGCTCTTCTGAATAGACACCGACATAGGTTGAGGTCAGCTTTCCGGCAGTCCGTTTTCTGATATAGAGATATTTTCCATCGCCCCGGTCTTTGATTTCCGGTGTACCGTCGTATGGCATCAGATTTAGCCGTGCCTGCAGGTCGGCGCGGCGTCTGAGCAATTCTTGTATTTGACTTAAAGAAACAGACATAAATCACCTCATAAAATTGGGGAACTTTTTTGCGTATAATCATAGTGAAAAGTTCCCCAATTGTCAAGGACTGCGAAACACAGTGAGTTTATCGATGAGGATACAGGAAAATTCAGTCGGTGTTATATCTGGTAGAAAATTATTAAAAAAACACATGCTGGGGAGCCGATCAGATTGAAAGTATCCATGAAATTGTGTTTACATGCGAATCGTGTACAAAATATGTCTTTTTTACGATAATTCTCAGGCTTCTCGTTGACAGAACTGAAATATTAAGGTATAAACTACGTGATATGCTGATTGCATATTGTTGTATACAGAGAGCTTCAAAAAGTTTCAAATAGTCGGGAGGCGTTACAGACAAAATGAAGCAGGAATATATCGACATTCACTGCCACATGCTTCCTGAGGTAGATGACGGGGCGGAAAACATGGAAACAGCGCTTTCCATGCTCGCACTTTCGGAGAAACAGGGCGCGCGGGAGATCATCCTTACGCCGCATTATGAGCACGGATGCAACGGCTACCGGAAAGGCGAGCTTTCTGAACGCTTCTCAGAGCTTTGTGAGAGAGCGGAAGCTGCCGGCATCGGGCTTAAGCTTCATCTGGGGAATGAGATCCTCTGGTTTGACGGGGCCGTACAGGCTGTCCGGGACAAAGAGGCGCTTACGCTTGCGGGAAGCCGGTACATGCTCATCGAGTTCTATCCGGACGTTTCGTTTCAGCAGATGCTGCGGGCGGTAAGAAGCGTGGTGCAGGAGGGCTATATCCCTGTCATCGCACATTATGAGCGCTATGAGACGCTGCGGCGGCAGAATGGGGATCAGGAGATCGAAGAGCTTCTCTGTCAGGGTGCGCTGTTTCAGATGAATTTCAATTCTCTGTCCGGAAAGGGGTTATTATCCGGGATCTGTCCGGACCGGCGCACGGCGTGGTGCCGCAGGCAGGTAAAGGCAGGGAACGTGTCGTTTTTCGGGACGGACGCGCACAATCTCGGGGCGAGGTCGCCGGAGCATGACAGAGCGGCAGCGTGGCTTAAAGCGCAGATCGGAGAAGCTGAGCTTTTGGAGCTCCTGTTTGAAAATCCACAGGATCTGATCGCGGACAGAACAATATGATAAAGGCAGCAGAATACAGCAGAGGGGTTAACAGCAGAGAAGGCGGGGCGCAAAACGGAAGGAAACTAAAAAACAGGGAATAAGGGAAATAAAGGAACAGGAAAGAAAACACATGCAGGAAAAGGATATTCAGTTACAGGAAAATGGTCTTGGAACCGGAAGCATGCGCGATGACGATGAAATTGAAATCGATTTAAAACAGCTTTTCTATGAGTTCCGCGCAAAGATACTCGTGATACTGCTCGCGGGATTTCTTGGTGCGGGGCTTTTTGGTGTATATTCGAAGGTTGTCATGCAGCCGGTCTACACCTCGACATCCATGCTTTATGTACTTACGAAGGAGACGACGCTTACGAGCCTTGCGGATCTGCAGATCGGCTCGCAGCTTACACAGGACTATAAGGAGCTTATCACAAGCCGCGGCGTCATGGAGCAGGTCATCGAAAATCTTGGCCTCGATATGAACGTCAGAACGCTTGAAAGAAAGATCACGATCGAAAACCCGTCGGATACGCGTATCCTCAATATTTCCGTGACGGACAACGAGCCGGTCATGGCAAAGGCGATCACGGACGAGGTGGCGTCCTGCGCATCCGAATACATCGCGGAGATCATGGAGATGGATCCGCCGAAGATCGTGGAGACCGGAGAGGTGCCGCTCTATAAGACGAGCCCGAGCGTAAAGCGGAATACCATGCTCGGCGGCCTTCTCGGCATGTTTATCGTAATGGGCATCATTACGCTTGGCGTCGTGATGAATGACAGCATAAAGACAGAGGACGATGTGGCGAAGTATCTGGGACTTCCGGTACTCGCGGTCGTTCCGGAGATCAGCGCGCAGGGACAGAAAAAAGCGTCCCGTGCCGCGGCTCAGGACGGCGAAGCGGCTTCCCTGAACAGGGGCAGCAGGAAAAAGAACGGAAAGGGAGGACGGAGCTGATGGATAAAGTAAGTTTAAAGCTTCCGGATGACGCGGACGTACGCGTTGACGAGGCGATCAAAACGCTCCGGACGAACATCCAGTTTTCCGGCAGCAATGTAAAGGTCATCCTGATGACCTCCGCCGTTCCAAACGAGGGCAAATCCCTGATCTCCTGGAAGACGGCACAGGCATTTGCCCAGATGGGCAGGAAGACGCTCTTTATCGACGCAGACATCAGAAAATCCATTCTTTTGCAGCGCATTCAGCCGGACCATGTGGTAAAGGGCCTTTCCCAGTATCTTTCGGGACAGTGCGGCGAGGACGACTGCATCTGCGAGACCAATGTTCCGCATCTGGATGTGATCTTTGCGGGTCCGTACGCGCCGAATCCGACGGAGCTTTTCGAGGAGGCGGCGTTCCATACGCTCGTTGAGCATGCCAGAGCACGCTATGATGTGATCATCATCGATACCGCACCGCTGGGATCCGTCATTGATGCGGCGATCATCGCAAGAGAATGCGACGGCAGCATCCTTGTCGTGGAAAGCGGCAATGTCGGATACAAGCTTTTGAACCGTACGAAGGCGCAGCTGCAGCGCACCGGCGTGCGGGTACTCGGCGTCGTACTGAACAAGGTTTCCACAAAGAAGGGAAGCTATTACGGCTCCTATTATGGAAGCTACTACGGCAGCAGCGAAGGAAAATAAAATCGTGATATACGCCTTCCGGCGTTATCAATATAGAACGCACGTCTCTCCGCACCATACGGACGACGTCGGAAACTTTAGGAGGAAAAGGACATGAATAAGAGACTTTCAGTGGCTGTAGCAGCCGCGGCTCTCTCCGTTTCGATGGCTATTCCGGCTATGGCTCAGTGGAATCAGCTGGGTACGAACAGCTGGCAGTGGATCGAAAACGGCGCAGCTGTCAAGGACAGATGGGTTACGACCGAAAACGGTCAGTACTACATCAATCTTGACGGTGTAGCATCCTACAACTGGATCAACTGGAACGGCGCATGGTATTTCGGAGAGCAGGGCGCAAACCTCGGAAATGTGCTGAAAAACACCTGGGCTTCGATCGACGGAGCTGCGTATCACTTTGACGCAAACGGCGTTATGGCGGTTGGCACGCAGACCATCGACGGCGCGGTATATACCTTTGCTGAGAACGGTCACTGCAGCGTGACACCGGCAGGTATTACGCTGATCTACAGCACGACCGGTGGCAATACGAACACGACTACGACGACGCATACCGTATCCGGTGGCGGCGGTGGCGGTGGAAGCTCGAGCGGCGGAGGCGGCGGAAGCACAACCAAACCGACTGAGCAGGCTAAAACTGTGCAGACAGAGATTAATGGAGCCAGGGATGCAATTGCCGAGGCAATCAACGATGACGAAGCGTTCAGCAACGCCAGTGTTAATTATGCTTCAGCGAATGGAAACATGGTTTATGTTACTGCAAAAGCAGATGTAGACAAGACCGCTCAGGCTGCTGAGGCATTTACCAGTGTGATTCAGACTGTAATCGGTCAGAGTGATCTTGCAGATGAGATTGAAAGCATTGAGCTTAACAGTGTAACCGCGACGGACCTGTTCGATCTTGAAGAGAAGGCACAGAATATTCTTGGTGAGATGTCAGTTGAGGTAGCTGTTAAGATGTTTGAAAACAAAAGAGCTGTAGTAACTCTTAAAGACGGAACTAAAGTCAGAGTTACTGTAAACTATACACTCGTATAAAGGGATTAACATATCAGAATGAGATCGAACCTCAGCGTTCCGGTCATTGCCTTTGCGGCAAGCCTCGTTTTCGCGGCTCCTGCTTATGGGAGCATCAACGGAAACGAGGCCGAGCTGCTGGCGATCATCGGGAGTACAAGAGAATATAACGGCGTCCTGTATCAGGTTGATCCGGAATATCAGCGCGCGGCGAGGGCTTACCTCGATGATCCGAGCATTGACTGTACGGATGAACAGAAGGCAAAGGCTATCAACCGGATGTTTGGGAGTATTCAGCAGGGGATCGATGAAGGATACCTGATCCCGGTCGGGCAAAGCGCTGCTTCCGGAACAACTTCCGGGAGCAGTTCTGATATAGAAGAAACTGCCAACAGCGCGGAAGCGCCTGCTGCGGAGAAGCACACGGAGACCGGGCAACCGGCAGCCGCAGAAAGCGGTACGAAAGCGGCAGACAGGGCAGAGAAGTCCGGGGGAACGGCAAAAGAGACCCCGGAGGGAGCAGGGCGCACGGAAACGGGCGAAGCTGCACAGACAGGCGGGGAAACGCAGGAAACAGAGGAGCGCTTCGTGGAAGAACCCCAGACAGAGGTACCTGCGGAGCGTGAAGTATCCCCGATCGTACTTGCGCTGGAAGAAGCGATGTACGAAGCACCGGAGTTATCCGAAAGAATGGGAGAGGGAAGTCTTATTCCCGCGGCAATCTATCCGGCAGAAGCGGCAAAGTACATTGCGCTTGCGGGAGCTTTGCTGACTGTGGTTTGTGCAGGGCTTTCAGCCGCATTCGGATTATTTCGCCATCACAGGAAAAAACGGTAGACGGACGCGACGGCGGACGGGAAGACTGCCGGAAGGAGTTTTTGTAAATGAACGACCGGCATCATTTTGACAGACATAAAAAGAGACATCTTATTGACCGGCTTCTTATGCTGGTGATCGCATTCAGCGGCTTTCTGCTTGCGGGAACGGCATATTACCGCTATGCGGTGTATTCGCAGAGCATCATGAGCGAGGCGGTCAGCGAATCAGACTATTACGACAGACAATATCAGCAATTCGAACAGGAACTTAATTTATTCCTCGGCGCGATCGGCGTGCCGGAGGATGTAGTCAGCAAAAACCAGGAACTGCGCGACTGGTATTCCTTTGAGCTTCGGAAAAAGGTGCTCACAGAGGACCAGGCAGGCGCGTTTGAAAACGGCATCCGGGAGAAGATCGAGGTGCCGGTAAGAAACTGGCTTAACGAAAACAATATTCAGCTCAGCAAGGAGGCAGAGCTCGGCTTTGCCGGCATGCTTTCATCGCTCGAAACAAACTTAACAGAAGAACTCAATCATCCTGATATCCGGAGATGGTATACGGAAAAAGCCTCATTTGAGGCGGAATACAAAAAGAGTGTCCTGCTTTCGGCAGCGGCTTTTACAGTTTCAGGCATTCTCCTCTTTCTCATCCAGCATTTCCAGTATCGGGCATTTCATTATATGGGATCAGGGGTGATCCTCGGCGGGCTTATGAGCACCGCCTATGTCATATATATGCATCTTGGCTTTGGAACGGAAGCAACGGAAGAAACACCGGGAGCGCTTTCCCTCTATGCGGACAAGGTGCTTGCCGCGGGCATTCTGATCTCGCTGCTCATGGTCGGTACGGGGGTATTTCTGCTGATCACGGAGCGCATCATCAGACGTTATCGTACGGCCTGAGCGCCGTTGGGGCGGAGGGTCCCGGGCATACATTTCCAACACAGCCACAGGAAACAAGGGTATCGGGAAAAGTGTATAAGGAGAATGGGAATGGATAAGCTGGTTAACAGCCGGAATACGGTCGCGTTTTTGGATCTGGTTGTCGTAATCATTTCGTTTGCATGCGCGAATCTGCTTCGCTTTGGAAACAGCGGAATGAATACGGAGCACTCACAGATGCTCTTTGCGATCCTGATCTGCGCGTATCTGATCGATTTCGTGTTTTTTCAGGAGCATAAGCGGGCACAGTACATGGATATCGGAGAGCGCGCCAAGGCGGTCATCACCTGCAATCTGCGCATGCTTGTGATCACGCTTGCGGCGCTGTTTGCATTTCACATCGGAATCATGCAGTCACGCTTTGTCGTCGGTATATTTTTCGTACTGGATACGGGACTCATGCTCGCTGTCCGCACGCTCTGGAAATATCTGCTTTTAAATTATTTTAAAAAGCCGGAAAAGCGCCAGAAGCTCGTGGTATTTACAAATGAGGAAAACTGTCTGGAGGCGCTTAACAGACTGAACCGTCATGTCATATTCAGCCATGATATCGTGGCGATCATCGTGATGGGAGAGGAAGCGCCGATCCATTATTATCAGGTAAAGCACAGGAAAGACAAGCGCCAGTCGACGTATCTCGAGGAACGACAGGGAGACATCATGGACTTCCTTACGAAGGCGGTCGTGGATGAGGCGATGCTGAACCTGCCGGATGCAAATCGGCGCACAGTCGAAACGCTCATAGAGACGCTCGAGAGCATGGGCATCACCGTGCATCTTTCCATCAGTACGTTTAACATTAGTAAGCTCCCGAAGGAAGTCGGAAGCTTTGGCCTCGATGAGGTGCTTAAGTTTTATGAGCGGGAATTCACGCCCGGAGAGCTCTTTTTAAAGCGCTTTCTCGATATCGTGATCGGATTTATCGGATGCGTCTTCTGTGTGATCGTGGGGATCTTTGTGTGTCCTGCGATCTATCTCGAGGATCCGGGTCCCGTGCTGTTTAAGCAGAAGCGTGTCGGCCGCAACGGCAGATATTTTTATATTTACAAGTTCCGCTCCATGTATCAGGACGCGGAGGCGAGAAAAAAGGAACTCATGGAAAAGAATGAGATGCAGGGTCTTATGTTCAAGATGAAGGACGACCCGCGCATCACAAAGGTCGGAAAATTCATCCGCAAGACGAGTCTCGATGAGTTTCCGCAGTTTTTCAACGTGCTGGCGGGGCAGATGTCGATCTGCGGCACGCGCCCGCCGACCGTGGATGAGTTTGAGCAGTATTCCGCACACCACAAGCGGAGGCTGCAGCTGAAGCCCGGCATCACGGGGCTGTGGCAGGTATCGGGACGCTCTGACATCCAGGACTTTGATGAAGTCGTGCGGCTCGACTGCCAGTACATCGACGAGCAGAGCCTGTGGCTGGATATCAAGATCCTGTTCCAGACGGTGAAGGTCGTGCTGATGCGGAAGGGAAGCAGTTAATTAATATGAAAGACAAACTGAATATTGCGATGCTCGGACATAAGCGCATCCCGTCGAGAGAAGGCGGAATTGAGATCGTCGTCGAAGAGCTGTCCGTGCGCATGGTACATGCAGGACATGCGGTTACCTGTTATAACAGAAGCGGACATCATGTCAGCGGAAAAGAGTTTGATGCAGGCACACTCAGGGAGTATAAGGGCGTCAGGTTAAAGCCTGTGCTCACGATCGATAAAAAGGGTCTCGCAGCGATGTCATCGTCCTTTTTCGGCGCGATCCGCGCGGCATTCGGAAGCTATGATGTCGTGCATTTTCATGCGGAAGGTCCGGCATTTATGTGCTGGCTGCCGAAGCTCTT
This sequence comes from Eubacteriales bacterium, assembly GCA_030524135.1. Classification (GTDB taxonomy): domain Bacteria; phylum Bacillota; class Clostridia; order Lachnospirales; family Lachnospiraceae; genus Avilachnospira. The sequence continues at coordinate 69,379 of JAUNHA010000004.1, forward strand.
TGGAAAGCGGGTCATCGTGACAGTGCATGGGCTCGATCATCAAAGGGCGAAGTGGGGAAAGCTCGCTTCAACCTATATCATGATGGGAGAGAAAAATGCAGTACGCTTTGCAGATGGGATCATCGTACTGAGCAAGGGCGTACAGGATTACTTTGAGGAGACCTACGGAAGAAAGACGAGATTTATTCCGAACGGGGTAACAAGACCGGAGCAGAGGGCTGCGGAGCTGATCCGGGAGCGCTTTGGACTTAACAAGGATGACTACATCCTCTTTCTCGGACGTCTGGTGCCGGAGAAGGGGCTGCGGTATCTGATCGAAGCATTCAGGGAAGTAAAAACAGATAAGAAGCTCGTGATCGCGGGAGGAAGCTCGGATACGGAGACATTTACAGAGGAACTTAAGGCACTTGCGGCGGGAGATGAACGCATTCTCTTTACCGGATTTGTACAGGGACAGATCCTCGAAGAGCTGTACAGCAATGCGTATATCTATACGCTGCCGTCAGACCTCGAAGGCATGCCGTTAAGCCTCCTTGAAGCCATGAGCTATGGAAACTGCTGTGTGGTAAGCGATATTGCAGAGTGTGCGGAGGTCGTAGAAGACAAAGCGGTGACTTTCCGAAAGAGCGATGTACAGGACCTGAGAGAGAAGCTGCAGGCGTTGTGTGACGACCGGGCACGGACGGAGGCTTATAAGGCAGGCGCAGCGGACTTCATCTGCAGGAAGTATGACTGGGATGAGGTGGTGAAAGAGACGGTGGGAGTGTATGCCGGGAAGTAAAAGCCTGATTTAATAAGGGTGTGAAGAGAAATAGAGTTTAGGTGGAGATATAAACATGGAGCAAGTATCTGTAAAGCAGAATAAACAAAAATATGGTGCAATTGACGGACTGCGAACAATGGCCTGTTTTGGTGTAGCTGCTATGCATGTAGCGGCGAACAGTTCCTATGAAATCAATGGGTTTCTGTATGAGGACGTCATAGGTGCATTTACGAATTTTGTCTATCTGTTTATGGTAATCTCAGCTTTTGGAATGTGCTGCGGATATTATGATAAGATGCTTGGAAAAAATACAAACGGAATTGCACAGATTTCTTTTAGTTCATTTTATAAAAAGAGATTTCTGAAAGTACTGCCTTTTTTTGCATGTCTTTGTATTTTGGATTTCGTTCTGGCGCCATCTGTAAATACTGCTTATGAAGTATTTGCTGATCTGACATTGATGTTTGGCTTGTTTCCGAATGCAGGAAATATATCTGTCATTGGTGTGGGATGGTTTCTTGGATTGATATTTGTATTTTATCTGCTGTTCCCTTTTTTCTGTGTGTTGATCGAAACAAAAAGACGGGCATGGATCAGCTTTGTACTCAGCCTTATATATAATTATATTGGAAGCGTATATTTTGAAGTAGGAAGGACGAACATCCTCTATAGCGCATGTTTCTTTTTCGCAGGCGGTCTTATCTATTTGTATAGAACAGAAATCGTTGAATGGGGAAGAAAAGCCGGATGGCATCGTTGGCTTATGCTATGTGCGGTGTGGCTCTCTGTAGTTTTTTACTTTGGAGTGAATAGTATCATCTATGGGTGTATATTAGTTTCTGTGACTTTGTTGGCATATGCTGTAGCAGTAAGCAAAAATTGCGACATTGATCGGGGGGGGGTATTCGAGAATAAATTCACAAAATTTATCTCCGGTATTAGCATGGAAATATACCTATGCCACATGGTTATGTTCAGAGTGGTAGAGAAAACAGGTTTAAATACTATGTTTGGAAATGGTTGGATGCAATATTTCATTACGGTATTGATGGTTTTAACAGCATCTGTGGTGTTTGCAGTAGTCATGCAGAAGATGATTGGATGGATCGAAGGTAGAGTTTTGAGATAATCATGATTGCCTGGCCAAGAAGCAGATTTCAAAGAGGGAATATAATGAAAATTTTAATGGTGAACAAATTCCTGTATCCAAATGGTGGATCAGAAACATACGTCTTTAAATTGGGAGAGTATTTGCAAAGTCAGGGACATGAAGTGCAGTACTTTGGGATGGAGCATGAAGGCCGCTGCGTGGGAAACCATGCGGAGGCCTATACCTCTGATATGGATTTTCATGGAGGTGGAAAGCTCTCGAAGCTAACCTATCCGATCAAGACGATCTATTCAAAAGAGGCGCGTAACAAGATCCGCCTTGTATTGGATGACTTTCAGCCGGATGTTGTTCACCTTAATAATTTTACCTATCAGCTTACACCGTCTATGATCCTTGAGATCGTGGATTGGAGAAAGAAAACGGGAAAGAGCTGCCGTATCGTGTTCACTGCACATGATTATAATCTGATCTGCCCGAACCATATGCTGAATAATCCAAATACAGGCGAGAACTGTGAGAAGTGTCTGGGCGGGCATTTCATAAACTGTATAAAGGGAAAATGTATTCACGGCAGTACTGCGAAGTCAGCGGTCGGTACGATGGAAGCGTATTTCTGGAAATTCATGGGAACTTATAAGTATATCGATACAGTGATCTGTTGTTCCCGTTTCCTCAAGGAAAAGATGAATACAAATCCGATCTTTGCAAAACGGACAGTTGCACTTCACAATTTTGTAGATGCAGTTGAGTGGAAAGGATTTGACGAAGCGACCGGTGGAGTTCCAAAGAAAAATTACGTTCTGTACTTTGGCAGATTCTCGAAGGAGAAGGGAATCGATACGTTGTTGAAAGTTTGCAGGGAACTTCCTGATGTGCACTTTATCTTTGCAGGAACCGGTCCGCTTGAAGAGAAGGTAAATGGCATTGCAAATATCAAAAACGTCGGTTTCCAGACCGGAGAAGCGCTTGAAAAGCTGATACGTGAGGCAAGATTCAGTATCTATCCGTCAGAGTGGTATGAGAACTGTCCGTTCTCTGTCATGGAGAGCCAGATGTATGGAACACCGGTGCTCGGTGCAAATATCGGAGGCATTCCGGAGCTGATCGAAGCAGAGAAAACAGGAGAACTGTTTGAGAGCGGAAATGCAGATGATTTAAAAGAGAAGATCCTGAAGCTCTGGAGTGATGAAGCGCTTACTATGGAGTACAGTGAGAACTGCAGGAATATAAAGTTTGATACTCTTGATGAGTATTATAAAAAGCTGATGAAGATATATACCGGTGATCTGAAGCGCAGGAAGAAATCAGCGGATGAAAATGTGAAAGGACAGGCAGCAGCCGGAAAGAAAACGATGGGTAAAGAAAAGACTGATGCAAATAAAAAACTGAACGGAACGGTCATTGTAACATATCGGTGCAATGCGCGTTGCTCTATGTGCAATCGATATAAGGCTCCGTCAAAGCCGGAAGAGGAGATCAGCATCGAGACGATCCGGAAACTGCCGAAGATGTATTTTACAAATATTACCGGTGGTGAACCGTTTATCCGTACAGATCTTAAGGATGTAGTGCGTGAGCTGTATAAGAAATCTGACCGTATCGTTATTTCCACAAATGGCTTCTTTACAGATCGTATCGTGGATCTGTGTAAGGAGTTTCCGAATATCGGTATCCGTATCTCAATCGAGGGTCTGGAGCAGACCAATGATGAGATCAGAGGCTTGGATAATGGTTATCAGCGTGGCTACGGTACTTTAAAGAAACTTGTGGAGATGGGAATGAAGGACGTCGGTTTCGGAATGACGGTACAGGACAAGAACGCGCCGGATCTCGTTCCGCTTTATAAGATCTCTGATGAGATGGGAATGGAGTTTGCTACGGCTTCATTACATAACAGCTTCTATTTTGTAGAGGCGAAAAATATCATCCATGATCGCCCGATGGTTGCCAAGAATTTTGAGAATTTGGTGAATGAGCTGCTTCGATCCAATAGCCCGAAGAAATGGTTCAGAGCATACTTTAATCATGGTCTGATCAACTATATCTACGGACAAAAGAGACTTCTTCCATGTGATATGAGCTTTGATACCTTCTTTATTGATCCGTACGGTGACGTTATGCCGTGCAACGGAACAAAGGATAAAGAGGTTATGGGTAACCTGAATACCCAGAGCTGGGATGAGCTCTGGAACAGTCCGGAGGCTGAGGCTGTTCGCAAGAAGGTACGGTGCTGTGACAGAAACTGCTGGATGATCGGAAGCGTAAGTCCTGCTATGCATAAGTATATCTGGGTACCGGCATGGTGGGTATTCCGTCATAAGGTGAAGGCGCTGTTCAGCAAGCATCCGTATTCCATGTATGAAAACAAGATCTGCAGGGATTACAGAGATGGTAAGGTATCAAAGGAACAGCTTGATAAGTGCTCTACCTGTGATTTTAATGCGGTTATTAATGACGGACTGTCTGCTGCTTCAAAGGAACAGCTGAAGACAAGAAGTGGTGAAGAAATCGTGGATGCGGATATTGCGGAACAGATGAAGGGGTAAGTTAAGGCGTACTTATGAAAATACTATATTCAGCATATGAGTGTAATCCCGGAATAGGTTCAGATGCATATGTAGGATGGTCGTGGGCCAAAGAAATGTCCAGAGATAATGAGGTTCATGTTCTGACAAATGATGGGAATAGGAACAATATCGAAAAATATATAGAGTGCCATAGAGATCAATCAGCAACATTCCATTATGTGCATTTACCTTCTGGATTAAAGAAAGCATTGAAAGGCAGAAAAGGATATTTCGCATCTTATGTAATATGGCAATGGTTTGCCTATAGATATGCAAAAAAATTGAATGGGAATAATCGCTTTGATATTGTTCATCATGTTTCAATTGCAGATTTTAGAATTATAGGATTTCTTTGGAAATTAGATATTCCATTTATATTTGGACCGGTTGGGGGGGGGCAAGAAACTCCAGCTGAATTGAAGTATTATGTTAGGAATTATAGCATCAATGAATTCCTAAGAAGTATGATAAATTCATTTTCATTATCCATGCCAGTGTATAAGCGAGGAATAAAAAAGGCCGCAAAAGTGTTCGTTTCTAATGATGAAACGATTCAAGTAATGAAAATGCACTTGGGTGAAGTCACAGGACTCATACGTATGTGTGAGCTGGGAGTAGATAGTGACTATCTTAATCAGAGAACAGATTTGGTTCATCAAAAGTCCGATAAAGTTCATGTTTTGGTTTCGGGTAGATTAATGTACAGAAAGGGAATTGAACTATTACTTGACGCTCTGACAGTTTTGAATACGGAAAATGACTTTGTGGTTGATTTTTATGGAGGTGGTCATCAAAGCGAAGAGGTAAAACAGCAAATATTCAATAGAAAGTTGCAAAACAAAGTTATTTTGCACGGAAAAGTATCTTTTGAAGAGATGCAAAAAGTGTACGCAAATTCAGATATTTTGGCTCTTCCATCTTTAAGAGAAACAACAGGAACGGCAGTAATTGAGGCGATGGCCAATAAAATTCCTGTGGTGGCCTTAAATCAGAATGGTGTTAAATATCTTGTCCAAAAGGATTGCGGTCTTTTAGTGGAAATAAAAAGTAGGGAAGAAACAATAGCCGATTTCTCATATGCACTTAAGACGCTAATTGAGAATTATGAACTGAGAATTGATTTAGGAAATAATGGATTCCGGAGATTGAGAAGTGAGTACACATGGGAGAAAAAATGTAACGATATGTTGAAAATCTACAAAACAATGAAATAATTTCTGATGAGAATAATTAAGGAGAAAGTTATGGTTCTTTTATATTTTATGGATGGCGTAAAGTACGACATGATGAAGAAATATATGCCATTTTTGGCGTCAATTAATTCAAAGCCTTTAATGAGTGATTTTGGCTATTCATGTGCGTGTCATTCCACAATGTACACAAGTCGATATATTGAAGAGCATAAGACGTGGTTCATATGGAAAAGAGGAGAAAATTCCCCTTATAAATGGCTCAATTATGTTCCAGGGCTTAAGTATATAAATTTTCTGCCTTTGAAATTAGTACTTGGAAAAATAACCAGAAAATTAAGCCGTAACAGTTCTTATCCAGGAGTACCGTGTTTAGTGAATCTTCCTTTGAAGTATTGGCCTTTGTTTGAAACGTGCGACAATGTCATGTGGGATGATCCCGACTGGAAAAAAGAAATTCCTAATATGTTCACTATATTAAAAAAGAATAAAATTCCGCATCAGGTAATAGCATTGCATCGAGGTACGCAAGCGGACGATGCGTTTCGGGAAGAAAAGGAAGTTGATTATAAAAAAGATGAGATTGTTTATTTCTTCATTGGATATACGGACAATATCATGCATGCCCATGGAGAAAATGGCAAGGAGGCGCAGGAATACCTTACTAAGGTTGACGGATTCATTAAAGAAACGTATGAAAAAGCAAAGAGAGTGCATGATGATGTGACTGTTATTGCATTTTCAGATCATGGGCATATAGATATTGTTGAACCCAAAATAGATATTAATACATACTTTAAGCCAGAAGGATTGAAAGTGAATAATTATATTCATTTAATTGAGGCAAACTATGCTCGATTTTGGTTCCGTAATGATAAGGAACGCAAGGATGTGAGAAGGGTCATCAAAAAAATGCAAAAAGAAGGCTTGGGATTTGTTTTAGATGAAAAATACCAAAAACAATATCATTTACAGGTTGATCCTAAAGAACATGGAGAACTGATTTTTTATCTTGCAGCTCCGAAAGAGTTTACAAAGACAATATGGGGATTTGGACATTCTGTCAAATCCGGGCATGGATATGAGCCGACTATTCCGAAACACTATGGAATTTTCTGTTCTAATAAACCTTTGGCAGAGGAACGAGAATTTGCTTATTTGACCGATGTGTTGCCATCTGTGATGGAGCAGATTGGAATTTCCAGGGATGCGTATACGTTTCGAGGGAAGAATATTGTGAACACTACAACTGCAAATTGAAATTATTAGAATGGGGCAAGGGGATGGAACAGGCTAAAAAAACAGCGATAGCATTTTATGAGGAAAACTTAATAAAATCGGTTTTGGCCAGTATAGAAAAGCATGGCGGTCGAAAGTGCTTGTCATCCATTATTTTAACTGGTAGCTTTGGGCGCGGTGAGCCAACATATAAAATAGATAATGAAGGACACTTTCAGCTGAAAAGTGATGTAGAAATAGCACTGATATTTCCGAAATCATCTAAAAAGGAGATGGTCGAAAGAATAATTCGGGATGTTTCTCAAGAATTTGATGAAGATCTAAACCTTATGGCAGTCAATGAGGCTAGAGTGCGGAATGCGTATAATTTTAATTTTTCAGTGCGTGTCCCGAAATATAAAACCATTTTTACGTATGACCTTTTTAATGGGAGCAGGACAATTTGGGGACAAGATTATATTGGATTGAAAGATATTAAATTGTCTGATGTGGATGTATATGAAGCGAAAAGACTTGTCGCAAACCGCATTGGGGAGTTGGTGTATATAAAGAATAATACAGATGATAGAGATAAAAAAGCATATCTTAAAATGCAATGGAAAGGGAAACTTGTTTTGGCAATAGTCAGCGCGTGGCTGATCTGTGAAGGAGAATATGTGTCTTCTTATCATGGACAATATAAGAAGATAAAAGGAAGAATTTCGGATATTGAAAAAATATTAGGAAAAGATTTTTTTAAAGAATATGATAAAGTTTTTGGATTCCTGCGTGAGGATAAACCTGTATACGATATTCCGGATAAAAAGCTGGTTGAGTATATTAAACAAATGGATCAGTATTTTAAGAAGAATAACATTGATAAGCCTAAAGTCAATAGTAGTAGCCGTGTAATTAAATATTTGCTTAAATATGTTAAATCAGGCTTGAATTATGGAATATTAGGATTTGAGAATAATATTTTACAAGCTTTAATATCTGATTTTGGGAAAAAATCGAACGCGCTGAAAAAAGATGCAGATGTTTGGTATAGGGTTTTATATTAGAGGGAGATATTAGGATGGAAAGCATAGTAATTGGTGTGGCAGGCGGTATAGATTCTGGAAAAACTATATTTACAAATAGAATAAAGGAAGAATTTGAGGATCTGACTGCTGTTGTGTATCATGACAATTAGTATAAAACAGGGACGGCATTTCGGTTGAAGAGCTCAAAACAATAAACTATGATCATCCCGATGCTCTCGAAACAGATCTTCATATAAAGCATTTATTGATGCTAAGGCAAGAATAGCAGTTGAATGCCCGGTTTATGATTATTTTGTCCATAATCGTTCCAGTGAGACAATAAAGATTGAAGCTAAGAAAGTGATTGTTGTTGAGGGTATCCTTGTTCTCTAGAATGAGGAATTACGAGATTTACTGGATATCAAGGTATATGTGGAAGCAGATGTCGATGAGCGAATTATGAGAAGAACGATTCGTGACATGAAGGAACGAGGTCGTGAATTGGAAGGAATATTTGAGCAATATATTATCACGGTGAAGCCTATGAATTATTTATATGTGGAACCTACTCGAGCCTTAGCCAGATATTGTTATTAACAGTGGTATGAATGGTGTTGCGTTTGATATTGCGAGTACTAAGATAAAAGAACTTTTACAGCGGTGAAGGATATGAAGGTAAATGTTGATCGGGCGATAATAAAGTTTATTTTTTTGTTCCCGATAGGGACAATCTTAAGCAATATTCCATTATTAGGTGGAATAGTTAATAAATTCTTATACTTTTTTTTGATACTTTTATTGATATTAGCATTAATAAGAAGACCGATGTTAAAAACAGATGTAACAGCATTAGCTTTATTGTTTGTCACATTCATATATGACTGTATACTTACAGGAACTACGATATATAATTCAAATGAATTGTTCTATTTGGTGACCTGGGTAATTTATTTGATATATGTACGATCAAATTATGATTTATTTAAGTTTTATTTGTGTGAAGAACTTGATTATGTAAAGTATAGCATAGTACTTTGGGAATTGATTGTTGGAATATCTTTTATTTTCCCGATATCTTGGTCTGATGGAGGAGCGTTTTATTCGTTTTCGGGTGGGCAGCACAGAATGGATTCTGCGACAATCATGATATTCGCGGCAATCTTGATTTTATATAGATATCACAATTATAGAAAAAAAGTTCTATTATTTGCAATTATTCCAACTATTGCAGTGGCTTTATCGGGAGCTAGAACATACTTAATCATTGTAGGTGTGATATTGGCGATTATTTATTATTATTCTAACATTAAACATGTCCACAGATTTTGGGTGACCATCATTCCTCTTATAGTAGTAGGGGTAATAATAATAATGTCAACATCAGTCATGCAAGAGCGAATGGCAGAAATGGCTGTGGAAAGAGCATTCTTTGATTCACAGGGCTATAATGCATTGACAGGAATAACCTCTGGACGTAGTACTTTTTGGATTATCGATTTGCAGCAATATTGGAAGTCTTCATTTATTAATAAAATTTTTGGTAATGGGTTTAATTTTGTACGTTACGTAAATGAAACATACTATACTACAGCAATTTGGGCTCACAATGATTTTATTAATATAATATGCTGCAATGGAATTGTTGGTATATTCTTATATTTTTATGCATATTTAAAGATGGTAAGTCGTGTCAAGCCGTATTATATGGACAGGAAAGTTATTATCTTTATGACAATTGCTTTCCATATATGTTGTATGTTTAATGCCATGTTTAATATGTTGTATAGTTATTTTGCGGCAGCCGTAGCAGTCCCAGTTTTATTGTTTGCAATGATGGATGATACAATCCTTCCAGAGCGTAAGATGACAAGGAGCGAATTAGATGAAAGAGACAATGGTTAAGCTTTCAAAAGGTGCATGGAAATTGATAAATATCCCTTTTCTGGCTTTAGAAGGAAAATATTCTGGCATTACAGCCAGATACTGTGTCGACAATTTGACTAATCAAACAGAGTATATTTATCAATATTTTCGATTCAAAAAAAATAATGACTGTGAAAGTGAATATATAGAATCTTTCAGTAAGGTGGGTATTGTAATACAGGGACAACCAATTTTAAAAGATGATTTTACTTTGAATACAGCATTAATGTATAAACGTTTTTTTCCCGGAGTTAAAGTGGTAATTTCCACATGGGAGGAAGTGTCTCCGGATTTTTTTGTTAAATGCAGAAGTCATGGCATAGATGTTATAAAAAAGAAAACTCCGACAGAGAAGGGAGCTGGTAATCTAAATTGTCAATTGCTTTCGTCATTAAGTGGCGTAAGATTCTTAAAAGAACAAGGAGTACAATATGTAGCTAAAACACGGACAGATCAAAGATTTAATAGCAGCAACTGGTTGGATTACGTGATGACTTTGATAAAGATCTTTCCGGTAAAAGGCGATTGTCAGAAAACCAGGCTTGTTTTTATGGAAAGCAATGGTACGTATAAATATATAGCCTTCCATGTATGTGACTTTTTTGCATTCGGTTCAATAGATGATATGGAGAGACTATATAGTATCCCTCTTGATAAAAGAGAGAATGATTTTTTTGCGAAAAATGCAGAAGAAATAAGGCGATGCAAAGAGAAACTGAAAAAGTTTGAGAGAAGAGAATATTTTTCTGGAATTTCATATAAAAAATATGGAGAGGAATTACTGAAATGGAATATTGCTGAGTTTTATATGCTGTATTCATATGTACATAATAATATTGAAAGTGATTTATCAGAAGATAATTTGTTGATTAGATATTGGAAGTATTTAGAAGAATATGCAATTATTGTAGACTCATTTCAAATGCAGTTCTATTGGTCTAAGTACCGACGCAAATACGAATTGCAATCGAAATATGATAAAGAGGGAAAACTTGATTTTGCGGGATGGTTAAAACTTTATAAAAATATTTTACATTGAAAATATTGTTTAATGGGAAATCAGAGTTTGTTAAAACAGAGGATAGAAGTAAAAAGTGTGGAATTATCAGGTATTGAAATTATAAGGTTCAATCTAGAACGGAGAAAGGTACTTAATAAAGGAGATGAAGTCTATGTATGTAGGTGAAAAAGCTAATATAACAGTAGGAAATTGTAACTATAGTCAAGAAGTTTTAAGACAATCTGTTTCTGTGTGGGGGGGGTCCTTTAATTAGTTGTATTATACCTGTATATAATGCAGAACTATATCTGGATGATTGTTTAAGGAGCATAAGTTCAAATACCTATACAAATTTGCAAATTATAATTATTGATGATGGTTCTAAAGATAAAAGTTGTCAGGTATATGAATATTATGAAAAAACGGATCAAAGATTCACTGTATTAAGACATAGTATTAATAAGGGTATCTCTGCGGTAAGAAATGAAGGAATTTCTGTAGCAAAAGGTGAGTATATTGTTTTTGTCGATGCTGATGATATAGTTAGTGAATTTTATATTGAAAAATTGTATTTAGCTTGCATACAGAATGATACAGCATTGTCAGTATGTGGAAGGTATTATGTAAAAGATGGAAAAACTGATATTCAAGTTGAAGAAAACGCTGACATTTATGATTATATTCGAGCATTAAAATCTCTTCTTTTGGGAACATCACCTTCATTAGGAAGTTCTCCATGGGGGAAAATTTATAGGAAAGATTTATTTTCAGAAATTGAGTATCCTTTAGATTGTGTTTATGAAGATACGGCTACTACTTGGAAACTATTTATTAAGGCAAAGAAGATTGCCGTAGTCCCAGAACCGTTATATTACTATATAAAACGTGAACAATCCATAACTTTGAGCCATTCTAAGCAGGTTAGGGAAAATCAAATTAAGGCAGCTAAATCTGTTCAATTAGCAATCCAAAGTACGATCCCAGAGTTGACAGAAGAAGCACTTAGGTTTTATTTGGATCACACATTAGAGTATCTGAAATGTGACAGTGTTCCATTATTAGACTGTAAAGATGTTCAAAAAGAATGGAAAGAGGGGTATAAAATCTATCTTAAGGATCCAAGGCTGCCTTTGAAAACCAAAATTAGGGTGTTTATTAATACCTACTGTCCAATTCGGATGTTAAGATGGATATATAAAATAATTTAAGATTGATTTTGTAGAAAGAAAAAATAATAGGGCTTTTTAGTAAAGATTGGAGCCTTTCTAGGGTATGAGTTAAACTAAAGCCGTCCAAGGAGATTAGCGTATGATTAAACAAAAGAAGAGTATAAAAGTAAACTTTTTATACAACGTTATTTATCAAATTTTAGCTGTATGCACTCCTTTGATAACGTCTCCAATTATTTCGAGAAATTTAGGTGCGGAAGCAGTTGGAATATATAGTTATACTTATTCAGTAGCTTACTATTTTTTGATTTTTGGAATGTTGGGTGTTAAAAATTATGGTAGTCGTAGTATTGCACAGTGCAGAGATTCCAAGGAACAATTAAATTATACGTTTTGGAGTATTTATTTTTTCCAGCTGCTGTCATCAATTTTGCTTGTTTGTTGCTATGTATTTTACCTTTTGATTATATGTGATGCAGATTTTAAAATAGCATTAATACAGATACTTTTAGTGTTTTCTGCGACTTTTGATATTTCTTGGCTTTTTTTTGGGTTGGAAATGTTCAAGACAACTACTCTTCGAAATGCAACAGTTAAGATTGCAAATGTGATATTAATTATTCTATTGATTCACGAACAAAATGATTTGTGGAAATATACTGCGATTATGGCAGGTGGGGTATTGATTTCGCAGTTGATTATGTGGCCCTTTGTTCCTGGCTTGATAAATTTCGTAAAACCTAAATTTGTGGACATTTTAAAACATTTTAAACCCAATTTGATTCTGTTTATTCCAGTAGTAGCAACCAATATATATAAATATATGGATAAAATTATGCTAGGTAATATATCAGTTATGACTGAATTGGGGTACTATGAAAATGCTGAAAGACTTATACAAATTCCTAACAGTTTAGTAACTGCGCTAGGGACAGTGATGTTACCTGCCATGTCAAAATTGATAGCTGACAAAAAAAACAATGAGGCAAATGAACTTATAGCGAAATCTATGATTTTTTCCGTGTTTGCATCTAGTGCATTGGGATTTGGAATAGTAAGTGTTGCAGATGTTTTTGTTCCTTTCTTTTTTGGAGATGAGTTTATTCCAGTAATCTCTCTTTTATATATTTTGGCACCGATAATGGTTTTTATAAGTTGGGGAGATGTCATACGTACACAATATTTGATACCAAATATGAAGGATGCGAGTTATCTGTTTTCAGTCGTGGCTGCTTGCATAGTCAATCTAATATTAAATACTTTGTTTATTCCCAGATTAGGAGCGCAAGGAGCAGCAGTGGGAACTTTTTTTGCAGAGTTTTTGGTTTGTTTTTTACAGACATTGGCTGTCATTGGGAAATTGAATATTCGAAGTTTCTTAAAAGATACGATCCCGTTTGTGGCTTTTGGTATTGTAATGTTTGTAGTTATTCGGAATATTACTGTTTATAATAACGTTGTGTCAGTGCTTTTTAGAATGGTAATAGGAGCAACTATTTATTTGGTATTGTCTGCAATTTATTTATGGAGAAAGCATAGCGATATAGTATATAGTGTGATTCCGACTAAAATACTCAAAAAAATGAAGAGAGAATAAGGGATACTCTTTAAAATATCTCATAATAAGGAGCTAAGGTATGAAAGATATAACGTTGATTATTCCGAGTGCGACCCTCGTGCCAGAGGAATTGCAGAAAATAGGTAAACTCCCAGGAATTATATATCCGATAAATCAAAGAATAGTGTTTGACTATCTCTATGAACAATATAAAGAAGCATGTTCAAGTATTGATGTGATTTGTTTTCAAAGAGCAGACAAAGTGCATCGTCGTCTTTCTTCCTATCGAGATTCAAAACTTCACATTCGTGATTTGGAGAAATTGGATGATTTAGGTCATACAATTTATTCGGCTTTAGAGGGCGTAGATGGTACAGCAATCATTAATTTTGCAGACACTATTGTTTTAGATAATATCTATGAAACGAAAACAGATGCTTTCTTTTATGCAGAAGATTTCACTTCGAACATATGGACTTACTATGAAATCGAGAATGGTGTCATTAGTAAAGTATATGACAAGATAGAATCTGCTGTTGAGGACAAGAAGAAACTGTTTGTAGGTGTGTTTCAGATTACCGATAGTGCTTGCTTCAGAGAGTGCTTGGCTGAGTCGTTCTCAGCAGTAGAGCGAGGGATGAGTACCTTCTATTATGCGCTTTGTCTCTACAGTCGAATACATCCTTTGACTGAAGTGAATGCAGTTAATTGGTTTGATATCGGTCATGCTGACACATATTACAATTCAAAGCTAGAAGTTAAAGCTCGTGAATTTAACCATATTACTATAGATCGGGATAGAGGAATTTTAAAAAAATCCAGTGAGGATAAGGATAAATTCATTGGAGAAATAATGTGGTATCTTAAGTTGCCTACAGATATCGAATATGTTAGACCTAGAATTTTTGGGTATTCTACGGCATATACAAATCCATATGTTTTAATGGAGTATTATGCCTATCATACATTACATGAGTTGTTTCTTTATGGAGACTTGAGCAAATATCAATGGAAAGATATTTTTACACGAATTCGATTTGTCTGTCATGATTTTAAGAGATATACAGTACAAGATCCCAATATAAAAAAGTCGTTAGAAGATATGTACCTTAATAAAACACTTCAACGTTTTGAGCGGATGAAGAAAGATGAACGTTTTGTTTCTTTTTTTATGAATCCTGTGGTAGTCAATGGAGTACAGTATCAATCATTGAACGAAATCAGTGAAGTGTTAAAGAAGATCATTCCAGAAATGCTTTATGATGTTGAAAAGTTTAATATCATTCATGGGGATCTTTGTTTTGCTAATATAATGGTTGATGATAACTTCTCCTTTATTAAGGTAATAGATCCGCGTGGAAAATTTGGTAGCTATGATATATACGGTGATTGCCGTTATGAAATGGCGAAATTATTTCATAGTGTGGATGGGAAATATGATTTCATTATAAAAGACTTATTTACAGTGGAATATGACTTGGCTCGTAGAGAAATTGATTACATAATAGCAGACCGTAAACGTGATTTTGATTTATACAAAGTTTTTACAGAGACATTTAAAACTGAAATAGGAAATGAACTCAAGAAAATTGAGTTGGTTGAAGCTTTGCTGTTTTTAAGCATGATTCCGTTACATGGAGAGAGTTTAAACCATCAGCTTGTAATGCTTGGTACCGGCATCGACATATTGAATAGAGTAGTCAACATTAGGTGTTGATGAGCCATACAATCGAGGCGAATATACCTAATAGGACAAATATTTTTTGCTGTAGATTAAAGATAATCAAACAAATTATATATGTAGGAGGAAGGAAAAATGATGTATGAAGACTATACGTTCGTCTTTGATATTGATGGTACACTGTGTCCGATCAAGAAAACAGATGAGAAATATGAGGATATTGTTCCCTACAGTAACATGTTGGAAAAGCTTCGTTATTATAAGGAAAATGGAGCAAAGATTATTCTTTTTACATCAAGGAACATGAATACATACAGTGGAAATATTGGTATCATTAATAAAAATACTGCAAAAATTCTATTGGATTGGCTAGACAAGTGGGATATTCCTTATGACGAAATAATCTATGGAAAACCTTGGCCAGGGCATAAGGGGTTCTATGTGGATGATAGAACTATCAGGCCAGATGAATTTCTTAATTCCACAGTAGAGGAGTTGGATGCTATTTGTCGACTTTCTAAGGTTAATTCAAAATAATTGAAAAGTTTGTTGAGGTCATCCTAATAGAGAGATTCCTTATAAGTTTGTTGTATTGTGTTTTACAGGAGTTTTTGGAGGTGTATTGATGAATAATAAAATGACAGTAATCATAACAATGGCTGGCTTGGGTAGTCGATTTAGAAAAGCAGGCTATACCGTACCAAAATACATGATAGAAGCGAAGGGAAAGCCTCTTTTTGACTGGTCAATGGACAGTTTGGTTAATTATAACAATTATGTAGATAAGTATATTTTTGTAGTCAGAAAAGAAGATGATGCGGTCGGGTTTATTAAGGATCATTGTAAGCCTTATGGCATTGATAATGTTGAGGTGATTGAGATTGATTATATGACTGATGGTCAGGCAACCACCTGCATGCTTTCGATACCGTATTGTAATCCAGATACCGCTATTATGGTATATAACATCGATACCTATGTAGAGAAAGATGAAATGAAGTATGAGGATATCTCTGGTGAAGGGCATATTCCTTGCTTCCATGCGGATGGTGAACATTGGAGTTTTGTGAAGCTTGATTCCAATGGGAAAGTTGTTGAAGTTAGGGAGAAAGTGCGGATTTCTGATAATTGTACATTGGGTGCATACTATTTTTCATCCGCAAAGCTTTATAAACAGTTGTATGAGGAATACTATGATGATTCTAAGATGGAAAAGAGTGAGAAATATATTGCGCCGCTCTATAATTATATGATTAAAAAGGGGATGGAGGTAACTATAAGCATTGTTAATGCAGCAAAAGTTCATGTTTTAGGAACACCAGAAGAATTGAATGTATTTCTACATGAATGATATTTTGGGTTAAAGGGATATGATATTTATGGTTGGATGTGAAAGGAAGCAACCGTAGAACTTCATAAAGATATGAATCTTGCAGCGTATGAGAAGAAGGTTACAGAGCTCGGGAGGAAAGGAAAATCGCAGCGCTCAGAGGAGAAATGCTGACGGATCTGGACCAGAGCCTGTGGGATGCACAGCACCGGGGTGAGAAGTACACGATACAGCGCCGTACAGGACGTACACTGATTTTCACGGTGGGAGACATCCGGTTTGAACATACGCTGTTCTGTAGCCGGGAAGATGGAACGTACCATCTGCTTCTGGACGAGAAACTGAAGCTTCCTAAGGATGAACATCTGTAAACGGTGAACCATAAGTCCCTTGCATCATAAAAGGCCGCCTTCTTTGGGAGT
>JAUNHA010000038.1 GCA_030524135.1 Eubacteriales bacterium
ATTGTATTAATTTAAGTACAATTTTCCCTGCTTCTGTGCTATACTGCTCGTATGGGAGAGGAGGAGCTTATGTTATTAAAAGATAAGGTAGCAATCGTAACTGGCGGAACGCGCGGAATCGGACACGCGATCGTAAAGGAATTTCTCAGGGAAGGCGCCGCTGTTGTTCTCTGCGGCTCACGCCCGGAGAGCGCTGAAAAAGCCGTGGCTGAACTGAAGGCGGAAAACAGCGAATGGAACGTCTCCGGCATCAGTCCTGATCTGTCTGACTATGAATCGGTCAAACAGGCATTTGACGGCGTACACAAGACCTTCGGCAGAATCGATATCCTGGCAAACAATGCCGGCGTTTCAGATTCTCATCCGTTCCTTTCGTATACACCGGAATTATTCCGCAAGACGATGGAACTCAATGTCAATGCGGTCTTCAATTGCAGCCGCGCGGCGGCGGAGCTCATGGCGGCGCAGAAAAGCGGCGTTATCATCAGCACGAGCAGTATGGTAAGCCGTGATGGACAACCTGCAGGCGTTGCCTATCCGACGAGCAAATTTGCGGTAAACGGCCTGACGCTTTCGCTTGCGCGCGAGCTCGGTCCGCTGGGAATCAGGGTCAACGCGGTCGCGCCCGGCATCACCAACACGGACATGATGCGCGCGGTTCCGAAGGAGGTGATCGAACCCCTGATCGCAAATATCCCGCTCCGCCGGATCGGCGAGCCTGAGGATATCGCAAATGCCTATGTCTTCCTTGCAAGCGACAAGGCAAGCTACATTACGGGACAGATTCTCTATGTAGACGGACAGGCGCACAGCTAACGAACCCGGCAAACACAGAAAAAGCTGTGAAAAATGAGAGATCACTTTTCACAGCTCCTTTTTATGCTTCATTCTCTGTTAATACCCGCACGACATATTCCCGCTTAAGCTCCCAGATCGTGCCGTACTTCAGATCATTTCCGACCTTCACGTCATCCTCAAACAGGCGTTTCCAGCTGTCGGTGATCTCCCGTTTTATCTCCGGATAAAACTGTGTCATCACCGCGCGTACATCATTGATTCCGTAGAGCTTCAAAAGCTCCTGATGCCGTTTATCATCCGCCGCATCCTTCGGAATATAGGAATAATTGAGGATCATACCCCATTTCGTAATGTTGACAGGCGTAATGCTGTCCGCTTCAACGCACAGCTCCAGAATGATTCCGTTATCCCCGGGCATCATGGTCGCCGCGCGCTCAAAAGATACCCAGACGGGATACAGGACGTCCGCAGGTCTGTTTTTTGCATCAGGTCCGTTCTGCACAAGCCAGTCATAGGCACGCAAAATGATGTCCGTGTGCTCCTGATTTTCCATTGCGATATACTCCTTCTTCGGCGTATATCTGCCATTTTTTTCAAGCACTTCCCAGACATTTTTATGCTGCCTTGTCCACACTGTTATTTTCCCCATAATGGCCTCCGTTTCTCCCATTTATCCACATTTCCCGCGGCTGCAGAATCTGCGCCTTCCGCTCAGAGACTGATCTTAATTCTGTTTTCCCGCATTGGCTCTCGAAAGGAGCGTGCCGAAAAAAGCTGCAAGGATCTGCTGGAATACCGTTCCGATCATAACCGGAAATACCACCTCCGCCGGAAAATACGTCGCCGCGATCACCGCACCGGAGCTGATGTTGCGCATGCCTGACCCGAATACCATGGCCACCTTTGTCTCATACTCCCTGCGGCTGAGGACTGCAAGAATCCAGCCCAGCAGATAGCCGCTTACCGCAAGCATCAGGATCACACCCGTCACCAGTACGTGCTCCGCCGTCATGTGACGCACATAGCCGGATATTTTAGACGAATTGGAGATCACCACCAGGAAGAGACAGAATTTTGACAGCAGCGCAAGCTTTCCCGGCAGCGTCTTTTTCGTTCTTCCGCGCGTAAGCTCATTGAGCCCCATGGCGGCAACCGCCGGCAAGGCTACCATGATCAGGAGCTGGCGCATCATGTCCATCGTATCGATCGCGACATCAGAGCCGAGCAGAACATGCAGCGTAAGCGGTACCGTAAGCGGCGCGAGAATCGTATCCACAACTACGAGCGACAAAATCAGCGGCGTGTTTCCATGATAGATCGAAGTCCACATGATCGCAACGACTGCACCCGGTACTATGAATTCAAGTACGATGCCCGTGATCAGATTCAGATTGTCCGGAAAGATCAGATGCCCCGTAAAGAGCGCCAGAAGCGGCACCAGCAAACGCAGGGACAGCATGGACAGAAGCAGCGGCAGCGGATGTTTCAGCACCCCCGTGATATCCCGGAAATCCGACTTAAGACCTCCGATGAAGGTCATAACTGCAAAGAGGTACGGAACATACGGGACTCCTTTTCCCGCAATTTCCGGAAACAGCACGCCGATCATAAGACACAGCGGCGTTGTCAGCATCATCCATTTTTCCAAAAAAGTATTCAGCGATTTCAACATTGTTTCTGACTTCCTTTTCCGATTGTATATCTATTTCTGATGCGGGGCTTCCATTTCTCCAAAACGTCTTCCCTGCCAGGTATTCCGCTCCCGGAAACGTTTTTCAAATGTATTCAGCACCCGTTTTTTGTCCGCGCTCCACAACGGGGACAGCAACAGCCGCTTCGGCGCATCGCCCGTTATGCGGTGCACCACAAGCTCCGGCGGTAAAAGCTCGATCAGGTCGATCACAAGCTCCACATATTCCTCAAGTGAATAGTCATTCCAGAAAAACCCGCGGTGGGTCGTTTTTCCGGCATTCTCCGCAGCGGCTGCCAAAGCATCCTTCTTCCGATCTGCAAGATACATGCGCCCGAGCTCCGTTCCCCGCAGCACATGCAGAAGCTGCAGCTTTACACCATCAATGCATCCTTCCCTCCTGCAGAGATCCGCAAGATAACGCACGCTCGCCGTGATCTCTTCCCTGCTTTCTCCGGGGAGCCCCACAATGAGATGCACCGTCACGGGGATCCCTGCACGTGAAAGCCGCCGCACGGCATCCTCAAATACCGGCAGCGCATAGCCCCGCCGGATGAATATCGCGCTCTTTTCGTGAATGGTCTGCAGTCCGAGTTCCAGACGAACCGGCTTTTTCCTTCCGAGTCCTGTGAGCATTTCGATCATTTCCTGCGGGAGGCAGTCAGGCCTTGTCGCAATGGAAAGCTCCAGTATATCCGGCTCCTCAGCCGCTGCCTCGTACAGCTTCTGCAGCCGTTCTGTCGGTCCATAGGTGTTGGTAAAAGACTGAAAATATGCAATATATCCCGCATTCTCCGGAACCTTTGCAGCGATCCGCGCTTTCGCCGCGCGTATCTGTGCGGATACGGACAGCGCTGCAGGCGCCGCAAAGTCCCCCGAGCCGCCTTCGCTGCAGAAGATGCAGCCGCCCGTCCCCAGTTTTCCGTCCCGGTTCGGGCAGGTGCAGCCGCTCTGCAGAGAAAGCTTATACACCTTTTTGCCATAGCGCTTTTTCATCTCGTAATCAAGGCTGTGCCAGCGCTTTTCTCTCCAGTAAAGGCCAGGTCCCTTCCGGACAGGCGCATCCGGACATGCCCCGGTCTCCCGGTCCTCACTTCGGATCATGTCCTGCTCCCTTCTCCGGGATCCGCACAATAAACTCGCTTCCGCTGCCCGGCTTCGACAGCACCTCTATGCTTCCGCCATAATAATTTACAATGTGCTTTACAATGGAGAGCCCCAGCCCGGTTCCGCCGAGCTCTCTCGAGCGGCCCTTGTCCACACGGTAAAACCGGTTGAATATCTTTTCCTTTTCCGCATCCTCCAGTCCGATCCCCGTGTCCCGCACCTTCAGCACCATGCTGCCGTTTTCATTGTATGCGTTGACCCATACCTTCCCTAGCTTCCGGTTATAGCGGATCGCATTGCTCACAAGGTTTGACACGATCTCTTCCATCTGTCCGTAATCCGCATATACATGCACATGATTCATCGCATAATTGCAGAGGGATACCTTTGCCTCTCTCGCTCTCGGCTCGAAGGCTGCAAGGCGGTCCGCGATCAGCTCCGTCATGTTGATTTCCATAAGCTCCGGCCGCACGTCATGCGCCTCGAGCTTTGAAACTGCCAGAATATCCCTGATCAGCTCCGTCATGCGGTCCGCCTCGCTCCGGATCCGCCGGATCACGTCTTTTTTCATCTGCTCATCCGGAATCATATCGTTTTCCAGAAGCTCCGCATATCCTCTGATCGAGGTGATCGGAGTCTTCAGCTCATGGCTCGCATTTGAAAAGAATTCCTGCCTGATCTCCCGCTCCTGCATCAGCCTTTCATTTAACCGGTCCAGCTTTTCCGTTTCGCGCTTTAGATAAAACTCGGAGATACCGCCGGTGATCAAAAGCGCGCAGACCGCCGCTAGCGCGGGATGCCCTTTTCCGATAAAGCAAACAGCGGCAAAGATCACCGCTGCTATCGTCAGCAAAGGGACTGCTTTTCTGTATTTTAAATGTTTCAGCTTATCCTTTAAATAACTCCTCAAGATCTGCCATATCCTCCCTCAGAAAAGCCGCTCCGCCTGCCGGGCGCCTTCTCTGCCGCATCTCATTTCAGTTTATACCCGATCCCCCGGACTGTCTGGATCAGGCTGCCGTCCTCGTCTCCGAGCTTCTGTCTGAGCGACTTGATGTGCATATCCACCGTGCGGGATTCTCCGTCATACTCATAGCCCCAGATCGAATTGAGGAGTTCATCTCTTGTCGCCACAAATGACGGGCGTTCCAGGAGATAGCGCAAAAGGCCGTACTCCTTATTGGTAAGCTCGACAACATTTCCGTCCACGGTAACCTCATGCCGGTCTTCATCCATTACAAGGTCCTTATATATGAGCTTCTGCTGTGTCCCGGCGCTGCGGCGAAGCAGGCTCCGGATTCGCGCGCCCAGTTCCAGAATCCCGAAAGGCTTTACCATATAATCGTCCGCCCCTCCATCAAGACCCGCAACCTTATCGATCTCCTTATCCTTTGCCGTAAGGATCAGAATCGGTATGCGGGAAACAGACGGCATCTCCCGGATCTTCCGGATCGCTGTGATTCCGTCCATGCCGGGCAGCATCAGATCAAAAATCGCCATATCCGGGCGGTCCGCCTCAATGTGCATAAGCGCGTCCTCCGCATTTTCGAAGGCTATGGCTTCATATTGAAAGCCATTTACTGCAATGGTGAGGAGATTCCTGATATTCATATCGTCTTCAATAATATAGATTTTTTCCATCCCGGTCATTCCTTTATGGACCGCACAGAGCGGTTTTTTTAAGCATTTGTATCCGAAATCCACATTCGGACATTCGGATATTTCGTATCTGTCTGCAGTATTTACACTCGTGATTATACGTCATCCACCCGCTTCCCGCAAGAAAAGCTTTGCAGAACCCGACCTTCTCCTATTTCGTTTTCTGCTGCCTTTTTTTCACGGAAAATGCCCCTGCAGACGGAAGGCCTGCAGAGGCACTGTTTTATCTATCGGTTTATGCCGCTTCTTTTATACATAGAACAGGATATCCATGTAGCTCGGATACGGCCAGTAGGATTTTGCAGTCTTATCCTCGATCTCGTCGGCTGTCTTCCTGATGAATTCCATCTTCGGAAGCACGTTCTGATACATATAATCGGCGCTCTTTTCCGCATCAGCCGGAACCCCGGCGATCAGCTTTTCAAGGTCCTCCGTGTTTTCCTTCAGCAGCTGCAGCTTTGCGGTCAGCACGCGTACCAGCTCCTCTTCCTGCCAGGAAGTAATACCGATGCGCTTCTTGCTCTCGATTCCCTTTGCGATATCTGTCGCATATGCCACGCCTGCCGGGAAAATGCGGCGGTTTGACATCCGGATCATGGTCTCAGCCTCAATATGCAAAGTGTTGGAATATTCCTCAAATCCGATCTGCTGTCTTGCCTTCATCTCCGTCTCGGTATAGATATCATGGGTTTTGAAGAGCTTAATGTTCTTCTCATCCATATAGTGATGATAAGCTTCCGGTGTTGCCTTCAGGTTCAGAAGCCCGCGCTTCTCCGCTTCCTTTACCCATTCATCGCTATAGCCGTTTCCATCAAAAAGAATACGCTTATGCGCCTTGAACTCTGCCTTAACAAGCTTCAGGATCTCATCATTCAGATCCTCCGGCGCCGCCTTTTCCAGCTTATTTCCGTATACACGCAGGCTCTCCGCCATGATCGTATTGAGCATGATGTTCGTACAGGAAATGTTGAGCGCGGAACCCGGCATACGGAACTCAAACTTATTTCCGGTAAATGCAAACGGCGAAGTACGGTTTCTGTCAGAATTGTCAAGCGGAATGTTCGGAAGCGCAAGTGCCTTGAAGCTAAGCGCCTTGCCCGCCTCTGACTTATGCTGTCTGCCGGTCACAATGGTATCGATCGCGTCCATCAGCGTATCGCCGACATAGACGGAAACGATTGCCGGCGGAGCCTCGTGTCCGCCAAGACGATGGTCATTGCCCGCAGTCGCAACAGAAATACGAAGCAGATCCTGGTTTTCATCAACCGCCTTAACGACTGCCGCCAGGAACAGCAGGAACTGCAGGTTCTCAAGCGGGGTCTTGCCCGGGCTTAAAAGGTTCTCGCCAGCGTCCGTCGCGATCGCCCAGTTGTTATGTTTTCCGGAACCGTTGATTCCCTCAAACGGCTTCTCATGAAGCAGGCATACAAGATCATGCCGGTCTGCCACCTTCTTCATAACCTCCATGGCAAGCTGGTTCTGATCCGCTGCCACGTTTGCGATCGCAAATACCGGAGCCATTTCATGCTGCGCCGGAGCGACTTCATTGTGCTCGGTCTTGGCATAGATTCCAAGCTTCCAGAGCTCCTCATCAAGCTCAGCCATAAATGCCTTCACACGGGGACGGATGGTTCCAAAATAATGATCGGAAAGCTCCTGTCCCTTCGGCGCATGTGTTCCGAACAGCGTGCGGCCGGTCATGATGAGATCCGGGCGTTTTGCATAGTCCTTTTTATCGATCAGGAAATACTCCTGCTCGCAGCCTACCGTTGCGGTTACACGCTTTACATCCTTTCCAAGGATATGAAGCACTCTGACCGCCTGATCGGAAAGCGCGTCCATGCTCTTTAAAAGCGGTGTTTTCTTATCCAGCACCTCTCCCGTATAGGAACAGAATGCGGTCGGAATGCAAAGGGTATCTTCCTTAATAAATGCATCCGAGGTCGGATCCCATGCAGTATAGCCTCTTGCTTCAAAGGTCGCGCGAAGTCCGCCTGAAGGGAAGCTCGAAGCATCCGGCTCGCCCTTCATAAGCTCCTTGCCGGAAAATTCCATAACGGCTTCTCCGTCCTTGCCCGGAGTAATGAATGCATCATGCTTCTCCGCTGTGATTCCTGTCATCGGCTGGAACCAGTGCGTAAAATGGGTCGCGCCCTTTGAGATCGCCCAGTTCTTCATCGCTGCCGCAACAGCATCCGCGATTTCCGGATTAAGTGCCTTGCCCTCTTTGCGGGTTCTCTGGAGCTCCTTATAAACGTGCTCCGGCAGGCTTCTCTTCATTTCACTGTCGTTAAAAACCATGCTCCCAAAAAGTTCTTCTGATCTGCTTCTCATTTCTCTGCCTCCTCTTCAATTCTCTTTTTTCCGTACTCCTCTGATGCCTCTATAAAAGCGCTGAATAGCGGATGCGGACGGTTGGGTCTGCTCTTAAATTCCGGATGATATTGTACGCCGATATAAAACGGATGATCCTTTATCTCGACTGCCTCCGCAAGCCTTTCATCCGGAGACTGGCCTGCGATGATCATACCCCGCTCTTCAAATGCGGGTTTATAGGAATGATTAAATTCATAACGGTGACGGTGGCGTTCCCTGATCACAGGACCCCACTCCCGGTAAATCTCATGCAGCTTTGCGCCTTCTGTCAGCACACAGGGATAGGCGCCAAGGCGCATGGTTCCTCCCTTTTTGCCTCCCTCTTCCTGGTCCGGCATCAGATCGATGACCGGATTTTCCGTCTCCGGATTGAACTCGCTCGAATTTGCATCTGCAAGCTCAAGTACATCGCGCGCAAATTCAATCACTGCGATCTGCATCCCGAGACAGATACCAAAATACGGTACGCCGTTTTCTCTCGCATAGCGCGCTGCCGCCATCATGCCGCCCGTGCCGCGGTTTCCAAATCCGCCCGGTACGATAATGCCGTCCGCATCCCGCAGACGTCTGCTGACCTCTTCCTGCTCAAGCTGCTCGCTGTCCACCCAGTCGATCTTCACGTCTACGCGGTCATGCCAGCCGCCATGCTTGAGTGCCTCTGCCACCGACAGATACGCATCGTGCAGCGCCGTATATTTTCCCACCAGTGCGATATGCACGGTGCGCTCCGGGTGATGAATGCGGTACACCATATTTTCCCACTCACAGAGCGTGCTTTCCGACTTCGGCTCAAGACAAAGCTCCCGCATAACGATCCCGGCAAAGCCCGCCTGCTCCAGCATGAGGGGCGCATCATAGATCGACGGCAGCGTCAGATTTTCGATCACGCAATCCTTCTTTACGTTGCAGAACAGTGCGATCTTATCTAGCACCTCTCTGCCGACTGAACGGTTGCTTCTTGTCACGATGATGTTCGGAAAGATACCGTAGGACCGGAGCTCTCTGACCGAATGCTGGGTCGGCTTCGACTTAAACTCCCCGGAAGCCTCAAGCCAGGGGATCAGCGTAACATGAATATACAGGCTGCTGCCCGGTCCCACTTCCTGTCCCACCTGACGGATGGCCTCCAGAAACGGCTGGGATTCAATATCGCCTACCGTACCGCCGATTTCCGTAATGACGATGTCCGCCGAGGTCTTCTTCTGTACCCCATAGATAAAGTCCTTGATCTCATTTGTAATATGAGGAATGACCTGCACCGTGTGTCCGAGATAGTCTCCGTTCCGTTCCTTCCGGATAACGTTGCTGTACACCTTTCCCGTCGTAAGATTGGAAAACTGGTTCAGATCCTCATCGATAAACCGTTCATAATGCCCGAGATCCAGATCCGTCTCGGCACCGTCCTCCGTTACAAACACCTCTCCGTGCTGCAGCGGGCTCATCGTACCCGGATCCACATTGATGTAGGGATCGAGCTTCTGCGCCGCAACCTTAAAGCCGCGTGCCTTCAGAAGCCTTCCAAGGGAAGCTGCCGTAATTCCCTTGCCGAGCCCCGAAATAACACCTCCCGTTACAAAAATAAACTTTGCCATAACCTGCTCCTTTTTTATTCTCCGCTCTTACCGTAGTTTGAAAGCACGCGGGCTGACGGATCATCAACATTGCAGCCTTCCCACTCCTTGTTCGGCATCCAGAAATCCGGGATCATGTTTGCCTGACCCGGGTAGTACTCCTCAAAAATCTCGCGATACAACAGCGATTCCTTCGTGAACGGACGCGCATGCTCATATTTTTCACAGAGCGCCTTCCAGTCCTTATCCTTATAATATGCTTCAGCAAACGCCTTCAGATCGTCCACCATACTGTGTCCGACCGCATCGGAAAACGCCGCTTTTTCTCTCCACAGAATATCCTCAGGGAGCCAGTCGCCTTCAAACGCCTTTCTCAGCAGATATTTTCCCTTGTTGTGCGTATTCAGCTTAAGCTCCGGGTTCACAGACATTACATATTTTACGAAGTCCAGATCTCCGAACGGCACGCGCGCCTCGATGCTGTTGTCCGCGATGCAGCGGTCCGCCCGCAGCACATCATAGAAATACAGCTCGCGGATACGCTTTTTGCTCTCCTCCTGAAAGGCTTCCGCATTCGGCGCAAAATCCGTATATTTATATCCGAAGAGCTCGTCTGAGATCTCACCGGTCAGAAGCACGCGGATATCCGTCTTTTCATGAATACCCCTGCACAGAAGATACATGCCCATGCTTGCGCGGATCGTTGTGATGTCATAGGTGCCCAGAATGGAGATCACCTCGCGGAGGCTGTCCAGTACGAGCTCCGGCGTCATGTAAATTTCCGTGTGCTCCGTCCCAAGATAATCCGCAACCTCCTTCGCATACTTAAGATCAATTGCATCCTGCTCCATACCGATCGCAAAGGTCCGGATCGGTTTATTCAGGATCCTCGCCGCGATCGCACATACCAGTGAGCTGTCAAGACCTCCTGAAAGAAGGAACCCAAGCGGGGCATCCGCATCAAGGCGTTTTTCCACACCCGCGATCAGTTTTTCCCGGATCTTCCTTACAACCGTTTCTTCATCATCTTCACTGTACTGATCCACATTGGTGAGGTCGCAGTAGCAATGAAATTCACCATTTAGGTAATAGTGACCCGGCGGGAAGGGGAAGATTTCCTTTACAAGTCCTACAAGGCTTCTGGCTTCGGAAGCAAACGCGATATGTCCGCTTTCGGAATATCCATAAAACAGCGGTCTGATTCCGATCGGATCCCTTGCCGCGATCAGCGTATTTGTTTCCGTATCATAAAGAAGCATTGCAAACTCTGCATCAAGCTTCTGAAACATATCCGTGCCATATTCCTGATACAGGGGAAGCAGCAGCTCACAGTCCGATTCGCTCCGGAAGCAGTAACCCTTCTCTTCAAGCTCACGTTTTGTCTTTCGGAATCCGTACAGTTCTCCGTTGCAGCCCGCGTATTTTCCGTCACGGATAAATGGCTGCATGCCCGCCTCGTTAAGCCCCATGATCGCAAGTCTCTGAAAACAGAGATAGCCCACATTTGGAATCTTACAGATACGGCTTGCATCCGGTCCGCGCGCCGTCGTCCTTTTGAGGTATTTTTCCAGCTCACTTTCGGCAAGATCCGTGCCGAAATATCCAAAAACCGTACACATTTTCCTATCCTCCCAATCCAGTTCCCCTGAAGCGAAAAGGGGGGCTTTAAGCACAAGCGGCTCAAAGCTCCCCTTTTTGGTCGTAGACGTATTCAGCTGTTTTCTTTTTCAGCCGCGATCTCATCGTAATCTCCAGTGTCATCAAAAATTTGTACTGCAAACTTGAAAAATAAAAACTCGTTTATTATACCTCTGCTTCTTTACCACGGCAACGTGGAAAATTATACGAAATTGAAATACATACTGCTTTTGTTTTTTTGCAGAAATACTAAATCTATTGAAAAGTTACATTCCCTACGTTTTTTATAAAAAACAATCCGGGGCAGTCATGCCGCCCCGGCAGGTTTCTATCAACGCAATCAGGCGTTTCAAGTCTTATAATTCATGGTAATACGGGCAGATGTCCTCATAATGTCCGTCCTTCATACGGAACCCCTTCGGGATAACCCCAAGCTGGACAAAACCGAGCTTTTCATAAAGATGTCTCGCACCTGCGTTAGTCTTTACGACCGCGTTGAACTGCAGCACGCCAAAGCCGTGTTTCTTTCCCTGCACGAGGCAGTCCTTTACCAGCTTTTCCCCGATATGCAGGCCGCGGCTTGCCGAGCTTACCGCATAGCTCGCATTGCAGATATGTCCGCAGCGCCCAACATTATTGGGGTGCAGAATGTAAAGTCCAAGCACCCGGCCGCTCTCTGTCTCCTCCGCCACGCCGGTGTAGCTCTGCCCTTCGAAAAAGCACTCCGCTTCCGCTTCAGTCATAGGTGTATCCTGCGGAAACGCGATTCCCTCCTCCACAACCTCGTTCCAGATCGCTGTCATTGCCGGGATGTCTTTTTTCTCAAATTGTCTGATGATGATGTTCATGTGGTGGCTCCTTTTTTTGTTTTAATACGTATCTACTCATTAAACTGAACAGACTTTACTTTATATCTTCAGGAAAACAAATACGAATACTTCCGTTTTTGTTCCAAAAGAATCGTTATTACTCTCTTTTTCTCTTCCTGCGGATAATACTTTTCCAGTTTTAACAGCTCATTTAACACCCTGTTGTCATAAGAAAAAATCAGTTTCTGACCATAAAGATCTTCTACCGCCTCTAATTGTTCCCTGAAATCTTCACACAACGTTTTTGACGTTACCGTATCGATCAGATCGTATATATTATCTTCTCCCAACGGATAATCCATTGTCGTATCCGAAAGCAGTGACGCCCCGTTATCAAAAATCGGAGAGTAATGAAACACACCGCTAGGCTCCTGCAATATCGCAATATTGTGTGTATGACGATCCTCATTCAGAAACAGTGCATCAACTGTCAGAAGCATCCACAAATATTCTCCAAAATGCGTAAGTCCCGTCATGCTTTCCGTCTGTTCTACCAGAAATTTCGCCCGCTCTTTAATCCCCTGAATATGAAATATGCTCTGATAAAGACTTTCTCCGCACTGCTGAAAAAAAAGGCGTTCCAGAGTCAAAAGCTTCCACCCGTCTTTCAGGAAATTCCTGCTGCTGCAGCCAAGATAAAGCTGCTTTTTGTAGAGAATCTGCTCCGTTTCATATTCTGTAAACATCTCCTCAGGTATATTGGACAGCTTCAGCAATTTTGAAACGATATATTCTGAGAGTCCCTCATAACCTGTATAATCAGCCTTATACCAGATATTCTCCCTCTCCCATTTTAGCTGATTGCCTTTGGATGATTTTCTCTCCGGCATCTGCATTTCCTTGTCAAAAAGTTCAATCATCCCCGTTTCCTTTCCATTTTGATCCAGTAGTTATCTTCTGCCATGCGTCCGGCTGTTTTTTGTATAATCAAAAACGGATCATAAAATGGCAGATTAAGCTCCCTCAAAATCAGTTTCATTTTATCCCGGGTCTCCGGAAAACAACGTGATCTTAAAAATTCTTCGTAATCCTCATATGTCGGTGCTGTATTATTCCCAAATGCACGGCTGATATAATCTGTCGTATAGTTTTTGATCCGTATACGTCTGCTTCGGTCATCCACATCAATAATCGTACACAGATCATTCCCATCCATGTATCTCAGGCGCAGCGGAAACTCCTGTTCCGGTATTTCCATCTCTTCAACAAGTTCCGGATGTTCCTTAAGAAGTTTCAAAAGCATCGTAACCGGACCGGAAACGCTGTCTGCCCCCTGTTCCCAACGCTCCACACTTTTTTTCGATACATTCAGAAGCTCTGCAAATGTCTTCTGTGTAAGGCCAAGCCTCGCCCGGATAACCTTAATCTCAGCTCCGCTTAATTGATCCTGTCTTGCAAATTCCATGTGCTGCTCCGTTTTACACCTGTACTTCCGTAATACAAACGAATTATAATTATTATATTCATATCATATCACAAAAAAGTCCTAAATATAAGGGGTTAATTTGCCATTTTACCCCTTATATTTAGGATATTCGCTCACTCGAGTATTGCTTCATGGCTTTTAAAAAACTCATATCCTTGTTTCATAAAGCTTTTCAGGTCGTTTTGTTTGAACATATGCCTGAAAATCTCGACCAGGCTCATTCCTTCTATCTCGATCTCGTAAAAACACTGATGTGCCGGAGTTTCCGATACACAATATTTCTTCAGCTCAGTTTCTTTAAACAATGCATCAATTGCCAGTTCTGACAGCTTCCATGCAAGCGGGTCCTGCTGTGCGTTGCATTTTGTTCCAAACAGGTCCTCCCACACCGGAAACCAGAAAAAATGAATCAGTTCATGAACGCACGTTTCGAGCATCTCTTCCGTAGATTTTCTGTAGTTGATATCAAACGTATAGTTTTCATAATCATATGGACAAACATAATTAATACTAAGTTTCGCACATATATCCAGATCAATCCCAGACTTCGGTTGATAAATACAGTCAAGAAGTTCTTCAATTTCTTCTTTGGAGTCTTCCCATTTTTCTCGAATCGCCGCAAGTTTTTTCTGGCGTTGCACTTCACTCTCCCGATACAATGTATAAAGCCTGGGGTTCAGATAATTCTCAATTTGCCTTTCATCTTTCGCAGTCTGAATTATTTCTATATCCAGATACAACCGGCTGCAAAGATATTGCTTCATCCTGTTATGAAAGCTTCCTTTCAACGTCAGCAAATCAGTAATATTCTGACATTCTTCTTCAAACCGATTATTTCTGAAATTGATTTTTATCATCGGTGCTCCTTGCAGCTGATCGTTTCCACTTCCATCTTCCATACGCAGACTGCTTTTGTCATCTGATCCGGGAAGTTCCATTCCTTTTCCCCGGTATAATGCTCCATGATCAGCGAAAGCGCATATCTTTTTTCTTCCGTATCTTCAAGAAATGCAATGTTTCCCGTTCCCATGACAGACTGGTAATTCATGGAGTAACTGCATGCCATATCCCCTGTTATAAAAGTATGGCCGATATCAATCTCAAACCCCACTTTGGGATTATTCCGCATCAGGTCTATTTTTCTGCCTTCCCGGGCTCCATGAAAATAAAAGACATGTTTTCCATTCCGCTCCTCGTATCCAAAATTAAGCGGTACGATATAAGCCGAGCCTTCATCACAAAAGCCGAGCCTGCAGCAATCTGCTGAAAGAATGATTTCCTTGATCCGCCCCGGATCTGTTACCTCTCTGTCTTTTCTGCGCATAGCTCTCGTTTCCTTTCTGATTTACGCCAGGATATATTCTAATCTTAATCTCTGCACATTTTTCGAATTTAAGATTTCCAGACCGTTACCGCTTCCACCGCTCTTCTGGGCCGTGCGGGCGGCATTTCATCCGGATAACCGATCGATAGCGCTGCGATCAGCTCCCCTTCCGTCTGAAGCCAGTCGCAAAGCTCCTGATAAGCAAAAAAGATATCACAGATCCACAGGCTTCCGAGCCCCTTATGTGCTGCTTCCAGCGTCATATTCTGGATCGCTGCGCTCACAGACTGCAGATTGCAGATCTCCGCAACGATTTCTTCCTTTGTCCGCTCTGCAAAGATATCCGTGCCAAGCGTTTGAAAAATAAATACAGTAACGGGTGCCTGTTCCATGATGGAAAGGGTATATCCTGCTCCGGCAAGATGCTCCCGGCTAAGAGGCAGCAACGCCTCAGTCCCTTCCGCTTCACGCTCTATACCGTTCCGAAATGCTGTGAACATTCCTGCCTTTGCATCTCCTTCCACGACAACAAACTTCCATGGCTGACGGTTCTTCGACGACGGCGCTTTACATCCGCTCTCAAGAATATCCAGAAGCTCCTGTCTGTCCACAGGGATTTGTTTAAACTTCCGGATGCTTCTTCTTTCCTCAATTTCTTTTAACAGCATTCCCATCCTCTGTACTCCCCGTTTTACATCGTTTCCAGTATATCCCTGTACGCACCGGAAAGCTCTTTCCATTCCACGAGCTCATCTCCATTGTAACAGAGCTTCAGGGAAAACGGCGCTTCCCGTTCTGCCGCAAGCAGGCGGAACATGATCCGGTCGCCTTTCCAGAGTGAAAGCTCCGGAATCCGTTTTTTCTCTACCCAGCAGAGCTCGCCCTCGTCGCAGCCTTTAAGCCCTGCCTCATCCAAATCTCCCTCAAAGCTGTCAGCAGTATATGTGAAAATGTACTCCGGATCCTTATCGTTATAAATAAATGTCAGCATGCCGCGATACCGGTAGCCCGTAAGCCGAAGACCCGTTTCCTCTTTCACTTCACGGAGCAGACATTCCTCCGGCGCTTCATTTTTCTCAAACTTGCCGCCTACTCCGATCCATTTGTCGTGATTGACATCATTTTTCTTTTTGACGCGGTGCAGCATCAGGTAGCTGCTCTCCCGTTCGATATAGCAAAGTGTCGTCTGTATCATATCAGATATCCTTCCGCATGATGTCGCGAAGCTTGCCGCCATACTTTAATCCCTGCCAGACCGCTCGATAGCCCATTTTTTCCAGATTTCCGTGGCTGTACGGATTATTCGGATGCACCGTGCAGAGCAGATATTTATAACCCGCCTGCCGCAGCTCCTCCTCCGCTGCCAGCATCAGCCTCTGCTGCAGTCTGTGTCCGCGGCATTCCGGAAGCACCGCCGCCGTATCCATATGTGCCACGAGCTTCAGCTTGTCTTCCGAAAAATCAAGATGCCGCCCCAGATTGTATTCCTTAAGTCCCGGAATATCCGCAAGGAACACGCCCCCGGCTCTGCCGTCCTCATCCTCTGCAAAATAGCCATAGAGCTCTCCCGCATCAAGCGCGGCGGCTTCTTCCGAAAGCGCATCAATGGAAAGCCAGAGCTTTTCTTCCTCAGGCATCGCTTCCCTCACGCGTCGGATCAGCTCTGCGGCCTTTTCTCCCTCTCCCGGTACTGCTTTTCTGATTTTAAATTTATCTTCCATGTAAATCTCTTTCGTTTTATTTATTTTAATCCATTCATTCGATCAGACCAGATTCATCCGCCCCAGCGCGTAGATCAGCATGATCGTCAGAATAATGATCAGAATGATCACCTGCTGTTTTCTCTTTTTATCGTCTTCGTGCATGAACACTCCTTCCGATATTTTCAGATCAGTTCCGCATACTCCGCGCGGATGTATGTTTTCAGTTCCTCCGGAGACAGAAGCACCTGAACACCCCGCTGTCCGCCGCTTATGCCGATCTGCTCCTTGCTTTCGGCACTCGCATCAATATAGGTCGGAAACTGTTTTTTCATGCCGATCGGGGAACAGCCGCCGCGCAGATAACCTGTCAGCGGCAAAAGCTCTTTCACATGCAGCATTTCCGCTTTTTTATTCCCCGATATGACTGCTGCCTTTTTCAGATCGATCTCCTGGTCCACCGGAATACAGCATACGAAATATCCGCTCTTATCCCCATGCAGCACCAGCGTTTTAAACACCTTCTCACAGGGCAGCCCCAGCACCGCTGCCGCGTGAACACCGCTCAGATCATCCTCACTGTATGCATATTCTCTGGCATCATAGGCAATTCCCGCCCGGTCCAGAAGTCTCATAACATTCGTCTTTATTTCTTTTTCCTTTTTTGCCATTCCGCTCCCTCCCTGTCGATAAACATCACGGCAAATGCG
The DNA here is from genome assembly GCA_030524135.1 of Eubacteriales bacterium. Taxonomy (GTDB): domain Bacteria; phylum Bacillota; class Clostridia; order Lachnospirales; family Lachnospiraceae; genus Avilachnospira. Next base: position 16,869 of record JAUNHA010000038.1, read on the forward strand.
GCAGTTAAAAGTCCTGCGCTCACCAGAATCGCCTGCTGTCCCAGTGCATTAATAAAGAAATTCCCGAATACAGCTCCGGTAACAAAACTTATGATCACGCCAAAATACAGCAGGCCCTTTTCAAGGTCTGCCGTATTTTTTGTCTGAAGCCAGCTGCAGATATTCTGCGTGCCGCTGCGCAGATTGCCGATACACATCGTTGTAGCGATGCCGTTTCCGTGAATCTTCCGAAAGCTCTGTACCTGTATGCCGCAGGCAAAGGAGGTCAGGCTGTTGGCAAGCAGATTCCGGGAAAACGGAATCATACTTACCGCGACTAAAATCAGCGCCTCAAAGAGAACCGCCACCTGCCGCCAGTGCACGCGTCTGATATTCTGCATACGCACAAAATCCGCAAGTGCGATCCCGAGCGTAAATGCTATGACAGGAAACAGATAATGGGCCGCCGCCCCGAACTCTCCTTCGGAAAGATGTACGCCAAACAAAAGGATGTTTCCGGTCTGCGCATTGGCAAATACTTTTCCGCGTGCGATATAAGAATACGCATCCATGAATCCGCCCGAAAGCGCAAGCAATACGCCGAGCTCAATTGATTCAGATGTCTGTACAGCCCGTTTCACGGACTTATACGCGCTCCGGCTCAGGATAGCTCTCGCCGAAGGTCTCCACCGTCATCTTTTTAATCTTCTGATCCTCATAAGGTCTGTCGCTGTAATCACGCTTTGCGTTTGCGATCTTATCCACGACATCCATTCCCTCCGTCACCTTACCGAAGGATGCGTACTGTCCGTCCAGATGCGGAGCGTCCGCATGCATGATAAAGAACTGTGAGCCCGCGCTGTCCGGGATCATTGTACGCGCCATGGAAAGCACGCCCGCACTGTGCTTTAACTCATTCTTAAATCCGTTTGAGCTGAACTCGCCGCGAATCTGGTAGCCCGGTCCGCCCGTTCCGGTGCCGGTCGGGTCTCCTCCCTGAATCATAAAGCCCGGAATGACGCGGTGGAAGATGATGCCGTCATAGTAGCCCTTATTGATCAGGCTGATAAAGTTATTTACCGTATTCGGTGCGATCTCCGGATAAAGCTCCGCCTTGATCACTCCTCCGTTTTCCATTTCAATTGTTACGATCGGGTTTTTCTTTTCCATGTTTTTCTCCGTTTCTTTTGCAATTAGTCTTTTATTCCTTTGTCCCGGATTTTCCGTACCGTTATTTTATCTGTTTACGGAATATCCACGCCAACAGTGTTTTTTACAAGCTCTTTGATATATCCGTTATCCGCACCATCGATATCGCGGAATACCTGCCAGATATACTTCTTCGTCGATGCCGCCTCATTTTCCGCGGCATTCATATCCGTATTCCACAGGCCGAACGCTCTTCCGGCATTTACCTCCGTCTTCGCATCCGTCTGCCGGTTCAGATAAAATCCCTTGATATAAGGATTCTGCTCTGCAAGGAAGTAGCCGTATGCAAAGGCAGCCGCCTGCAGGTTTTCATCTGAAGCTCCATTGTTGAGGGAGGAAAATCCCTGCTCGGAAAGAATGATATTCCGGACCTTTCCATCCGGTCCAAGCATTTCCGCGCGCTGCATATAATCCGTCAGCACATTCAGATTGTTAAGGTTGACGATATAGGCATTCTCCGAATTCGGCGCATAGCCTCCGTCATCCCAGAACACCGGACTTGTAAGCGGATCCGGATAGGCATGCCACGCAACGCCCCAGTCAATATCTCCGCCTTCCTTAAAAATTGCGGACAGTTTGTCAAGACAGGTTCTGCCGTTATACTTTGTGCTGCCGTTCATCTCATTCATCCAGCCATAGTCAAAGGGAATATAGACCTCCGCCAGGGAATTCTGCGATCTGATGATGTCATAACAGGTCCGGAAGACCTCCGCATACCGTCTGCAGTAGGTATCCGCGTCCATCGGACCGATATAATTCCAGGTCTGATCCTGGATCTCATTGCCGATCACCCAGTTCGACACCTTATTCTGCCATGCCGCTGCAAGTTTTCCGACAACCTCGCTGACTGCCTGCCTTCCTTCATCCGTAAATACATTCAGCATAAAGTAATTGCAGGCTGCCCCCTGATCCCCGTAGATCAGTTCCGGGCGCACGCTCTGGCGGTCATTTAATAAAATCACCGTGACCGTGATTCCCTTGTCGGACAGTCCGGTAATAAAGTGATCAACTGCCGCAAACGTACTCCCGTTCAGCACAAAGCTCATTGGCACATTGACGATGGCCTGTTTTGTCTGAAGCTCGGCCGTATCCGAAAGCATCGCCTCGGTATTGACTAAAAGTCCTTTTTTCGATGCAGGCTCCCTGTAAAATGCAGACTGTGCAAACGCACTCAGCGTCATGCTGAAAGAAAGTGCTGCCGCGAGCAGTCCCGCTGCTGTTTTCTTTTTCATCCGTACGTTCCCCCTGTACCCGGTTTATTTTGCCTCATTTATTCTACGCAGTTTATCGTTCGTCTGCCGTATTTCGGCATTTCATATTTTACCACGCTCTGCCACTGATGAAAAGTCAAAATACGAAGTCAATAACAGCTGATAATCGCTGATAACTGTCAGCGACCGTGTTCAAAAAAGCCTGAGCAGGCAGCGCCCGGCTCGCATACGAAACGGCACCAGGTCCGCGCCGCTCCGCAGTCCATGGTGCCGTTATGATACTTTTCTGAATTATCCGATTTTTCTGACGGTTATCGCCCGGGTCTTAAACCCACTTAAGCCCGGATATTTTCCAGATGCCTGATCAGTCGCCGATCACATTGACAAAGCCCACATATTCGCCTGCATCAAGTGTACCCGTGACAACGCCTGTCCCGGTATTCTGTGCGTGAATATATTTGGGTGTGCCGTCAACCACGCCGATATAGATGCCGACATGTCCGCTTCTCCAGAGAACATCTCCCGGCTTCAGCTGATCATAGGAGATATTTGCCATCGCGCCGAAATCGCCGGATGTACGCGGCACGCTGATTCCTGCCGCCTTATAGCAGTAATTTACGAAACCGGAGCAGTCAAAACTGTCCGGACCCGAAGCGCCATAGGAATACGGCTTTCCAAGCAGTGAAAAAGCAGTCTGCAGAACCTTGGTTCTGGCTTCACTTCCGGCATTGACCGGAACGCTTGTTACCGGCGTGGAATGCGCCTTTTTCAGCCACAGGTCGTTTCCGAAATTCTCGCAGACATACCAGTCGCCGTCTTCATATTTCACTTTATAGAGATAATCATGTTCAGGATTATAGGCATCCGTATAGGTATATACCCACTCTCCGGTAGACGGATTCTGAATACAGCTCTCCGCACAGTAGATATCACCTCTCCAGTAACTCGGCTTAACATAAAGCCCGTCCAGTGCAATGCCTTCTCCCGTATAGCTGCCGTCTGCAGAAGGTCCGCCCAAGCTGCCTGCGCCGGTGCTGCCGTCTGCTGCCGGAAGTCCGTCTCCCGGTCCCACAAACATCGTAAAGGTGTCGGTATTATCTGCCGCGTAGGGTGTGGGAATCGTCTGCCCGGAAATCACATCTGAAACTGAAACAGGCAATGTGTCTGAAAGCACTGCCGGTTCCGAGCTGATGTAGGTATCGCCAGTCGGTGCGGTAAGTACAGTGATGCCATCTGCATATACAGAAGCCGGAAATGCCATGGAAAGCATCAGGGCAGAAAGAAAAAAGCTTTTTTTCATACTGTTCCTTCTCCTTTTTGATCGATCATTTTTCTGCAAAAGACATCCGCCTGATCTTCTGTTCCGGACAGGTGCCGCAGTCAAAGGCCGTTTTTCAGCCTATTTGTATATACTATAGCACAATGTCACATGCAAATTCCAGTTCCGTTTCTTACAATATTTTTACAGGTTCTGCCGCAAAAGAAGCGCAAACATATTGTGAGAAAAGAAAAAGTCCCGAAACCCGTATTCTGTACGGATTTTGGAACTTCTCTGAGAGAGGCGACGACCGGATTTGAACCGGTGATCAAGGTGTTGCAGACCT
>JAUNHA010000005.1 GCA_030524135.1 Eubacteriales bacterium
AGAGCATCTGCCTTACAAGCAGAGGGTCATAGGTTCGAGCCCTATAGGCCCCATTCGAATTTCAAAGCTCAAATAATTTGAAATTCATTTTATATTGATTGGCGCGGGGTAGAGCAGTTCGGAAGCTCGTCGGGCTCATAACCCGGAGGTCGCAGGTTCAAATCCTGCCCCCGCAATTTTTTATTTTACGGAATTATTGTAAAATAATAACAAGTACAGTAATTTCATACGCCTCGGTAGCTCAGTTGGTAGAGCAATGGACTGAAAATCCATGTGTCGCTGGTTCGATTCCTGCCTGAGGCATTCGTGGGTGCATAGCTCAGTCGGTAGAGCACTTGACTTTTAATCAAGTTGTCGCGGGTTCGATTCCCGCTGCGCTCACTTTTTTTATCCTCGTCTTTAGGGCGGGGATTTTCCTTTATTTTTGGTATTATATTTGCTATAATAAGACAGTAAAGGCTAAGAGAAACAACATTACAACATACGGAAAGCCCCAGAGTTGCAGCTCTGGGGCTTTCCTATTCCGCTTCTGCAAGGTGGCTTAATCCTTTTGTTTTTGTTGCGTGTTTTATCTATTATTGCGCAGAATTCTCTTTTAGCTTCCCATAGACACAAAGGTCATAGGTTTCTCCGTTTTTGGTTACAGCCTGTTTCAGGATGCCTTCAAGTGAGAAACCGTTTTTTTTAAGCACTCGTCTCGAGGCAATATTGGGCGCATAAACAAGTCCTGTAAGACGGCAGATATCGAGCTGCCGGAATGCTTCTTCACAGAGAAGCTTTAGCGCCTCAGTCATGATACCCTGACCATTGTACTGCTTTGAGAGGAGATACCCTACTTCGGCATCCCGCCTGTACACATCGCTCTTAAGCTCTGCCGAGATATTTCCAACGATAACGCCGTCGGCAATTATGGCACGGAAAATCCCTGCCCGCCCTTCTTCTTTTTGAATGAAAGAGATCCAGTGCTCTGCATCTGTTACAGAATATGGATCGGGAAGGCGGTCCGAGAGAAAGTGCCTGTCAGTTTCACTGCAAATCTGTGCCAGTGCCCGGGTATCAGCTGCTTCCCATTTCTTCAGTTCAATTTTCATGATACCCTTTCCCCGCTTTCTTCTTTATTTGTATTTGTAGAAGCCTTCTCCGAATGCAGCACCTTTCTTTCCGGCATCAATGTAATTCTTTAACAATCTCGCAATTTTACCCTTTGTAGAGTCGGGATCTTTTGCAGCGGGATCCATAATGACGATATTGTAGGCAGTATCCAGACCGACAATGTCCAGAATGCGGAATGGTCCTGCCGGTGCGCCGGTTGCAAGTACCCAGGTCAGATCAATGGTCTCCGGATCGGCTACTTCATTTGCCAGTAGTGCCTGCGCTGCATTCAGAAATGGAACAAGCAGGGAGTTAAGTATATATCCAGGCTGCTCTTTTTTCAGTTTCAAAGGAATCATACCGATCTGCTGAGCAAAGGCTACGATTTCGTCATAATATTTCTGATCCGTTCCGGGATGTCCCATGACTTCAGCGGTATTATTTTTCCAGATTTCATTCGCAAAGTGCAGGGCCAGATATTTCTCCGGTCTGCCGGTATATTCTGCGAACATACTTGGCAACAGGGTAGAAGTGTTCGTCACGACGATGGTCTTTTCAGGAAGAACGGGTGCCATCTGCTGATAAAAAGCAATCTTCGCTTTGGGATCTTCCGAAAGTGATTCAATGACGAGATCTGCATCAGCCATAGCTTTTGCCATGTCAAGTTCAAAATGCAGGCTTTCGTAAGCTCTGTCTGCCTGTGCTTTTAACTGATCAATTTTTTCTGTAGTTAAGGATTTGAAATCATCGATCAGACCCCGCGGATAGAGCCTGCTTTCTGTTCCGATCAATGGCTTCACGGCCTCTAAGTCGTGAAGATAGATTTCGTGCCATCTTGCAAATTTTGGCTTTGCACGGTCGATGGAGCCTTCACTTCTCAGCCACACAGTAACATCAAAGCCTTTGTATGCAGTCTGATATGCGATCTGGCTTCCAAGAATACCTCCCCCAACGACAACGATTTTTTTGAATTCCATAAAAACACCCCCTTATAATAATTTAGTAACATACTAATGTATTAATTATACAATAATAAAAATCATGCATCAATGAGCTCTTATAAAAAAAGGGTCTGCATAAAGCAGCCCTTTTTCCTGGTGTATTCATTCTAAAATTGTAAGAGTCAATAGATGTGGCATCCGCATTCTTATGCTTCACGCCATTTCAGAAGAACGCGCTCAACCATTACCATGATAAAATCGATCAGAAATCCGATGATACCGGCGATGATCATATAGGCAATTACAGTATCTGTCTGCATTTTGCCCTGCGCTTCCACCATACAGTAACCGAAACCGGCACTGGTCGCAATGAACTCCGCTCATATAACGGACATCCATCCGAGGCCGATTGCAAGCCTTACTCCGGTGAGTACACCCGGCATGGAAGCCGGAAGTACAACGTCTTTCATAACACCCAGCGTGCTTGCTCCCATGGAGCGTGCCGCATTGTAAAAATCTTTGCTGATATCCTGTACGCCGGCGATCGTATTCAGAATGATTGTGAATACGCCGCTGAAGGCGATCAGGAAAATTGTCGGTCCGTCACCAATGCCGAACCATACGATCGCAAGCGGTACCCAGGCCATAATAGGAACCTGACGCAGCGAGTTGATAAACGGCGAAAGAGACTGCAGAAGCTTCGGGAAGAAGCCCATCAGCATGCCAAGCGGATATCCGATGATAAAGGCAACCAGAGATCCGGTCAGAACGCGGCGCATTGTGATGCCGAGATTTTTCAGCACATAAATATCCGTCAGGGAATAGCCGATCTCTCTGAGCACATCTTCGAAATACGGAAAAATAAACGGTTTATCGACGATGTGCGCTGCAACTGTCCAGATCAGGCATATGATCACGAGGGCCAGAATTGCGGTCAGATTATAATTCTTTCCGCCCATTCTTCGCCAGCGGCGTCTGTCTGAGTTGCGGGAGGCGGCGACCATCCGATTGACGGAACTGACTGGTTCGCTCAACCTGTTTCCTCCTTAATTAATAGATATTTATATTTTCATTGTATTTTAACAGAAATGAGGGGTGGTATATATTAATATAAGAAAATATAATAAATAATTGTTAACAAATTCAAAAGATTGATAAATCTGCAAAAAACACTTTATTTGTGCGATAATGACTCACAATTGTAATAATTGGGGAATTAGGCGCATTTGCGCTTTTTGCAAACGAGGAGGGGTCTTATGCTTGAAAAACCGTGTATCGAATATATCAGTGCCTGTGCTTGATGCGAGGTGTTTGAGGAGCAGGTTGCTTCCCTGAGAGAACAGTATAAAGGACGGGTAAACGTGGTGATATACCGCGCCGGTAAAGAATTTGACTATATTCAGAAATATGGTGCGGTAACGAAGAGTATGCTTGTGATCAATGAAAAAAAAGCAATCACAAAGCTGACGAAAAAGACGGTAAGAGAGGCATTTGAGGAGGCTTTAAAATAAAATGGGGGCTTTTATTGTATTTATTGAAAAGATTCTTCTTTCCGCATGGAACATGATCTGTAGCTCTTCGGTCTGGATGGTATTCAGCTTTCTCCTTGCGGGCGTCCTTCATGAGTTTCTGAAGCCCGAAAAAATCCAGAAGACGGCAATCGGGTCAAAACGGATCGCAGGCGTGTTCTGGACGACAGTTTCAGGCATGCTGATCCCGATCTGCAGCTGCGGAACAATACCGCTGGGGATCAGCATGTATTACAGCGGCGCTTATCTTGGACCGACGCTGACGTTTATGACAAGTACACCGATGATCAATCCCATTGCGCTTTTACTTGCTTTTGGTCTCCTTGGAAAGGAAATTGCCATCATCTATCTGATCACAGGTTTTTGCGCACCCATGATCGTCGGAATCGTGACAAATCATTTTGCAGGAGATGAACTGCATATAGGGGTTAATCCCAAGACGAAAAATCACATGCACACCTTTGCAGGCGGGGCAGACAGCCCGGTGCAGAGTGATGCGGAAGGGGATGGGGGCGGACGTATTCAGCTTGAATTTGAGGAACCCTCCATTCCGGAGAAAATATTAAGCGGACTTCACTGGTCACTCACGGAACTATCGGTGACGATCAGTAAGTATACGGTTTCCGGTATGCTTGTAGCAGCATTTATCTTTAACGTTGTGCCTCAGAGCTTTATTCAGAACTATCTGGGACAGCCGGGATTTATCTCTCTGTTCGGTATTACGGTCGTGGCGGCGCTTATGTATGTATGTGCGGTCGGCCATATTCCGTTTATCGCGGCAATTGTAGCTTCAGGTGCAGCACCCGGCGTAGCGATTACCTTCCTGATGGCAGGTGCGGCGACAAACATCCCCGAGCTTCTTACGATTGACCGTACGATCGGAAGAAGGGCAATGCTTCTGTATTTTGTACTTGTCGTAACGATTTCAAATGTGGTTGGATATATCACGAACCGGCTTCTGATGCCGGGATTCCAGCCGGTGCTCGATTATGATCAGACGCATCATACGATCAGCAATGCAAACCGGATGATCATCGATTTTCCGGACTGGCTGCAGGCGCTTTGCAGCATCGTGCTTCTCTGCTATGCGGCGTATGCGCTCTATAAGATTTTGAAAGGCGCACATGCCGGAAAGGCGGTGTAATATGGAGCAGAACAAAATGAATGAAACCTCTGCGGGAAAAGCGGGCGTGCAGAAGAAAAAACGTCATCCGCTGTTTTATCCGGCAATTATTCTCGTGCTCCTGATAGCCGGATTTATATTGAGCAATTATCTGAATGAGCAGCAGAAGCTGCGCGAGGCCCAGAGCTTCCGGAATGCAAACTACGCGCCTCAAGTATCTGAGGACAATGAGCTTCTTGTAAGGTTTCTGGCGGATTTCCCTTCATGCAGGGAAGTGCTGCGTGCCTGCGAGGAGGATGTTACGGATGACGGCAGAAAGGATCTGGTACTCGTTTACCGTACGCAGGACAAGCTTACGCGGATGATCGTCTGTCAGAATAATGCAGACGGAGTTGTTTATTCAGAACCGATTCCGGGCCCCGTGGAAAATCAGCAGATCCAGTTTAAAAATATCGATAAGACAGGTCCGATCGAATTTATAGTGTCGGGTGAAAAAAAAGGAGCCGTCGGCTATGCAATCTACAGGATGATTGACGGAGAGCCTGTGGATCTGTTTGGAGAAGGCATGGCAGACTGCTGCTGATGCCGGGGACAGATGATGTGATATGGGAACGGTAAAAAAAGCACTGGCATTTTTCCTTGGATTTGTAGTTGTCTGTACGGCGATCGTCTTTTTGTTTCCGCGGGAAAAGGCATTTTCCAGGGATGCGGTCATCCGGATCGGTGCCGGAAATGATATTTCGGGTATTCTGATGGAGGAGATTACGGAAGAACTCTCCGGGACATATACCCTGCACCAGACGATCGATATGAGCTCCTTTGCGGACTGCTGCAGCAATACGGCACAGTGGGCGCTGAATGCGGCGGAGATCAATGTCGGCTTTTTCTGCAGCCATATCGCAAATTATACTGTACAGAAAAATGATAAGGTAATGATCTACGCACCGGTCGTGATGAATGCGGAGCTGATCGTATATAAGGAAGACATGCCGTGGGAGGCAGTGCGTACGGTGGGCGTAACACAGGGACGTGAACAGGAAAAAAATCTTGCGTCTAAGGCCTACCCGCAGATCGAAGCTTTTCGGGACATTTCCCAAAAAGGAATTCTGTATGCGCTGGAAGACGGACAGGTGGATGCAGATATACTTGACATCAGCTATGCGGCCGGAGTTCCTGATTATAAGACGAGACCGCTGATCGGACGGGATTACATTTCCTATGTGCTGGTTGTGGATAAGGAATTTGCAGGGACTGAGGCGTTTTCGGATTTTCTGAAAGGCTACAACCGTGCGGTTAGAAAGCTGAATGATAAAGCAGTGCTTGCAGAACGGCTTCAGACTACGGAAGAATGGCTGTCCGGAAAGCAGCTTAAATTTTTGGAGATAGATTAAACGAGAAGGGAAAATATATGTCGATTAAGGTAGAAAAAATCACGAAGACATTCGCCGCAAGAAGAAAGGGAGAAGCAGCCCTTGGCGTTTTAAAGGACGTTTCCTTTGATGTGGAGGCAGGACAGTTTGTAAGCCTGCTCGGGCCGTCGGGCTGCGGAAAAACGACGACGCTCACGATCATCGCGGGTTTTCAGAAAGCTGATTCCGGGGAGATCAGGGTAAATGATAAGATCGTCACAAAACCGGGACCGGACAGGGCGTTTATGTTTCAGAACTATGCGCTGTTTCCATGGCTTCGCGTCGGAGAAAATATCGAGTATCCGATGATCAAGAAGCACATGCCGAAGGCAGAGCGGGAGAAGAAGCTGGAAGAGCTGCTTAAGATCGCCCAGATGGAGAAATACAAGGATTATTATATTCATGAAATTTCCGGCGGTATGAAGCAGAGAGTTGCGCTTCTGCGCGCGCTTGCCTGTGACCCGGAGGTACTTCTGATGGATGAGCCGCTCGGCGCGATCGATTTTCAGATGCGTCATATGCTGCAGCAGCAGCTTGAGAGCATCCTGATGCAGAAGAAATGCACGTCTCTGATGGTAACGCATGATGTAGATGAGTCTGTTTATCTGAGCGACCGCGTCATCATCATGTCCAGAGACCACGGCCGTATTCTCGAGGAGGTGAAAATTGACCTTCCGCGGCCGAGAGACAGAGAGTGCGCGAAATATCATGAATATATTGATCATATCACGGAAATCCTTAAATCCGCACTCAACGGAGATGTGGTAACACAGGAGGATAAGGATCTGATCGAATTTATTCAGAAGAGAGAGGCTGCGGAAAAACATCCGGCAGTTTAAGAAGCAGGTAAAGATAATACTGAAAACAGAGAGAAAGAAGGGTTTAAAATTGAACGAAGTTCTTGAAAGGACAAATGCCACGGAGAAAATCATGGATGAGAATGTCCACAGGAAATTTACGCAGCGCCAGAACGAGCTGCGTCTGTACATTATCGATCAGGTGATCTCAAACGGAGAATACTCGATTGAAGGTGATAAGGCGGCGGCGCTTAAGGCGCTTTCCATGAGCCCGGAGGAATATGATGAAATCATCGCAGTGCTTGAGTTTCAGGACGGCCTTGTGGCAGATGAGGACGGAAATGTGAATTTCATCTATCCGGTATCCGCACTTGAGACAAAGCATCATGTGAAGCTTGCGGACGGCAGGGAATTTACGGCAATGTGCGCGATCGACGCGCTCGGAGCGGCATTTACACTGCACCAGGATACGGTTGTGGATTCGGAATGCGCGGTCACAGGCACGCCGATTCACGTGGAGATCAGAAACGGCAAAGTGGTTGATTATTCACCGAAAGCGCTGCATGCGCTCACCTTCCCGCTCGGAGAGCTGTCCAACTGGTCGGGAAGCTGCTGAAATACCATGAATTTCTTCTGTAGTTCTGCAGAATTCGACGAGTATGTGGCAGATATGGAGCTTGACCGGAATCTTGTAGTCAAGTGTGATATGGATGCGGCGATCCGGGAAGCCTATAATATCTTTTCGGTGGATGAGGGATGCTTTGATACCGCAAAACCGACTGCGTAAATTGTAAGCCATATAACATAATAAAATCCGGCGGCTGTATTTGAAATTATAATATAGCTGCCGTTTTTATTGCTTTTTTTTGTAAAATAAACCTGTTGGTATTCATAGAATCCGCCAGGCGGACAGGATGAGGAGGTATTTGTAATGAAAGTAGCATATTTATTGGAATCTGATCACGTAAGAGATATTCTGGAGAACATGATCGTACCGCAGCTTGAAGAGGAGAGACACGGTGCGGAGGTAGCGGGAATGATGTTCTTCTATGATAATACGTTTATCATGCAGGAGGGTTCAGACCTCGGCGAGCGCATCGTAAAGCTTGCGGACAAATACGGCATTCTTCTGATGTGCTGCGACAGATGCTGCTATCAGAGAGATATTGCGGATAAGCTCCAGGCTCCGTGCGGTATCGGCTGTTTCCCGAATGTCTATGCAGCTCTCGGCGGAGCGGGCGTGGATCAGGTGATCACACTGTAAGCAGACGTTCGTCTGAGCGAAAAACGCATTCAGAACATAAAAAAGCGGGAGTATTCCGGACAGCCTGCCAGTCGGCGGCTTTATTCCGGAGCACTTCCGCTTTTGTGAAATCACAGATATCGATCACGGGTTCAGGTGATATCCCTTTCCCCAGTCGGTGACCAGCCTTTTCGGAGAGGACGGATCCTCCTCCAGCTTGTCACGGATACGGTTAATGTATACCAGTATTTTGGCATTGTCGGTTTTGTCGCTGTTCCAGACCTCACGGTAAAGCCGCTCCTTTGAGATGATCTCACCGGGATTTGCGGCAAGTCTGCAGAGAATCGCAAATTCCTTTGAGGAGAGGGAAAGCTCTTTTCCGGAAAGCTGTGCGGTCCGGGTATCCAGTTTCAGAAGAAGATCTCCGCAGATGATCTCCGGTCTTTGGGGAGCTTTTGCGGTGTATTCGCGGGTCCTTCTGAGCAGAGCCCGGATCTTTGAGACGAGTACGGTTTTGCTGAACGGCTTGGTAACATAGTCGTCTGCGCCAAGTCCATAGCCCTTTACCATGCTGCTGTCTTCCGCAAGACCGCTCAGTACGATGACCGGAGTGAAGATCCCGTTTTCCCGCAGTGTTTTAAGCAGGGAAAATCCGTCTGTGCCGGGCATCAGTACATCCAGAAGAATAACATCGTAAGAGGTCTTTTCGAGAAGCGCGAGCGCTTCTTTCGCGTCTGCAGCCGCATCTGCATGTATCTGTTCTCCCTTCAGGGCAGCCCGGATCGCCGTGCGCACGGATGCTTCATCGTCGATCACAAGGACCTGAATGGGGTTTTCCAAAGTATCTGTCATATTGGGTTCCTTAAATCAGTCCGGCAAAGGCAGCAGCCGGTTCTGTATGCATATAGGGATTGAATTGCTGCCAAATTCGTGTTTATATTATAGCGGACGGCTGCAGATTTAGCAAGAAGCCTGAAGGAAGGAAGCAAACAGGTGAAAACAACAAACGAAACACAAAAAATCAACGGAAAAAAAGAAGCGCAGCCTGCAAATTATCCGCGCAGGCACGCACTGTTTCATCTGCTGTTTGCGCTCGTCGGGCTTGTTCTGCTGCTCTGCGGTGCTTATTATTCTTATCGTACGGTGGAAAATGCACTTGTCGAGAGTGAAGCGGAGAGCCTGAAAAGCCTTGCATCCGCAAATGCGATCAATCTTAAGGCGGAGTTCCGTGATAAGGAAGAGCTTTTGCTGAGCCTCTATGCTGATGAGTTTGAAAGCATGGAGGCGCTGAATACGGAACTTGATAAGGTCTTCTGCGATAAACTGTTTTACAGACCATCCGATTATGAACGGCTGCCTGCGTGGAAGCGGGATATCTGCCTGCGCGCGGCAAAAGCCCCGGGAACGGTGATCAGCGGACCCTGTGTCTATCAGAATGGCGGATATTATGTATTTTATATGACGCTTTCGGTTTCCGTTGCCGGAGAGCCTGCCGGCGTTCTGCAGTTTGAATGGAATCTCGACCGGATCTTTCGCCAGACGGAAACGCTTTCGAGCCTGCATATTAACAACAACGGCTATTGTATCGTCAGAAACAAGGAAGGAAAGATCGTGATGTCTGCTGAACAGGGAAAAGAGGACATTGCGGATACCACATTTCCGGAAGCTGCCGGAAATACACTGCCGGCTGTGCAGAAGACCTGGCATTATGAACTGGTAAACGGCGCGCCGGTACAGCAGAATGAGCTTCTGGCCTTTGCTTCGGCAGCAGTAGGAGATGAGGTTTTTACAGTATATGTAGCGGAAGACTATGATATGCTGGTAAAGCCGATCGAAAAGCTGTCGATCTATCTGGCGTTTCTGGGCGGACTGCTGCTGATATGGCTGCTTGCATCTATGTGGCTGTATATGCAGTCACGGAAGAAGGAGGAGCAGCTGAGGCTGGCGCTCCGGTACGAAAAAGAGCTTAATGAAGCGGGAAAAACGCTTGAAAAGCAGGAGGAAATCCTGCGCATTTATAACCGGGATAAGGAGCTTACCGCCCTGCAGAGTTCACTTGCACATGAATTTAATAATCAGATGACGCCGGTGCTGATCTATGCGGAGCTGTTCCGCGATAATAAGACGGTTGCAGGGCTTCTGCCGGAGGAGACGGAGGCGCTGTACCAGTCCGCATTGCAGTGCAGCGATCTGTCACGGCAGATGCTCGAATTTACGAGACAGGGGCGCGCGGAGAAAAAGGCTGTGGATTTTAATGCGTCCATGGAGGTACGCACAAGTCTGCGCATGGTGGAGAAACTGCTTCCGGAGCACGTCCGCATGGAAACGAAGCTCAGCCGCAGGGAATTTTTTATACATGGACAAAGCGGGATGCTGAGCCAGATCATTCTGAACCTTTCAAATAACGCGGTCTATGCGATGCGGGAAACGCAGGATGCCGTATTAAGAGTTATGTTTGGCGCATCAAAGGAGCAGGAGGGCTTTATATGCCTGATCATCGAGGACAACGGATGCGGCATTCCGAAAGCGCAGCAGCGGCATGTATTTGAACCGTTCTTTACGACAAAACCGATGAAGGAAGGAAATGGTATCGGCCTTACCGTGGTGGCGAGACTTGTGCAGGAACATGGCGGTTTTCTGGATGTGAAATCGGAAGAAGGCAGGGGGACATCCTTTACGATACAGATTCCATATATCCGCGTGGAAGAAGCGGAGAAAATATAAATAATTGTTTATAAATGCTTATAGCAGCATGCCGGCTTATAAGAAAATGCAATAAAGGTTTTCAAAAAAGGCTCTTCTCATTATGATAATAAATATAAACGAATATTTATATTCTGAACATGATATTCTGAAAAATCCGCCCCAGGAGGGGCAGGAGCTTTTGAAACAACACATCAGGAGGAGAAACAGTATGAAAAAGAGAGCGCTTGCATGCCTGCTTGCGGTTTCACTTGTTGTCCCGGCGGCAACAGCCTGCCATGACAGCAGTGAAAGGACGGCAACCGTTGACAATGAAGCGATCGGATATGATCCGAAGGAAGCGGTTAAGGATTTTGAATTCGGCGAGCTGAACGACACAGAGAAAGATTACACGATTGAGATGGGATACTTCAACTGCGATCACATGGTTGGATCCATCATCGGAGAAAAGGCAGGCATCTATGAGGCGCTTGGTCTCAAGGTCAACGTGACAAAGTCTGCAGAGACGCTGAAGGGCATGACTTCCGGACAGGTAGACGTCGGGTACATGGGTATCGAGGGTGCGATCCGTGCAGCGAACCAGGGTGCGCCGTTTTTCATGGCGGCAGGAAACCACGTCGGAGGCTCTCGTTACTTTGTGGCTTCCAATGATATCAAGGATGCTTCGGAGATCGAAGGAAAGACCCTTGCGATCAGTGCAGAGCCAAATATCGATCCGGAGTGGATCACATGGTCCGGGAAGCTCGGAATTTCCGATCAGCCGGATGCTTATAACATTGTAAATATGAGCCAGCAGGATGCGATGTTCGCACTGAAGGCGGGTCAGATCGATGGATTTACCTGCTGCGATCCGTATGCATCCATTGCAGAGTTTGAAGGGTTTGGACATATCATGGCGATCGGCTGGGGCGCTGCGGACGTAAACAGTGAATCTACGGCTGATCAGTGGGGTCTCTGCTGCATCTATGCAATGGCGAGTGAATTCCAGGAGAAGTGCCCGGAGCTTGCAAGACGTCTTGTATATGCGCACACAAAGGCGATCGAATACATGTATCTTCATCCGTATAATGCGGCGATGATGTTCGCGGATGGATTTGACGTGGATCCGTATGTTGGTCTTCGCACGATCTACATGAAGACCGTTGCAGAGGGACGTACGATCACCTGGCAGTTCTCTGAGAAGAACGTGGATAATTATATTCATTATTTCACGCAGTATCCGCAGATTCCGGAGGAAGAGATCCCGCGTCTTGACAACGTACAGGCATTCCTGAATACCAATCTGCTGAGCGAGGTGAATGCAGACGATTTTGAGACCTTTATCAAGGACAATATTGATGCAGAGTTCCCGGTCGGCATGACCTTTGAGGACTGGTACAACAAGGCAAAGGCGATCGACGGCATCTCTGATGAAGAGGCGATTGACATCTCCAAGACGGCGACCTCCTATCTGAATAAGGATCTTGCAGACAGAGCGGTAATCGATTAAGCAGGGCATCAGCAGCATACAAATACCACAAATACCAACCAACAGGCCTCTGCCGGTTCTGGCAGAGTGCGAAAGAGGGGCAGTTTCCACGGGAGACCGCCCCTCTTTACTTAATTGCGAACTTATATTGATTGATGCGCCGGAAAATGGTAAACTAGTACTGATTTTCTTTTCAGGCGCGAAGATATGTTTTCTGCAGACAGAAGGCGTATGCGCCTGTTTCTTGAAGTTTAAGCCTGATCGGGGATTGAATATAGATGGTAAAAAGACGCAGAAGACCGAAGAAATCCAGCTTTGTCGGAGATATCTTTCATTTTGTTCTGGCCGTTGCACTGATCGTTGCGGCCGTATTTGTCGTGCTGTATGTGGCAGGCAAGGTTAAGAATATCGCCGGAGCCTTTGGCAAGGGCGAAACGGAGGCAAGCTCCTCCGGGCAGAACATTGAGATCAACAATGAAACGGAGAGCGCTTCGCAGGCAAGCGGATTCGAGACGCTGGAGGACGGATCCGTGAAATGGCGCAAAGATGACGGAAGTTTTGCGAAGGACGAGTGGATCGCTGACGGAGACGAACTCTATTATTTTAATACAAATGAAAAGCTGCAGACCGGAACAAAGGGGATCGAGGGGATGCTGTATACCTTTTCGGAAGACGGACGCCTCAGCTCGATCCGCTATAATCCGGCTTATTCGCCGGATCAGAGCAGCGTGCCTGGAGATTACCCAAGTCTCATACAGACCAGGCGCCTTTGGGCATTTCTGGATGAGGACGATACGCGCGGCGCTTTTTCGGCGCTTATGTATAAGCGGACGACGGATGCGATGTCCTACCAGCTCGGCGGAGACGAGAACCCGCAGTACACGGGACCGTACAGTATGCAGATCGATGGAAACTATATCTATTTTCTGCCGCTTACGGACGGGCAGGACCTCACGGACGAAGAGGCTTCCATCAATGGAAAGCTTTACCGGATGAAGCCGGGGGATACCGTGCGGCAGATCGTGGCAGAGAATGTGGAAGGCTATAAGGTGCTTGACGGGACCGTCTATTATTATGCGGACGGCGCGATGCACACCACCAGAGAGGCGGAGGACGATACCTCTAAAAACAAGCCGGTCCAGTCGGGTGCGGACGAGGTCTTCTATGTGATCATTGAAGGCGGAGCGGCGCATCTTGTCGATGAGAACGGAGATGCCGTAAGCTCGGATAGCGGGGAACTTAAGGGCAGAGGTTTTACCTATTATCTGAGAGAGGACGGTACGATCCGGGGCGTAAAGAATAAGACGAGCGTGACGACGGGCGGATACACCTACTATGCGGAGACAGACACTGCCTTTGGAGAGACCATAAGCCGCATCATGCGGAAAGACGGAAGCGGAAATGAACAGATCATTTCAGCTGAATTTTCCGGAAAGATCGGAAATATTCATTATGAATACGAAACAGGAAATATGATCGCGGAGTATACTTCGGCGGATGGGACCGGCCGCTTTGTACAGATTACAAAGGCCGGAGACGTGGATGTGCTGAATGACAGCAGCGCAGGCGCGGCGCAGCTTTCGCTGATAGGCGTACAGGATCATCAGGCGATCGGAATGCGGACCGTCTCCGGAAAGGATGAATTCGTGACGCTCTCCATTTCCCACACCACCCCGCTTGCCGTGGGAGTGGATCCGATCGATGTAGAGCCAAAAGAGGAAAATACGGAAGATCCGCTGATATCTGATGCACCGGCTGAACAGAAAACGGAGGCACCCGGGGAGACAGGCGGACAGCAGAAAACGGAGGCGGCGGAAAAACCGGAGACAAAGGCACCCGCGGTACCGCAGGAGACAGCGGCACCTCAGCCCGCGGAAACGATCGCGCCCGCGGAAGGCGGCGGTTCTGCAGTCCTGGCGGGACCGGAAGGGGCGGTCGTCGGAGGTGCGCCGCAGTAATCTGAGAGCAGGAAGGTAAGAAAAGGATGGGAAGAATATTCTGCATCATGGGAAAATCGGCGAGCGGCAAGGATACGCTGTACCGGGAAATTCTTTTGCGCTGTCCAGGGCTTCATACAAATGTCATGTATACGACGAGACCAAAACGGGCGGGAGAAACGGACGGAAAGGCTTACTTTTTTGTGACAGAGGAGCAGCTTTCCCGGTATGAGACGGAAGGAAAGCTGATAGAAAAGAGAGTTTATCAGACCGTCAGCGGTCCGTGGATCTATGCGACGGTAGACGACGGACAGATCGACCTTTCACGCGGTGATTATCTGGTGCCGGGAACCCTTGCATCTTATCTGAAGCTTCGGGAGTATTTCGGAACGGAACATCTTACGCCGCTTTATATTGAGATCGATGACGGGGAACGCCTGATGCGCGCGCTGCAGCGGGAAATGAAGGAGAAGACACCTAATTACAGGGAGCTTTGCCGGCGTTTTCTGGCGGATGCGGAGGATTTCTCCGAGGAGAATCTCCGGGAAGCGGGAATTGTAAAACGCTATAATAACCATGATCTGGAAAGCTGTCTGAACGAGCTTTGCGGAGAGATCTGCCGGAAGGCATAACAGAGCCGGAACACGGGAAACACAGGCAGAAGGAAATAAAAAAAGCAGGAAAGAAAAGCAGGGAAGCTTTATGGCAGGATTAAAAGATATTCTTGGAAACGATTTTATGAAGGAGCAGTTTTTAAACGCGGCCGGCTCCGGGCGCATTTCCCACGCATACCTGATCACAGGGGAAAAAGGCATGGGAAAAAAGACCTTTGCGCAGGCGCTTGCGCTGATGCTCTTATGTGAAAACCGCAAGGAGGGAGAGGACTCCTGTCTTTCCTGCCCGTCCTGTAAAAAAATACTTGCGGGAAATCACCCGGATGTTATTTATGTAAATCATGAAAAGCAGGACAGCATTTCTGTTGACGAGATCCGCAGACAGCTCTGCGATACGATCGAGATACGGCCGTATGAGGGAAAACGAAAGATCTACATCGTTCCCGAGGCGGAGAAGATGACGCCGCAGGCGCAGAACGCGCTGCTGAAGACGCTGGAGGAGCCGCCGGAGTATGCGGTGATCATGCTGCTCACGTCGGATGTGGAAAAACTGCTTCCGACCATTTTATCCAGAGTATCAAGGATTCAGATGAAGCCGCGTACGGACAAACAGATCCGCGCGTTCCTTGCCGCGCATTATGATGCGCCGGAGGAGAGCCTTGATCTCTGCGTGGCGTTTGCCAGAGGAAACCTGGGAAAGGCGATCAGCCTTTTAACGGACGAGACCTTTTCCATCTGGTATCATGAGGCGATCCGGCTGTGCAGAAATATCCGCAGACTGGATGCAGCGGAAATTTCACAGGCTGCGGCTAAGCTGAAGCAGCTCTGTCCGGATCTGCAGGAGCTTTTGTCCCTGATCCAGCTCTGGTACAGAGATCTGATGATGTATAAGGTAACAAAGGACATGAACGGCCTCGCGTTCGGAAACGAACGTGCCGCAATGATGGAACTCGCCTCCCTTTCCTCGTATGAGGGCATTGAGGAGATCATGGAGGATATCGAGACCTGCTCGCTCCGCCTTAAGGCAAACGTTAATCCGGAGCTGGCGCTTGAGCTTTTGTTTTTAAATATGAAGGAGAAATAAATGGTAAAAGTAATCGGTGTGAGATTTCGCCAGGCGGGAAAAGTATATTATTTTGATCCGGGAAAGCTTGAAATAAAGCGCGGCCAGCATGTGATCGTGGAGACGGCGCGCGGTGTGGAATACGGAGAGGTCATCCTCGGAAATCATGAAGTGGACGAGATCCGCGTGATCCAGCCGCTGAAAGAGGTCATGCGCATTGCGGACGAAAAAGATACCGAGCACGAGGCGGAAAACGCGCGCAGGCAGAAAGACGCGTTTCAGCTCTGCCGGGAAAAGATCCGTAAACACCAGCTTGAGATGAAGCTGATCGATTGTGAATATACGTTTGACAACAGCAAGATTTTGTTTTACTTTACCGCGGACGGCCGCATCGATTTCCGTGAGCTGGTAAAGGATCTTGCGGGTATATTCCGTACGAGAATAGAGCTCCGGCAGGTAGGTGTCAGGGACGAGACGAAGATCCTCGGCGGGCTTGGTATCTGCGGGCGGCCGCTTTGCTGCCACAGCTATCTGAGCGAGTTTATTCCGGTTTCCATCAAGATGGCAAAGGAGCAGAATCTTTCTCTGAATCCGACGAAGATCTCAGGCGTATGCGGCAGGCTGATGTGCTGCCTGAAAAATGAGGAAGAGGTCTATGAGACGCTGAACCGGAAGCTCCCGAATGTCGGGGACAGTGTGACGACCCCGGACGGTCTTCATGGAGATGTGCAGTCCGTGAGCATTTTAAAGCAGCTCGTAAAGGTGGTCGTAAGCCTGCCGAACGACGAGCGCGAGGTACGGGAATATCCTGCGGAAGAGCTTAAATTCAGGCCGCGGCGGAAGAATGAAAAGGGAAAGCGGGCTGAGCGCGGCGAGAAGCCGGATAAAAAGACAGACCGCGGCGCAGGCAGGAAAGAAAAAGAGGACCGGGAGCTTGCGGCACTTGAAAAGCTTGACAGAAGTGAAAAAAAATCGAAGCTTGATGATTAATGTGCAGGAAGAAAAACCAGATATGAACGGCGTAAAAAAAACGGAGCAGCCTGCGGGAATCCCCGAAGAAATCCGGCTTTATGAAGGCGAGCGGATCGATGATCTGCAGCGCAACGGCTGCCGTATCATTCAGAATAAAAACGGCTTCTGCTTTGGAATGGATGCCGTGCTGCTTTCCGGATTTGGATCGCTCGGTCTTAAGGAAAATG
This sequence comes from Eubacteriales bacterium, assembly GCA_030524135.1. Classification (GTDB taxonomy): domain Bacteria; phylum Bacillota; class Clostridia; order Lachnospirales; family Lachnospiraceae; genus Avilachnospira. The sequence goes on from JAUNHA010000005.1 coordinate 17,119, forward strand.
CCGTCGATCTGGGAACAGGTACCGGCATTATCCCGATTCTCCTGCATGCGAAGTACGGCGGCGGTCATATTTACGGCATAGAGGTGCAGGAACGGGTGGCGGAAATGGCTGCCGCGAGCGTGCTGCTGAATGGATATGAACAGTCGGTCAGCATACTCTGCGGCAATTTGAGAGAGGTACTTTCTCAGAGGGGAGAGATTGCTATCCCGGAGGCTTTTGCGGCAGCAGACCGGTTTGAAGCGGATGGCTCCTTGCATTTGACACCGGGAACGGGCGAAAATCCGACGGGAGCGGGAGACGGCGGCACGGGAAACAGGTCTGCGGTTCTCCGTGCGGGAAGCTTTGATGTTGTGACCTCAAACCCGCCCTATATGAAGGGCGCGCACGGGCTTAAAAACCCGGATGAGGGAAAGGCGATCGCAAGGCACGAGCTGCTCTGTACGCTGGAGGATGTCTGCGGCGCGGCTGCAAAGCTTCTGCGTTCAGGAGGACGCTTCTACATGGTACACAGACCGCAGCGTCTGATCGAGATCATTGCGGCGCTTCGTGCGGTTCATCTGGAGCCGAAACGCCTGAAGTTTGTACATCCGTTTACGGACCGGGAGGCCAATATGGTGCTGATCGAGGCGGTGAAGGATGCCGGCAGTGAATGCCGTGTTGAAAAGCCGCTGATCGTCTACCGCGAGCAGGGACGTTTTACAGATGAAATCTATGATATATATGGCTATTAATTGAACAGGGAGAAGGAGGAAGAACATGGCAGTTACGAAAGAGGTACTTGGAACGACGCCGTCGGGGGAAACGGTGACGCTTTATAAACTGAGGAACAAAAACGGCCTTACGGCGACGGTTTCCGATTTTGGCGCGGTATGGACAGGACTTCTGGCACCTGACAGAAACGGGAACTTCGCGGACGTGGTACTCGGATATGACACAGCGGAAGGCATTTTCCGCAACGACGGCGAAATGGGGGCGATCGTCGGAAGAAATGCAAACCGCATCAAAAATGCGGAATTCACCTTAAACGGAAAGACGTACAGGCTTGCAAAAAATAATGGGGAAAACAATCTGCACAGCGGGCCTGACAAGCTTTCAAAGCGTCTGTATGCGGCGGAGGCACGTACTGTACAGGGGGCAGATGAGCTGCATCTTACGCTTCACAGCCCGGACGGAGATCAGGGATATCCGGGCAGCCTTGAGATCGGGATCATCTATACGCTGACGGATGAAAATGATTTTATGATCGAATATAAACTGACTGCCGGTATGGAAGATACGCTGGCAAACTTCACCTGCCATCCGTATTTCAATCTGGCGGGGCATGACAGCGGAAATGCGCTCGGACAGATCGTAAGGATAGAGGCGGACCGGTTCTGCGAGGCGGCGAAGGACGTCTGTCCGACAGGACGGCTGCTGCGGGTAGACAATACACCATTTGATTTCCGCACGCCGAAGGCGCTTTCAAGAGATATTAATGTTGATACGGCGCAGCTTCATTACTGCGGCGGTTATGATCATAACTTCTGTCTGAGAAAGCCGGAGGGTAAGATGGAGCTTGCGGCAAGTGCTTATGATGAAGCGAGCGGAAGATATATGGAAATTTTCACGAGCCTGCCGGGGCTGCAGCTATATACAGGAAATTTCCTGAATCCGGAGGTCGAAGCCAAAGGCGGAGCGCATTATCATCCGCGGGATGGCTATGCGTTTGAAGCGCAGTATTATCCGAACGCGATCAATGAACCGGAATGGGATCAGCCCGTGATCAGGGCAGGCGAGACGAAATATATGCTGACGACCTATAAGTTCAGTGTGAAATAAGCGGCGTAAAGGCCGTGCAGCGATGAAATAAGGATAGCAGATGCGCGGTAAGGAAACGGCAGAGAAAGAGGAGAGCATGATATGGCGATAAAGTACAGCATTGGATTTATCGGAGCGGGAAATATGGCGTCGGCGATCATCGGCGGAATCGTAAAGAATGGGATCGCGGACGGCGGACAGATCTTTGTGTCAAATCCGACCAGGGAAAAGCTTGACAGACTTTCGGGAGAGTATGGGATACAGTGCTGCACCTGCAATATGGAGACTGTGCAGAGGTCGGATATCCTGTTTCTCTGTGTAAAACCGCAGATGATGGACGGGGTGCTTTCGGAGATCAGACCTTCGCTCAGAGAAGAGCAGGTGATCGTCTCCATTGCGGCGGGAAAGACCCTGTCTTATTTTGAAGAACATCTCGGAAACGGCAGAAAGCTCGTGCGCGTGATGCCAAACACGCCGGCGCTCTGCGGGGAAGGCATGAGTGCAGTCTGCGGAAATGAAGAGATGCAGAAGGAAGATAACAGAACTCTTTTTGCTGAAGTCATGGCAGTCTGCGAGAGCTTTGGAGAGGCGGTCGAGGTCCCGGAGCGTCTGGTGGATGTGGCTGGGCAGGTAGCCGGCGCGTCGCCGGCCTGGATCTTTATGGTGATCGAGGCGCTTGCAGACGGGGCGGTGACCTGCGGAATGCCGCGTACGATGGCGTACCGCTTTGCAGCGCAGGGCGTTGCCGGAGCAGGTAAGCTTGCAGTGAAGACCGGAAAGCATCCGGGCGAGCTGAAGGACATGGTGACCTCACCGGCCGGAACGACGATCGAAGGCGTGCGCGTGCTCGAGGAGAGCGGCGTCCGGGCGGCATTTATGGATGCCGTGATCGAGTCTTACGGCAAATCACAGAGAATGTAGAGGCTATGAAGGATCGCAGAGACAATTACGAAAATGGAGCAGAACGGAGCGCGGCACAGGCAGCAGCGCAGAAAGCGGTTAAGGGTGCTGAAAACAGATGCGGAAAGCTCTACATCTGCGCAACGCCGATCGGGAATCTGGAGGATATTACGCCGCGCGTGCTGCGTGCGCTTTCCGAGGCAGATCTCATTGCCGCGGAGGATACGCGCAACTCCATAAAGCTTTTGAATCATTTTGAGATAAAGACGCCGATGACAAGCTACCATGAGTATAACCGCTTTGAGAAGGCGGATGAGCTCGTGGCGAAGATGCTTTCGGGGAAAAATGTGGCGATCATCACGGATGCGGGAACGCCCTGCATTTCAGATCCGGGAGAAGTACTGGTGCAGAAGTGCGCACAAGCGGGCATAGAGATCACGTCTCTTCCGGGTGCGTCTGCCGTTATTACGGCGCTGACGCTTTCAGGGCTTTCCACGAGGCGGTTTGTCTTCGAGGGATTTCTGCCGCCGAAAAAAGAAAAAAAAGAGCGGCAGGCCGTCCTCGGCTCTCTCCGGGATGAAACACGGACGATCGTGCTCTATGAGGCGCCGCATCATCTCCGGGAAACCCTGTCCGAGCTTTCAGATGTGCTTGGAGGGGAGCGGCGGATCTCACTTTGCCGGGAGCTTACAAAGCGATATGAGGAAGTGATCCGCACGACGCTTTCCGAGGCAGCGGCAACGGTCCCGAAGGGAGAATATGTCCTTGTCATTGAGGGCAGGAGCCGGGAAGAGCTTTTACAGCGCCAGAGGGAAAGCTTTGAGACGCTCAGTATCGAGGAGCATGTTCAGCAGTATATGGACGCCGGCATGGACAAAAAGGAAGCGATGAAGGCGGCGGCAAAGGACCGCGGCGTTTCCAGGCGTGATATCTATCAGGCGCTTTTTAATCAGGAGAGATGAACATGAAGGGGAGTTATATTGCAGCGCTGGATCAGGGAACGACGAGCTCGCGCTGCATTTTATTTGACAGAAGCGGACGTGCCGTGGCCAAGGCGCAGAAGGAATTTACGCAGATCTATCCGAAGCCGGGATATGTTGAGCACGACCCCGTGGAGCTGTGGGCATCCCAGTATTCCGTCATGACGGAGGCGATGGCGAAAGCCGGCGCGGCGGCATCAGATATCGCGGCGATCGGCATTACCAATCAGAGAGAGACGACGGTCGTATGGGACAGGAAAACGGGCATTCCGGTATATAATGCGATCGTCTGGCAGTGCCGCAGGACCGCGGATATGATAGACCGTCTGCGTAAGGATGGTATGGAGGAGCTGATCCGCTCACGGACTGGGCTGATCCCGGATGCGTATTTTTCAGCGACAAAGATCAAATGGATCCTCGATCATGTCCCGGGTGCAAGGGAGCGTGCAGAGCGCGGGGAGCTCTGCTTTGGTACAGTGGATTCCTGGCTGATCTGGAATCTGACAAAGGGACGCGTGCATGTGACCGACCATACAAATGCTTCGCGCACCATGCTCTATGACATCCACAGACTGTGCTGGGATGAAGAGCTGCTCCGGTATTTTGATATTCCGGAATCCATGCTGCCGGAGGTAAAGGGCAGCAGCTGCTTATACGGATATGCTTCTTCTGAACTTCTCGGAGAGGAGATTCCGATCACGGGAGCCGCGGGAGACCAGCAGGCGGCGCTGTTCGGCCAGTGCTGTTTTGAAGCCGGTGAGATAAAAAATACGTATGGAACAGGCTGTTTCCTGCTGATGCATACGGGAGAAAAGTGCATTCGTTCGGAGCACGGGCTTCTGACAACGGTTGCGGCATTTACAGGGGAAAGATCGGAATATGCGCTTGAAGGAAGCGTATTTGTCGCGGGGGCAGCGGTACAGTGGCTCAGAGATGAACTGGGTCTCATCCGGACCGCGGCGGAGACGGAAGACTGCTGCAGGCGCGTGCCGGATACACAGGGGGTGTACCTCGTGCCGGCATTTACAGGTCTTGGCGCACCCTACTGGAATTCCTATGCGCGCGGCATGCTGACGGGGCTTACGCGCGGCGCGGGGCGCGATCACATCGTGCGCGCCACGGTCGAATCCATGGCCTATCAGGTCTGTGATCTGATCCGTGCAATGGAGCAGGACTCGGGTCTCAGCCTGAAAACGCTCCGTGTGGATGGCGGTGCGAGCGCAAATGAGTTCCTTCTGCAGTTTCAGGCGGACATTCTCTCGGCAAGTGTGCTGCGCCCTCTCTGCATTGAGACGACTGCGCTCGGCGCGGCTTATCTTGCAGGCCTATCCGCAGGGTACTGGAAAGACCGGGAAGACATTCGCAGAAACTGGGAATTGTCAAAGGAATTTGTACCTGCGGCGGAGCCTTATTTGCGGGAAGAACTGCTCGGCGGCTGGAAGCGTGCGGTGGATGCCGCGATCAGCTGGGCGAACGCTGAGCAAGGCATATAGAATAACAGCAATCGATAGGGGACAGGATCATGGAAGAGACGAAGATGGATGAGGTTAAGACGGCGGAGGAACAGCTGCCGGCAGAGGAAAAAATCCCGCAGGAAAAGCCGGAGCCTTTGTATCGGACGCGGACGGAATACAGCATGGAAGAATATTGCCGTTTTGGGCAGACGATGACTGACCGGATGTCCCGCATTCCGCCATGGCTGCTGATAGCGGGGATCTTTGTTTTGCGCGCGGTCGTGGAACTGGTATTTTCGCATGATCTGCCGCAGGCAGTGATCTCGCTGATCGCAGCGGTGGCAGCAGCTTTCATTTTCCGCAGGCTGATCCGGCACAGCATAGAAAAAGCATACCGCGCGAACGCAGAGCTGCAGGGGCTTACGGCGGAGATATCATTTTATCCGGACCATCTGGAAACGAATAACCGGCTGGGATCTACACAGCTTCCATATAATAAGATCTACCGGATTTTTGAGACGAAAACAAATTATTATATTATGATGTCGAAAAATCAGGGCATCATTGTTGTAAAGGAAAACTGCACGCCTGAACTTTGTGGGTTTATGGGAGAACTTTTGCAGAAAAATGAGAAAAACCGGGTGGGCGGAAAGAAATAATAAAGCCTGCAGAAGACAAAAATTACTTGAAAAGGAGCGACACAGAGATGTCTTTGGAAAAGGTAAGAGAGCATTTTAAGCAGTATGGGATGGAAGGACGCATCATCGAATTTGCGCAGTCGAGCGCGACCGTGCAGGAAGCGGCGAAGGCGGCGGGAACAGAGCCGGGACAGATTGCAAAGACCATGTCATTTCATGTGGCTGAGAAGCCAGTCCTGATTCTTATGGCGGGTGATGTGAAGGTGGATAACCACAAATATAAGGAATATTTCCATACGAAGGCAAGGATGCTTACGCCGGAGGAGCTTCCGGAGGAGATCGGGCACGTCATGGGCGGTGTCTGCCCGTTTGGAATTAAGGATGGGGTGACGGTCTATCTCGACAATTCCCTCAAGCGGTTTGAAACGGTATTTCCGGCAGCAGGCAGCGGAAATTCTGCGATCGAGCTTACGATAGAGGAACTGGAGCGGACTTCCGGATATACGGAATGGATCGACGTGACAAAGCCGATCGAATAAAATAAACGGAAAGTGAAGAATGGAATGAGAAAAAAGATACTGATACTGTGCACCGGCGGCACGATCGCTTCTAAAAAAACGGAGGACGGGCTTGCGCCGAAGATCCCTGCGGAGGAGATGCTTTCCTATGTGCCGGAGGCGGCTGAGGTCTGTGATATGGATGTGGTGCAGGTCTGCAACATCGATTCGACCAATATGACGCCTGCTTACTGGCGGCTGCTTGCTGAGACGATCGAGACGCATTATGACAGCTATGACGGATTTGTCGTGCTGCACGGAACGGATACCATGGCCTATACTTCGGCGGCGCTTTCCTATATGATCCAGCGTTCGCCAAAGCCGATCGTCATCACGGGCGCGCAGAAGCCGATCGACATGGATACGACGGACGCAAAGACCAATCTCCTGGACAGCATCATCTATGCGGCTGACGACCGGTCGCAGGATGTTGTGATCGTATTTGACGGCATGGTGATCGCGGGCACGCGTGCGAAAAAGGTCCGGGCGAAAAGCTACAACGCATTCTCAAGCGTGAACTTCCCGGAGCTTGCAGTCATGCTCGACGGAAAGATCGTTCGCTATATTCCACAGAGACCGTATAAGGAACGGGCGGTTTTCCACAAAGAGCTCAATGAAAATGTGGTTGTTCTGAAGCTCATCCCCGGTACAAGGCCGCAGCTTCTCGGATACCTGTTTGAGAATTACGACTGTATCATTATTGAGAGCTTCGGCGTCGGAGGGCTTCCGGAAAGCCTTGTGAATGCATTTTATGCGGAGATGAAGCACTGGCTGTCAAAGGGCAAGCTCGTTGTCATGGCGACGCAGGTCGTAAATGAGGGCAGCAACATGGAGGTCTATGAGGTCGGGCAGAAGGTGAAGAAGGAATTCAACCTGATCGAAGCCTACGACATGACCTTTGAGGCGACGGTGACAAAGACCATGTTTTTGATGCAGGCATGCGGCGGAAATGCAGAGCGCTTCCGGGAGGCGTTCTATCAGACGGTGAATTTTGATATCCTGTACACAAGGAAGAGCTAAAAAAGGACTGAGAATACAGGACATAATCAGGGGCGGACAGAACAGATCTGTTCACCGGTCGGCAGGGAGAAAATATGGAACAAACAAACTATACGATTCTGAATAACCGCTTGAAGGCACTCTGCGAGAAGCAGGATTATTTTGTGACCAATCTTTCCAACGCGTCAGCGGCACTCTGGCAGGCGATGTCAGAGATCAACTGGGCAGGATTTTATCTGATGAAGGACGGCGTGCTCGTCCTGGGACCATTTCAGGGAAAACCGGCATGCGTGCGGATCGAGGTCGGAAAGGGTGTCTGCGGGACGGCGGTATATGAGGATAAGGTGCAGCGTGTTGCGGATGTGCATGAATTTCCGGGCCACATCGCCTGTGACAGCGCGTCCCGTTCGGAGATCGTGATTCCAATTCATCAGGATGGAAAGATAGTCGGTGTGCTGGATATCGACAGCCCCGTAACAGAGCGTTTCTGTGCAGAGGATGAGGCCGGGCTTCTTGCGTTTGTGCGGGTGCTTGAGGAGACGACGCGCTTTACAGGAATTTAAGAAAAATTGCTTATGATAAAAGATCACTTCGAAATGATTTGTATTTATGCGAAATCATTGTGGGGTGATTTTTTTATAACGCTCCGTTTTATCGATAATTTATTTAAAAATGGAATATATTCCGTTTTCTCTATATTTTTGAATAAAAATGGAGTATAATACCAAAAAGGAGGGGCTTGTTATGAAACAGATAAAGAGAGCAGATTATCTGAATTGGCTGCAGAAATGGAAAAATCAGCAGATCATCAAGGTTGTAACCGGCGTCAGGAGATGCGGAAAATCAACGTTATTTGAAATGTTTCAGGATGAGCTGCTCCTCAGCGGACTGGGTAAAGATCAGATCACTGCGATTAATTTTGAGGATATGGAGCATGAGGATTTAAAAGATTATAGAAAACTCTACGCATATGTAAAAGAACGTTTGCTTTCGGATCGCATGAATTATATTTTTCTGGATGAAGTCCAGCACGTTGAGCATTATGAAAAAGTTGTAGACAGTTTGTTTTTGAAAGAAAACTGCGATGTATATATTACCGGATCGAATGCATATTTTATGTCGGGAGAGCTTGCAACGCTTCTGACGGGACGGTATGTGGAACTGTCCATGATGCCGCTGTCCTTTAAAGAGTACTGCTTCGGTCTTGCGGATACTACGCTCAGTCTTGCAGAGCTATTTAACCAGTATATTGTAAATGGTTCCTTTCCCTATGTATTAAAATATGGTTATCAGGAAAAAGAAGCCAGGGAATACATGTCAGGTATCTACAATACGATACTTTTGAATGATGTTGTGAGGAGATTGAAAATTGCTGATGTTAACATGCTGGAAGCGGTGGCGCGCTTTCTGCTTTTCAATATCGGAAACCGTACATCGCCGGCGGTAATTGCCAACACAATGACATCAAACCACAGAAAAATCGATCCCAAGACGGTAGACCGATATATTCGCGGGCTGACAGACAGTCTTTTAATTTACGAGGCGAGACGATATAACATCAAAGGAAAACAGTTCCTTGCAACGCAGAATAAGTATTATGCCTGTGATGTGGGGATGAGAAATATGTTGGTGCGGGGCACAGATGCAGATACAGGCCATATTTTGGAAAATATTGTTTTTCTGGAATTAAAGCGGCGTTACGGAAGCGTTTATGTCGGACAGATCGGAACCGACGGAGAGGTGGATTTTGTGGTAATGCAGAATGGCGCTCCATGTTATTATCAGATTTCACAGACAACGCTTGATGAAGCTGTGCTGAAACGGGAACTCGCACCGCTCCGACAGATCAGGGATAATTATCCGAAGTATCTGCTGACACTCGATGAGGTATTCGGAGAGATGGACTATGATGGTATTCAGAAGCTGAATGTGTTAAAGTGGCTTACTGAGGACTGATAGAAACTAAAAGAGCAGCCGACCGGCTGCTCTTAGTATGTATCATTTGAATTCAGGAATGTCAGTTTACCGTTACTTTCTTTCGTTCACAAGCCCTGAGCGGCGAAGTGCGCCGACGATCGGCTTATAGATCATGAGCAGTATGACTGAATTTAATAGCCCCTTGATCAGATTAAACGGCAGGATCACCGGCGCAAGAAGTTTTACGACCTCTGTACGGGGAGTGCCGAGATAGAGCGGCGTCAGGATGTAGTTCCAGAGCAGCATGACGACGACCATAAGAACGGTGCCCAGCACAAGGCCGAAAACAGCCCCGGACTTTGTATGTCTGCCGCGGTAGATGAGCGAAGCAGTCCCGGCAAACGCGAGCGTTGCGATCACCTGCATGAAGAAGCCGATAACTCCGGAATCGCTGACGGTGATCATCTCAAGAAAAGCAACAATGACGGAAATCAGCAATGCATAAAGCGGGCCGAAGAGAAAGCCGCCGATCGTAATGATCACGTCTTTCGGATCATAAGTAAGGTACGGCGCGGCAGGCATCAGCTTCAGGTGAATCAATACCATGGCTACATAGGCAACTGCGCAGAGCATAGCGATCGTAACGAGCTTTCTCGTGCGTTCGGATGCAGTGCGTACAGTGTCATGAGGCTGTGTGGCAGAAAAGCCGTGCGCAGCGGCTTCGTGATAATTTTGTTGTTTGTTCATAGGTTTTTCCTCCGGTTTGAATAAAAATAAAACACTCGAAATAGTCTTCGGGTGCTTTAACACGTTCTTCTTTCATCCAGACTATACTGTTGGTTTTGGAGTTTCACCAAATCATGCTTATCGCTCGCGGACTATCCCTGCACCGGAAAATCGTGCAGGCGCACCGCCAATCGGGAATTTCACCCTGCCCTGAAGACATCATATTCAAATGTTGCCTTAACAATAGTACTGTTTTCAGGTGTTGTCAAGAGAAAAATGGAAGTTGTTATCAGCGAACTTATATATGTGGCAATTGTAAATGGCATACAAAAAACAATTAGTCAAGAAAGGTATGGCTGTCAAATTTATATGAATATTGAATATACAGGTGGTTGATTTATAAAAAAATATAATAAATATACTTTGTATTATTAAACTATGATAAGAATATTAGTTAAGAGTCAAAATAAGAAATAATGGACAGGTATGTTGCTGTAAAAATGAAGAAACGAGGTATGCAAGCGGAAAGAACGGATATGGAGAAACTGATTCATGCGATTGGTCTGCCGGAGGAGGCAGAACAGTCAGCAGTTCAGTATGATTTGCCGGCTTCTGATTATATGGTCTGGAAGGAACTGTTTGACTCTGATCCGGAACGATTTTTGCAGACATGGAGAGAGGAAACGGATTGGCGGGAAAGGGCACTCCCGTTATATTTAAGACTGGCACTTGATGCATATCCGGCATACCGGAAAAAAGAAATTCCGAAATCAGTCTATATAGATACATTCAGAGATATTGCAATCTGGTGTCTCGACTGTCATCAGAAAACAGGTATCTGGGGGATTATGGATATCTGGTGGCTGATGCAGTCAGTAAAACTGCGGATATTCCGACTGGGCAGGCTGCAATTTGAAAAAATGGTTTTGCCGGAAAAACTGTCTGAAAATCTGACAGAGGGAATGGATGTGCTGCAGGTACATATACCGGCAGGAGAGCCGCTTTTGCCGGAGGCATGTGATGCTTCTTTTGCGGCGGCAAAACAGTTTTATAATCTGGAACATGGATGCTTTGTCTGTGATTCATGGCTGATGGAGCCGAAGCTTTCAATGCTTCTTGAGGATAACAGCCATATTATGCAGTTTCAGAGGCGATTTCAGATCGCCAGGGTCCACGCGCCGTTTCCGCAGGCGGAACAGCGGATATTCGGGCAGATCCTTGAAGACAAAAACAGTTATCCGGAACACACGAGCCTGCAGAAAAAAGCAAAGCAGTATTTGCTGGCAGGCGGACAGCTGGAAATAGGGATCGGATATATTCTGTTCTAAGAGAAGGCGCATCATTATTTTGATTTCATACACAAAAAGTGTGAATATATAAGCTATAAGGATTTCAGGAGGTAATTATGAAAAAAAATCTTTTGAGAAATGGAGCAATATGTGCAGGTGTTGCAGCAATGATGCTGACAGGATGTTCATCAGCATCATCCGATTCTCAGACGACGGCAGCGGTATCTTCGGCTGAAGAGACCGAAGCGGGAAATGCTGCAGAGGAAACGGCTTCGGAAGCAGCAGCGGATGGAGAAAAAATCACACTGACATTCTGGTGCCATCAGAATGAGCCGTGGATCAAGGCTTATGAAGCGATGGCAGATCGCTTTGAAGAAGCAAATCCGGAATATGAAGTTAAGGTGGAGAGCTATCCGTTTAATGTTTATAATGATAAAATCCAGACTGCACTTACCGCAGGAACGGCAGGTCCGGATATTATAGCGGTATGGGGCGGAATGGCGCCGTCTTTCATAAAGTCAGATGCACTCTCGGAAGTTCCGGAAGAGATGGCAAAACAATTAGATGAAGATTATATGCAGCCAACGACCGGGATCTATAAAAAAGAAGGCAAGTATTATGGCGTGCCGATGGAGTACAACCTTGAGTACGGCGGAATGATTGTTAACAAGAAACTGTTCGATGAAGCAGGGCTTTCCTATCCGACAACATGGGAGGAACTCCGGGAGACGTCTAAAAAGGTGGCAAAGAAGAATGGCGATCTGGTTGAAATGAAGGGATTTGAAATGATCGATTCCGATGCCCTTATCTGCAATTATCTCGCGATGATCCTGCAGCAGGGAGGTCAGTATCTGACAGAAGACGGATCCGTTGACTTTGCTACGCCGGAAGGCATTAAGGCAATGAATGAAATTCTCAGCATGGTACAGGATGGAGAGGATGATCTCCAGAATCTGACAGAAGGAGAATATGAGTTTAATGACGTATATCAGGATAAGGGATATATGAGCTCCGTTGGTTCCTGGGCAATTGGTGAAGGTACGGATTCCTATGGCCTGACATACGGAACAGATTTTGAATATGTAAAAGTACCGCAGTATGGCAGTCAGATGGGATTTGCGTCTGAAACAGGATGGGGACTCCTTGTACCGAAGAATGGCGCGCATGTGGATGACGCATGGAAGTACGTGGAATTTTTCAGCCAGCCGGAAAATCTGGTGCAGCATAACATCGCATGTTCACAGCTTCCTCCGAGAAAGTCCATGCTGGATAATGAGGTTTACAAAGAAGCTATGCCGCAGGTAACGTTCCTGCTTGACATTCTTCCGAGCGGACAGTGGATGGGGCCGTACAATACATCTGATATGAGAGATGTGTTCAACCAGATGTTCATTGATCTTTGCCAGACGGATGCTCCTGATGTAGAGCAGGCACTGAAGGATGCGTCTGCTGAGATCACGGCAAACTGCAGGATTTCATACGAGAATTAAGACAGAATGAGAGAAGTTGTTCATTCCGGGGTAAGTAAATTAAGATGAAAAATAATAAGTTTGTAGCGGCCGTATTGCTTCCAAGCTTTTTGTTCCTGTTTATATTTGTGATATTCCCAGTCATTTACGGGCTGGGAATATCACTTTATGATTATAATCCGGCAAATTCAAAAAATGTGTTTCTCGGAGCCGAAAACTACGTGCGCCTTTTGCAGGATGCCACATTTTGGAAGGCTGTGAAAAATACGTTTTTCTTCTGCGTTGTTGCGGTCGTACTCAATATCGCGATTACGTTATTTCTGGCAGAATTGATTTCGCATATCCGCTCAGGAAAAATACGCGTATTATTTCGGGCAGTTTTATTTATTCCCTGTATTGCGCCGATGATAGGGACCTCCATGATCTGGAAATACGGGATCGTTGGAACTGACGGAGGCCTTTTGAACCAGATTTTAATATTCCTTGGCAAGGGACCGAAAAACTGGTATCTGACAGAAATGCCGCTTATGTGGATTATTATCATTTATACACTGTGGGCTGATATCGGATATAATGTTATTCTTTTTACAGCGGGTCTCAGCAATATTCCCAAGGCATTTGAGGAAGCGGCGGCCATTGATGGGGCAGGTCCGCTCAGACGTTTTTTTCTGGTAAAGCTTCCGCTTCTGGGGCGGACCTTTGCGTTTGTGTCTATCATGACGATGGCAAACTATTTTCAGATGTTTGCGCAGTTCCGGGTACTTGCGCCGAAAGGCGGTATGCATGATTCTGCGATGGTACTTACAAATTATATATATCGGACCAGTTTTCAAAGCTTTGATATGGGATACGGGGCGGCAATTGCAACCGGACTGTTTATAATCGTATTTATTGTAGCGATGATACAAAATCAGCTGATGCGTGTGGAGTGGAGTTATGAATAGAGAGAACGTGAAAAGACGAAAACACGGTCAGAAACTGCAAATCAGCATCATTGCATTTATGGGACTGTTTTCCGCGGTTATGATGTATCCGTTTATCTGGATGCTGCTGACTTCATTTAAAAGCAATGCTGAAATAAGAACAAACCGCACACGCTTTTTCCCGGAGGTATGGACGCTTAAGGGTTATGAGACAGCGTTGGAAAAGGCGCCGCTTGGGCAGTGGTTTTTAAACAGCCTGTTTGTAACGGTTTTTGTAACAGTAATCGTTATCCTGACAAGTACGCTGATCGGGTATGTGTTTGCAAAATACCGGTTTCGTGCAAAAAAGCTGCTCTTTGTGGTCCTGCTTGCGAGCATGATGGTACCGGGGCAGGTCACGATGATTCCAAGATATCTGATCATCCAGAAGATGCATCTGTTTGACACGATCTGGGCGCTTATCATTCCCGGCCTTTTGAGTCCGTTTACCATTTATCTTGCGATGCAGTTTATTTCGGATATACCTGACAGTCTTTGTGAGGCGGCGAAAATAGATGGCGCAGGACCTTTGCGTATTTACTGGAGTATCATTCTGCCGAATGTAAAGCCGCTGATAGGTTCCATTGGAATTTTCACGGCAATGATGCATTGGAATGATTATCTGAATCCGCTCCTGATGCTGAATGACAAAAGCAGGATGACACTTCCGCTGGGCCTTGTGATTTTTGAAAGCCAGCGCTCTTCGGATCTGTCAGCAACAATGGCAGCGGCAGCTATGATGATGGTGCCTATGATCATTATCTTCCTGCTGTTTCAGAAACAATTTACACAGGGAATGACGCTAAGCAGCGGGATGAAATAATGGAAAGGTATACAGGAATTACCGCGTTATTTTTATATGGTCTGTCCATGCCTGCATGCGAGGCTCATGATCGCGCACAGCGTGCTTCCGCCGAGTGAACGCGCTTTGTCAGAGATCGTAAAGCAGTTCTTCTGCTGTTCTGTTCTTGCGTCGATATCAGCGATTTTAAGCCCCTTGTCTACTGCGTATCCATCACGAATAAGACCGCGGAGCAGACCGGTAAAGCCAGCCCTGACAAGTGTTTCCGTTCCATCTTCGGAGCGGATCACGGCGATTGGCTGACCTTCTGCCACGATATCTCCTATATCTGAAAGATTATGGATCACTCCGTCTGCTTCTGCATGGATCACGCGGTCTGATGAATGCCCCGCGATCAGTCCGGGAACGCCTGTGTTGGCGATTGCAAATCCGCTGTCATAGATTCTTCCGAGGTTATGTCCTCTCATGGTCTCCACGACAAGATGTGCGTCCTTCCCTGCCTCAAATCCCGGACCGAGCGCTACGACGTTATCTGACATATCCATTCTGGTTCCAAGATTTTTCTTAGCCAGAATTGCATCTACAAGCGCAAAAGGACGTACTTCCTTCAGTATCCGGCATTCCGGATCCACCAGCATCGCGACCTCATCTTGCCCGATTACTTCAAGGGCTTCCCCGTAACTTTTGCACAGCCTGCAATGAAGCCCCTCTACCGTCATTTCATTTTCATACACCGCTTCGGAAAATGCGGCTGCTCTTCTGATTGCTGAAGGAGCAGCAATTTCCAGTATGATGACTGCGAATCCCGCTTTATGAAGTACGAATACCACGCCTGTCGCCAGGTCGCCGCCTCCGCGTACGATCACGAGTTTTTTTTGCATGCTTTTTCTCCTGTTATTATTTTTTATCGATATCCTCAGGGACATCGATGTCTTTGAGTTTTTCTTCTTCGATCTGATAAAAATAGGTATCGAGCGGATAGTTCCGAATCACTCGCATGCCGCCGCTTTCCCCTGTCAGCCCGAGCAGCTCTTTTGCGTGGGAAACGGAAAGGATTCCGGGATTTGAAAGCTTTTTTCCGGCACACATAAGACCACAGCTCTTTTCGGAGCAAAGATACTGAAGAAGAAAACGGGCAATATCCGCCGAGGGAAGATACGGCATATCTGCCGCAAAAAAAGCATAGTCCGTACAGCCAAGCTCTGAAGCTTTTCTGACACCCAGCCGGATGGAGGCTGATATTCCCTCCAGGGCTTCTTTATTATGTACCACAGTCATACCGCTTCCGGAAAGCTGCTCCTCAATTTCCTGATAAGACGTACAGACGATGAGTTCACTTTGTATGCTATGATCTGTCAGCTTTTTTTGTGCATCCTGCAATCTGCTGACGGCATTCTGATACAAAGGTCTGCCATGAAACGGATGGAGGAGCTTGTTGCCGCCAAACCGTCTTCCAAAGCCGGATGCAAGCAGGACCAGAGCAGGCCTGCGCTTATTAGTGACATCAGCAAGGTGCTCTGTTTCCATATCGCTCAGGAAAAGACTTATCTTTTTTTGGGGATATTGTTCGGAAAGCGGCTTCAGATAGTATTTGTCAGCAAGGCTGCAGATCAGTTCTTTCGTTACGATCGCATCCTCTGTGATCAGACCGCCGGATATGAGATCCGAATGAGCTTCCGTAAGACTGTTTTCGGATAGAAGTTCCGCTCTGTGACAAACGGTACCAAAATGTCTTCCCACGGCATGCAGTCCCATGATAACAACGATCTCATCCGCATTCTCCGGAATGACCGGTTCATATAATGCCGGAATTTTGATGGGATAATGTCTGCTTCCGTCAGCCTCGACCAGAATAAAGTCATACTCCCGGCACATGCGTTCCCATGCGGCAGCGTCCGGCATACAGAGCTTACCGGACTCTTCTCCGTTTACCTTACCGATCACATCATAGTTTTCACAGCGGTAACGGACGGACACAGTCAAACTGTCCGCATCTCCATAGGATTCTTTCAGCGAAAAAACAGCTGGGCAGCCGATGTGTGTCGTGGTACTGACTGCTGTTTTTTTTCCTGAACGGGCCGCCTCTCTGGCCCTTTTTCTGATATAGCCCGTTTTTCCGCCCGCTCCGCAGACAGCAACGATAAATGGCATGGTTTCTGTTCCTTCCCTAGACGTGGCTCAGCTGCACCGCGTCGCTTCGCAGCAGTTTTTTCCGTTTTTCTATTGTCGCCCGTTTTAGTATGATCTCCGCTGCAATACTGATCGCAATCTCTCCGGGTGTCTCCGCTCCGATCTGCAGGCCGACAGGAGTATAAAACCGCTCCACCTCTTTTTGGCTGTATCCGTCATGCAACAGCTTTTCGTTATTGAATGCGATTTTTGCGCGGCTGCCGATCACACCGATATAACAGGCGTCTGTTTTCAGTATCAGTTTCTGCATCTCATAGTCATGCTGATGCCCTTCGGTCATGATGATCACGAAATCCTCCGGCTTAATTTCTATATGGCTGAGGGCATCGGCATATGGTGCGCAGATGACCTGCTTTGCCCCGGGGAATCTCCTTTTATTGGCAAGCGCCTCTCTATCGTCATATACCACAAATGGCATACCGATCAGCGGAGCCGCATCTGCCATGCTGTATGCAACATGACCGCCGCCGAATATATAGAGACAGCTCTGCCCGGATGCCGCATGTTTATATCTTTCCTGAAGGAGAGAAAGGGACAGCTTCGCCTTGTCAGGCTCTGCAGAAAGAAATGTAAAGGAGATGCGGATGCTTCCGCCGCACACGCCGAGACTGTCGGCTTCTTCTTTCCGGAGTATAAAGCTCTGATCTGCATTCTGCTTCAACTTCAGAAGCTTGTGTCCCTCCTGACATGCCCGATATTCAGCTGCTCCGCCTCCGACTGTACCATATTCCCCGCCATCTTCGTCAAGAAACATGAGCGTCCCCTTTTTTCTGGGCGCGCTGCCGTCCGTTTCCATAATCTCCAGCAGCATGAGATTTGTCCCGGCTTGTATCTTGTTGATCGCAAGCTTCAGAAGTGCGCTTTTTTCCATATCCATGATTGAAAAATGCCTCCGATCATTCTGGCTTCGTCAGAAATTCTGAAAAACACTCATCTAACAGACGCTCTGCCTCTGCGCATAGTTTTTCATTCATCTGATCATAACACTGAAGAAACCGCCTGCCCTCTTCTGTCAGACTGCTTCTTCCGCCTTCTTTTCCGCCGTTTTGGGAAAGGAGAAGTGGAAAGCCCAGTGCCTGATCGGCTCTTTTGATGATTTTCCAGGCTTTGGAATAGGACATGTCCATCATAGCACAGGCGGCCTGAATAGAACCATGTTTGTCTACCAGATGTAAAAGCGTTGCGATTCCGGGACCAAAAAACTTTTCATCCTTTTTAATGATCAATCTTACACTTTCCTTCATCACAGACGAATTCTCCTCTCGTGTTCTGTAAAAATATTCAAAAGACATACTGCCCAGAAGGCTACGAAAAGTATCACGACAACATAGACCCATGCGCGATCCATATGACCGGCAGCCACTTCCGAATACACGGCAAGCGGCAGCGTTCTCGTCTTTCCGGTGATATTTCCGGCGAGCATAGCTGTCGCTCCGTATTCTCCCATACCTCTCGTCATGGAGAGGATCAGCCCGGACAGGATCGAAGGCCAGGAACACGGTACGAGGATGCGGGCAAGGATAGAAACATTTCCGAGTCCGAGCATTTTTGCTTCATCTATCATGTTCTGTTCCACGGTCTCAAACCCGGAACGCGCGGAACGGTACATGAGCGGAAATGAGATCACGACTGCGGCGATCACGGTCGCAAGCCAGGAAAATGCGATCTTGAAATCAAAGACGTCCAGAACAAAGGCTCCGATCGGCCGGTTCGCTCCGAAAAGATACAGAAGAAAGAAACCGGCTGTTGTCGGAGGCAGCACGAGCGGAATGGTCAGAAGACCATCCGCAAGCACCTGCATCCGCCGGTTTTTCATACGTACGACTGCCCAAGCCGCCAGGATCCCCAGAAAAAAGGTGATCACGGTCGAGCATAGCGTCGTTTTTAAAGAAATCCAAATCGGTGAGTAATCCATAAAACTAATTATTTGCCTCTGTAGTCTGCGAAGCCATATTCGCTGAATACCGCAAAGCCCTCGTCTGAAGTGATGTAGTCGAAGAACTTCTGAGCTGCAGCGGCATCCTTATCCTCTGTCTGTGTCATCATGGCAACCGGGTAAACGACCGGCGTTGCAAGGGATCCCTCCGGAGCCTCGGCAATGACCTTTACCTTATCTGTTGTTGCCGCATCCGTCGCATATACGATCCCACAGTCAGCAGATCCTTCGGCAACCCAGTTCAGAACCTCTGTTACATTGGTGCCGAGACTGATCTTATCCTGAATGCCATCCCAGATGCCGAGATTTGTAAGAGCTTCCTTCGAATACTGTCCTACCGGAACGCTTTCCGGATCGCCGATCGCGATCATATCCGCATTTGGAATATCTTCAAAGGAGCTTAAACTGCTGTCTGAATCCGCCGGAACGATCAGCACGATCTTGTTTTCCAGATAGTTGAGGATCGAATCGGTTTTTACATATCCCTCGTCGTTCAGAGCCGTCATCTGCTTTGTCGCCGCAGAAAAGAAGATATCCGCGTCAAGACCGGATTCGATCTGAGTCTGCAGCTTTCCGGAGGAATCATAGGTTCCCTCTACCGTAATGCCCGGATTGGCCGCCTCAAATGCCGGGATCAGCTTCTCGGAAAAGGCATACTCAAGAGACGCCGCTGCAGCAAGCGTGACCTTGCCCTCTGCAGCTTCCTCATTACCGCCGGATGCAGCTTCTGTTTCAGCATCTTCCGATGCATCCGTCGCGGTTTCTGCCACAGTTGTCTCAGCCGCTGTGGTTTCTGCCGCGGCTGCCGTGGTCGTGCCTGCTGAAGAGCTGCTTCCGCAGGCTGCAAGCGAAGCAGCCATTGCTGCTGTCATAACTGCTGTTAATACTTTTTTCATAGTCTGTTTCTCCTTTGATATAAAGATGTATTTTATAAGCCTAAGCTTTAACAGCCATTCTTTCGTCTCAACAGCCTGAAAGTTTCTTAGGGATATAACGATGTTATATACGGCAGATCAAGTGTTATAAGTACATGTAAACTGATCCGGTTTATGTTCTTGCGCACTCCCCGTCCGTCCCTCTGACAAGGGCAAGTCCGTGGCTGAGTACGGGTAATATCATCTCAAGGCTCTCTGCGACCGCCTTCGGACTGCCGGGAAGGTTTACGATGAGGGTCTTTCCTCTCATGGCGGATACCCCTCTGGAGAGCATGGCGCGTTTGGTATATTGCATGCTTCCCATGCGGATCGCTTCTGCAATACCGGGCACATTTCTGTCGCAGACAGCAAGCGTGGCCTCCGGCGTATGATCGCGCAGGGACATGCCGGTGCCTCCGCTGGTGATAATGAGGCTTACCTGCCTCTGATCTGCCAGTCTGATCAGCTGCTTTTGAATCTGTACCGGTTCATCCGGGATCACCAGCTGTTCTACGACCTCAAATCCCGCTTCTGAAAGGATGCGTGCCGCTTCCGGTCCGCTCAGGTCCGTACGCGCTCCGGCAGACGCCTTGTCGCTCATCACGATGACAGCCGCCGTGAAAGGTGCATCAGGTGACGGAAGCGTAACCTCCATCTGATCGCCGGGTCTGATCCAGCCTTCGGTAAGCACCTCGGCAAAAACACCTTCCCTTGGCATGATACAGTCACCGACCCGGTGATAGATCGCACAGTGTGTATGGCATTCCTTGCCGATCTGCGTCATGCGGAGCTTAACAGCTCCACAGGTGAGGATACTTCCCACCGGAAGAGAACGAAAGTCGATTCCGGTCACGAGTATATTTTCTCCAAATGCACCGTCCTTTGCATCGCCTCCGCGCGCGTTAAATTCCTCTACCTTCTCGTAATTCAGGAGACTTACCTGTCTGTGCCAGTTACCGGCATGGGCATCACCCTCGATTCCATGCTTCGGGCGGAAATATGCTCCCTCTGCCGCCGGGTGCTTTTCCGTTCCCTTGCGTTCGCTGATGCAGACAGCCCTCACCGTACCGGTATTTCCATATTTTACAGCGTCAGGAGACGCTTCTCTGTTTTCCTGTTCCATATCTGTTTCCCCGATTACTATTTTATGATATATCAGGCAGCTTTCGTGCCGCTGAGTTTTGTTATTTTCTATGCTCTGCCGACCGGTCTCTATCCGCCGATCCTGCTCATTTCCTTCTGCTCACTGATCTGCTCCGGTGTTTCAAAGCAGTGTGCCTTCGGCTTTTGCTGCATGGCATAAGAAAATGCGTTTTCAATGTTTCCCCCCGATCTCAGAAGTCTTCTCAGATCGATCCCGTCCTCATAGCAGAGACAGTATTTCAGTTCGCCGGCTGCTGTCAGCCGCAGGCGGTTGCAGCTGCCGCAGAATTTTCCATGAACCGCGGATATAAAGCCGATATTTCCAAGGAGGGCGGCTGAGCCGTAATAAACCGCCGGTCCGTAGCCCTGTTTTTCAGGAATCGGATGCAGATCCGGGTACCTGTCCTTCAGGGTTTTAAGGAGCAGCGAGTTATCATAGCTCTTACATTGTTTGCCGTAGCCGATCGGCATCATCTCGATAAACCGGACGGACAGAGGCAGTCTTTCAGACAGCGCTGCAAGCGCGGGTACCTCATTTGTGTTGATGTCCGGCATGACTGCCGTATTGATCTTTGTCCGGATACCGAGGCTGCAGGAGGCTTCGATCGCCTCAAGCACTTCAGGTAACCTGTCAAATTTTGTGATCTCCCGGAAGCGTTCCCTCTGCAGCGTATCCAGGCTTATGTTAATCGCGTCGATACCGGCACTTTTCAGAGAAGGAAGGACAGGCTTCAGCAGAGTGCCGTTTGTTGTAAGCGTCACAGTCTCAATGCCCGGAACCTGCTTCAGATTACGGACGAGTCCGACCGCGCCTTTTCTTGCGAGCGGTTCTCCGCCTGTGACTTTCAGATGACGGATGCCAAATTTGGCGGCAGCCTCCGCTATCTTTATGATCTCTTCGTATGTCAGGATCTCTTTCATGGAGATCAGAGAAATATCCTCGGGCATACAGTAGCGGCAGCGCAGATTGCATCGGTCCGTGATCGAGATGCGCAGATAGTCGATTGTTCTTCCATAATGGTCGACATTACCTGATGCGTTCATAAAGTCCCGACTTTCCGCCGCTCTTTCTGAGCAGGCTGATCGCTGTGATCTCCATGCTTCTGTCCACCGCCTTGCACATATCATAAATCGTCAAAAGCGCAATGTTCACGCCCGTCAGAGCTTCCATTTCCACACCGGTCTTTCCGTCGCAGGCTGCCGTGCAGATTGCCCGGATATAAGCAAGACCGGGGCGGGACGCTGCAGGCTTTGCGTTCATTTCAAAGCTAAGATCGACCTTTGTGAGGTTGATCAGATGACAGAGAGGAATCAAACTGCTGGTCTGCTTTGCACCCATGATCCCGGCTACCTGCGCCACACCGAGAACGTCCCCCTTTTTATGCCGCCCTTCCGCGATCATGGAAAAGCATTCCCGGCTCATGCCGATAAAGCCTTCCGCAAGGGCTTCCCGTCTGGTGACAGCCTTTTCCCCCACATCTACCATACGGGCATCCCCGTGCTCATCTATATGTGTAAATTCCGCCATAAAAACCCTCCGAATCAATACCCTTTCCCAAATCCGCAGTTCGGATACGTGCAGACCGGACAGTTCAGGCAGAGACCGCCTTCTCCGAGACCTGCGAGTTCCTCTGCAGTAACCTCCTGATTCGCCATGATGCGCGGCAGCACGAGATCAAAGATCGTACGCTTTGCGTACATGACACAGCCCGGAAGCCCGATGACTGCTCGGCCGTCTTCCGTATAGGAGAGGAGAAACATTGCACCGGGAAGCACGGGAGCCCCGTAGCTTACGATTCTTGCGCCTGAATTTCTGATGGCGAGCGGAGTTTTGTCATCCGGATCCACGCTCATGCCGCCTGTGCAGAGTACAAGCTCCGCTCCCTTTGTCAGGAATTCCCGGATCGCCTTTGTTACCATATCCGGATCATCATCACAGATCCTGTGTCCGATGCATTCCGATTCGTATTCGGACAGCTTGTCGATCAGAACCGGTGTAAAGGTATCCTGTATCCGTCCGTGATAGACCTCGCTTCCTGTTGTCACGACCGCATATTTTTTCTTCTGAAACGGTGTCAGCCTGAAGATCGGCTCTCCGCCTGTCTCTTCCATCGCGCGCTGCCTGACCGCTTCCATTTTATCCTGTTCGATCACAAGCGGGATGATCCGCGTTCCGAGAAGTTTATCACCTGCACTGACGGCCGTATTTCCATGACGGGAGGCAATCATCATCTGGCCGAAGGAATTGACTGCCTTAAGCGCTTTGCGGTTGATCTGAAACAGTCCGCTGCATTCTGCAATGAGCTCGATCTTCCCTTCGCTCGGCTCGCTTGCGCGCATATGACTTGTTTCCGCCTTTTCGGCGGTTCCCCGGCATAATTCGCACAGAATCTCTGCAGCCTCATTTTCGTGAAGCATTCCTTCCTGTTTTTCCCATACATAAAGATGTTCCTTACCAACTGAAAGCAGCACCGGAATATCTTCTTCTCTTACAATATGCCCTTTTTTAAATACCGGTCCTTTTTTTTCGCCCCTGATGATCTGTGTGATATCGTGACAAAGCACCTGTCCGACGGCATTTTTTGTATCGATGAGTTTCATTTCCCTGACCTGTCCTTCCGCCTGTGATCTGCAACTATAAACAGGCGATAATCTTTAAAAAACATATCGAAAACATTATAACATATTATTGGGTAAAAAGAGGCCTATTTACAAACGACCTTATAGGTTTCTTCTATGATACGTTCCATTGCGTTCAGGATATTTTCATAACCCGTGCAGCGGCAGAGATGTCCGGAGATCAGCTTCTTCAATTCTTCTCTGTCATAGCGCTTTCCGGTGCCGACGATCTCCACGGCAGTCATGATCAGTCCGGGCGTACAGAAGCCGCACTGCACGGCCGCTTCCTCGATGAAGGCCCGCTGGATCAGACTCAGCTCGCCGTTTGGGCCCTTCAGACCTTCGACCGTCAGGACGGACTTTCCATCTGCCCACATGGTCAGATAGATACAGGAGTCGATGGCTTCTCCATTTACCAGAACGGTGCAGGCGCCGCATTCTCCGACCTCACAGCCTTTTTTTACAGAAGTCAGACCAAGACGATTGCGCAGCGTATCCAGCAGGGATTCCCGCTCATCAATAGCAAGCTCGGTTTCTCTGCCATTGACCTTCAGTTTTATGATCTTCATGCTGTTTTACCTCCTGCATTGATGATCGCCTGCTTCAGAGCTCGCTTTCCCAGCTCGCTGATCAGCTGAAGCCGGAATTCTCTGGAAGCTCTCCATGAGGTTCTCGGACTTACTTCCTCCAGCGCATTTTTTGAGAGGAGCTCATAGATCGCCGCATCTGAAATGTCCCTGTCCCGTACAGCATACTCTGCCTTGCGGCAGCGGATCGGAGTGGGAGCTGCAACTCCATACGCCAGCCGCACATCCTCAATGATCTGCTTATCAGGACTCAGTCTGATCCAAACGGCACATCCGAGCGTTGCGATCTCCATGGCATTGCGCTTGCCGTATTTGATGTAGTGACCTGCCCAGCCCTCATAATTCTCTTTTGTGATCTTAAATGCAGTGCAGACCTCGGTTCGCGACCGGACTGTTTTCCCCGGTCCTGTATAAAACGCAGAAACCGGTACCTCCCGAAGCCCCTCCGGGCCTTCCAGCACGACTATGGCATTTAGGGTCTGCATGCTGGCAGCCGAATCTGCAGAAGTAGCGCCGTTGCAGATATTTCCGCCGATGGTTCCTGCGTTTCTGATCTGGGGTCCGCCTACCTGATCCACTGCCTCCCCCAGCATGTTCAGATGCTTTTTGATGATCTCATGATTCGTGAGATGTGAAAAGGAGGTCGCCGCACCGATCACGATCGTCCCGTCCTCATCATATGTAATTCCCTTCAGCTCCGGAATGTTGTGAATGGATACAAGAGTCTTTCCCGCAGCCTTTCCCTCTCTGATCCTGATCAAAAGATCCGTACCGCCGCTGATGATCTCTGCATTTTCATCTGCGCAAAGCGCAGCAATGGCATCCTGAACGGATGCTGCTTCATAAAATGATTTGATATCGTACATCCTTGGCCCTCCTTAAATCAGTCCTGCCTTTTGAAATGCTTCGATCAGCCGCTGCGGTGTCATGGGAAGTTCATGCAGGGCTACTCCCGTCGCATGGAGCAGGGCATTTCTGATCGCTGGTGCTACAGGAATCGCCGGAGGTTCCCCCAGAGCTTTGTTGCCGTAGGGGCCTGTCGGATCCGCCAGCTCGATAAATTCCACATTCAGTTTCGGTGTATCCAGGGCTGTCGGGATCTTGTAATCCAGCAGATTGTTGTTCAGCGGCCTGCCGTTTTCATCGTAGAGCAGCTCTTCTGACAGGGCATATCCAAGGCCCATGCTCATGCCTCCATGGACCTGACCGGCGGCAAGCTGGGGATTTAGCAGGATACCGGAGTCGTGTACATTGATTATATCCTTCACCTCGATCTTGCCGACAGCCATATCCACCTCGATGTCCACGAAGCAGCAGCCGGAGGCAAAGGTGTTTTGTTTGCACTGATTGGTCACCTCAGCGGTGATATGCTCGGCACGATCCAGGGAATAAAAAGCGGTTTCCGCGATGACTGACAGATCAAAGAGTACGCCTTCGTCTGTATCCGGCTGGGCGTTCCATATCACCTGTCCATCTTTTATATCTAAAAGCTCTGCGGTGATCTCCGTGTTCTCCGGCAGGGAGAGCGCACCGAGCATACGCTGCTTTGCTCCGGCGACCACTTCTGCATGCATGGTTTTCGCCATATCCGTTTCGGAATGATTCAGCATATATGCCGCATAATCCAGGATGCGCTCTCGCAGCGTTTCCCCGCATTTTTTAACTGCCATACCGGTGACGTAGGACTGCCTCGAAGCATAGGCTCCGGTATCAAAGGGAACGACGTCCGTATCCTGGGCAGATACGATGTATATCTGATCAAAGGGGATACCTGTGGTTTCCGCAGCCATCTGGGTAAATACGGTATCCGAACCCTGCCCGATCTCTGTTGCGCCCAGCTGCAGCTGCATGGATCCGTCCTGATTGAGGATCATACGGGCGGAGGCGGTCTCCAGGGAGATCGGATAGACGCCGGTCTTGTAACAGAATATGGCCATGCCCACACCGCGTCTTACAGTTCCTGTCTGATCTGCATAGAGCCGGCGTTTCTCTTCCCATCCAATGCGTTCGGCGCCTTTCTGCATACAGGCCTTCAGGCCGTAGCTATGGAAGGTGATGCCGTTGCCGGGATCCCGGAATCCCTCCGGCATACAGTTTTCCATACGGAACTGAAGAGGATCCAGACCGGCCTGATAACAGATATCATCTGTCAGGGCTTCTGCAAAAAAATCAGACTGGGGGATCCCATAGGCGCGCATGGCGCCTGCGGAGGCGGAAGAGGTCCATACCGTAAATCCTTCCGCCTCGCTGCCGTATGCATCCGCATAGAGATCCTTGAAGACTGTGCAGCAGTTGGCGCAGATCGCATGGCCGTGGGAAGCATAGCCGCCATTGTTTGCATAGGCTTTAAGGCTGCGCGCGAGCAGCCTTCCGTCTCTTGTGGCAATGCCTTTGCATTCGCCTTTGATGGCATGCCTGGTTCTGGTGCCGGAAATGGTTTCCTCCCGGGAGATCTCGAGTTTCACCGGTCGGCCACCCGTTAAGGTGGCAAGATAGGCGTTCAATGGTTCATAAAGAACATCCTGCTTGTTGCCGAAGCCGCCGCCGATGTAGGGCTTTATCACCCGTACCTTTCCGACGGGGATGCCAAGTGCCTGTGCGATGACCCTTCGGGCGATATGTGGAATCTGCGTCGATGAGGTGACGGTGATCTTTCCATTATGATCCATATAAGCCCAGGAAGTGGGTAACTCGATATGGCAGTGGGAAATACGGGGCGTATTCATGACCGCGTTCACTTCGATCAGGTTTTCAGCGCCGTATTCTTCTTCTGCACGGGTTTTTGCCGTCTCATAGGTGAAGTCTGCCCCACCCATGGTGAACCTGGTATGAGCGATGACATTGTCCTTACGAAGATCCGGATGCAGGGGCGTTGCATCCTCCGACATGGCCTGTTCGACGGTTACAACAGGTTCGTATTCTTCATACTTTACCCGGATCAGACGGGCTGCCTGTATGCAGGCGATCTCATTTTCAGCGATGACAGCGGCGATATCATCCCCGTAGAGACGTACGCGTTCATTTAAAAGCTTTCTGTCGGCGATATCCTGATGCGCAGTTTCCACACTCCAGGGATGCCCTGCAGTCGGAAACTGAAGATCCGGCACCTCAAAACAGGTCACGATCCGGACGACACCCGGCACTTTCAGGGCAGCATCCAGATCAAAGTCCAGCACCTTACCGTTTGCAATTGTAGAGTGAATGACCTTTGCTACCAGACAGCCTCCTGGCTCAAGGTCGCTGGTGTATTTTGCCTCGCCGGTCACCTTGCCGTAAGCGTCTACCCTTTTAAAATTTTGTCCGATCGTTTTCATACCCGCCTCCTGATTTTTCAATAGCATAACAAAGCCCTGTTGGTATTTCAATCCTTTTGGAGGTTTTTGCCGTGTTTCCGTTATTCTGCTTTCAATACTGCGCTTGTAAGCACGAATCGTTTTCTGCTATGAAGGAAATGCGGGAAGCTAGAGCGCGTATGCACCGCGCCGGAGAAAACGTCCACGGTTTTCTGCTATGACCTTCCCGCGTACTGCCGCGACCTCACCGCGCAGCAGTACGGCATCTAAGACGCCATGTACGGAAAGACCTTCATAATTACAGTAGTCACAGTGCGATACCTGGGTTTTTGAGGACAGCACGCGTGTTTCATTCGGATTCAGGATTACGAGATCCGCATCCGATCCTTCCGCGATAACCCCTTTCTTTGGATAAAGACCGTAAAGCTTAGCCGGATTTTCCGCACAGACTTCACACATCCGTTCGGCAGTGATGCGCCCTTTTGCCACACCTTCCGAATAAAGCAGAGGGATCCGGTATTCAACGCCTGCAAGCCCGCCCGGAATCCTGCGAAAATCATCTTTTCCAAGCAGACGCTGTTCCCA
Organism: Eubacteriales bacterium; assembly: GCA_030524135.1. Taxonomy (GTDB): domain Bacteria; phylum Bacillota; class Clostridia; order Lachnospirales; family Lachnospiraceae; genus Avilachnospira. The sequence continues at coordinate 44,876 of JAUNHA010000005.1, forward strand.
GGTAAAGCTGCAGTGATCCGTCGAAACGGTCTGAATCTCGCCGTCTGCCAGCGCCTGCCAGAGTACGTCCTGGTCATGTCTGGTGCGAAGCGGCGGCGCACAGACATATTTCGCACCGGAAAAGTCTGCCGTATCGAGAGAGGTATGGTCGAGCAGCAGATAATGCGGACAGGTCTCGACATAAACTCGCTGTCCGCGCGCCCTCGCCGCACGGATCTCCCTGAGGCCTTCTTCGCAGCTCAGATGCACGTCGATCACGTCACAGCCGGCAACCTCGCACAGATGAAGAAGGCGGCCGATCGCTTCGGCCTCCGCCGCAGCGGGACGTGTCAGGTAATGGCTCGATACCTGTGAACGCCGAAGCGGATCCGAAGCATATTCCTCCCGAAGCGCATCGATCATTCCGGCATTTTCACAATGCACACCTGTGATGCCGCCGACTTCCTTCAGCCTCTGCAGCACTTCAAACAGCTGTTTATCCTGCAGGAGCATATCGTCATACGTCATATAAAGCTTGAATGTAGAAATGCCCTCATCCATCATGGTCTGGCATTCCTCGGCAACAGTCTCATTCCATTCAGAAATGGACATATGGTAGCTGTAATCACAGGAGCACCCGGCAGCAGCCTTCCTGTGCCAGTTGAACAGTCCTTCCCGCAGTGTTTCGCCGTGATACTGTGTACCGAAGTCTATGATCGTTGTAGTGCCGCCTGCGATTGCCGCTTTTGTACCGGATGCAAAATCGTCGCAGGTCACGGTCCCGGCAACGTGCAGATCAAAGTGAGTATGTGCATCTATGAAGCCGGGAAAGATCAGTTTACCGGCGGCATCGATCACCTCCGTATCGGTTTCGATTCCGGTTTCCGGCAGAAGATTTTTTCCAATTCGACTGATTTTTTCTCCTTCGATATAAATATCTGCTGTTTTGCTCCCCTGCGGGCTTATCAGCTTTCCATTTTTAATCAGTTTTGTTTTCATTTGTCTGTTCCGGTCCTTTTTTCGGTAGTAAAAGCAGCCCACTGCCGTTTTGGCTCCGGGCTGCAAATTGTTGGCTTCAGGTCATTTCCTTGCATACGGTGTATTTCGAAGGGGGAGTACTGTCTGGAATTCCCCGTTCAGGCTGTAATAAGCGCCGGCGACAGCCGGCGGTGTCGGGATCGATGTGATCTCACCGATTCCGATCGCACCGTGCGCTTCCTTGATGCCGGGTTTTTCGATCACAATCGCCTCGATATCCGGCGTTTTGTCTGCACGGAACAGACCGAGCGTTCCGAATTTGTCTTTGGGTACACAGTTTTCAAGTGTATAGCGTTCTGTCAGCGCATAACCGAGAGACATGACAACGCCGCCTTCGATCTGGCCCTCGACGGCCTTTGGATTGACTGCTTTTCCGACATCATGTGCCGCCGCGACCTTTGCGATCGTTCCATCCTCATTCAGGACGCAAAGCTGTGTTGCATAACCGTAGGCGATGTGAGAGACAGGATTATCTTTTGGCGTTCCCATTTTATCCGTCTTTGTACGCCATTCTCCGTAATACTCTCTGCCATTGAGCTTTGTAATATCCCAATCCGGAAGCAGCTCCAGATCCGCCGCGATCTGCAGACAGGCCCTGCGGCAGGCTTCTCCGGTCACCAGTGTCTGGCGTGAACCGGAGGTTGTCCCGGAATCGGGAGCGGAAGCGGTATTTGGAGCATGCCATACCACCCGATCGACGGACAGGCGCAGCTGTGCACAGACGATGTGAACGAGCACGGTTGCGAGGCCCTGTCCCATACAGGACGCGCCTGTCCGGATATGCACCTTTCCGCTGTCTATTACGAGGCGGCATCGTCCGGTATCCGGAAGTCCCACACCGACTCCTGCATTTTTCATTGCGCATCCGATCCCGACATAACGGTTTTGGTAAAAGGTATCTTTTACCGCGAGCAGCGTTTCTGCAAGACCGGTCGAAGCATCGGCGATCTGCCCGTTCGGAAGCACCTGCCCGGGCCGGATCGCATTACGGTAGCGGAATTCCCACGGGTCCAGTCCGCAAAGCTCAGCAAGCAGGTTCAGATTCATTTCGGTTGCAAAACAGGTCTGCGTTACGCCGAAACCGCGGAATGCACCCGCCGGAGGATTGTTTGTATAAACAGCTTTTCCGTCAATATCGATCGTCTGATAATTATATGGACCGGCTGCATGCGTGCAGGCACGCTGCAGTACCGGACCGCCCAGCGATGCATATGCGCCTGTATCCGCGACCACGACCGCCTTCATTGCGGTCAGAAAACCGTTTTCGTCACAGGCTGTCGTCATCCGGATCTTCATCGGATGGCGCTTCGGGTGTACCAGCAGGCTTTCTTTTCTGGAAAATTTAACCTTTACGACACGCTTTGTCAGATAGGCGGCCAATGCCGCATGATGCTGCACAGATACGTCTTCCTTCCCGCCAAAGCCTCCGCCGACATATTTGTTTTCCACGATGATCTTTTCAGGATCGATTCCGAGCATGATGGAGACCTCGTGGCGTGTGTCATAGATCCCCTGATCAGAGGAAAAGACCAGCACACCGTCGTCAAGCGGCATTGCGACCGCACATTCCGGTTCGAGGAAGGCGTGCTCTGTCCACGGGGTCTCATAGCTTCTGGTCACCTTGTACTTTGACCGGGCGATCACTTCATCCGCATCACCGCGGACCAGATGCTCATGGCTCAGGATATTGTCCGCATTGTGGACATGTACAAGCGGGGCATCTGCCCGGAGTGCTTCCTCCGGGCAGGTGACAGGCGGAAGTTCTTCATATTCCACATGTACGAGCGCCTTTGCCTGTTCCAGGATTTCTTCGTTTTCTGCCGTGACCAGAGCGACCGCATCTCCCAGGTAATGAGTCACATCTCCTTCAGCGATCATCGTATCCCAGTCCTGCTTCAGATGCCCGACCTTATTCTGTCCCGGGACATCCTTTGCTGTCAGTACGCAGATGACCCCCGGAAGTGCCTGTGCCTCTGCTGTATCGATCCGGAGCACCCGTGCGCGCGGATATTGCGCGCGCACTGCCGAGGCATATATCATTCCAGGAATGTTTATATCATCACAAAACTCTGCCTTTCCGAGTGTTTTCAGCTCTCCGTCCACGCGGTGGATAAAGGTGCCGATCTCTACGCCGTCCGTTTTCTTTTCCGGGACCGGAAGGTCTTCACGGAACATGCAGGCAGCCAGGGCGATCGCATCGATGATTTTTTTATAACCTGTACAGCGGCAGTAATTGTTCCGGATCGCGGCTGCGATCTCCACGCGGTTTGGGTCCGGATTCCGGTCGATCAGCGCTTTTGCGCAGATGACCATGCCCGGAATGCAGAAGCCGCACTGTACCGCTCCCGCTTCACAGAAGGCAAAGCTGTAGACTGCTTTTTCCCGTTCGGACAGCCCCTCGACGGTCACGATCTCCTTACCGGCCATTTTCCCGCATTTCTGTACGCAGGCCTTGGTCGCTTTTCCGTCCACAAGCACTGTGCAGGTTCCGCAGGCACCTTCCGAGCAGCCGTCCTTTACGGATGTCAGGCGCAGATCATGCCGCAGCACATCCATGAGGCGGCGATTCTCTTCTGCCTCTGTTTTATTGCCGTTAATTGTTAATATAACTTTCGCACACATCCTGAAAGTCCTCTTATCATTTCTCAGATTTCAGTTCTGGATTATTGCTCCGGGATCATAAGATCAGGTAGCTGTAGTCATGGTAAACAGCATCTACGATTTTGCACAGCCCTTCGAACAGCACCGGAGTCCCACCGACCGTATAGTGCTCAGTCTGTCCTGCAAGCCGGATCAGAGCCTTGCCGCCGGTATGATCCGTAAAACAGAAACCGTCATTATTTGAATGCTCCATATCTGTTTCGTTTGCAAAGAGCGTAAATTTGTCCAGATACGGTGCCGATGCATATGGACAGAAGGTCCTGCAGTTTCCGCATTCGTTGCACATATAGTCAACATGAATGATCTGGTGCATCCGCATACCCGGTACACGGATCGCTATATTCGCCCGGTTTGGACATACCTCCGTACAGTTTTCGCATATATAGTCACAGGTCAGGCAGCGGCTGCTCTCATTTTTCGTGCTTGTTTTCTCGCAGAGGATACCGCGTTTCGCATAAACGGTTTCTTCATCGGTTTCTGATGGATGATCGGAGGCTACCGGCTGTGCGAGGATCGCTGCAGACGCCTTCATGGCGCCGGCGATCGCCTTTACGACAACGGCTGCACCTTCTGCGCCGTCGCCTGCCGCATAGATCTTTTTAACGGATGTTTCTCCGGTCTGCGGATCACAGACCGGAAGTCCTTTTTCATCCACAGAGATACCGTTTTGTGTATAGAATGTACTGTCTACCTTTTCTCCGATGGAAGCGATGACCGTGTCACAGGGGATTTCTTCCACTCCGTCTGTCTCGGCTACACCGCGGCGGCCCTTCTCATCATAATCCGTAAGCTCCATCTTCCGGCATCGCAGCTTTCCGCCATACAGACCGATCGGGGACAGCAGCGGCTTAAAGATCACGCCGTCCGCGAGCGCCAGCCCGAGCTCTTCCTCGTCTGCCGGCATATTGCGCGCGTCTCTGCGATACACGAGGTAAACATTTTTGACCCCCGCATTGCGTTTGGCTGCGCGAGCCGCGTCCATAGCCGTATTTCCGGCGCCGACGATCACGACATTTTCACCGAGTTCTGCCTTTCCGCCGGTTTGTTTGTACTCCGCGAGGAAGGAAAGCGCATTTTTTGCTTCTCCGTTTTCCAGCGGGAGCGCCGTATTTTTATGGGCGCCGATTGCAATGACGGCAGCGTCAGCGCCGGTTTCCTGCATCAGGGCTCTGACGTCATGGATCTCTTTGCCAAGCACGAGCTTTGCACCCATTGCTTCCGCAAGCTTCACATCTCTGGCGATTTCCTCTGCCGGGAGCCGGAAGTCCGGAATGATATTTGCCACAACGCCGCCTGCACGCGTTTCTTTATCGTATACGATCGTTTCAGTGCCTGCGCGTCCAAGGAAGTAGGCTGCCGCAAGGCCCGCCGGTCCTGCACCTATGATAACGACCTTTCTGCCGTTCGGGCTGCCGGGTCTGAGATCCTTGTATACCTGATCATATCCCGCCTTTGCGCTGGCAAGCTTTGCACCGCGGATATCGACAGGCTCTTCATAGAAGTTGCGTGTGCACTTCTGCATGCAGACATGATTGCAGATATTTCCGGTAATAAACGGAAGCGGATTTTTCTCCAGGATCAGGGAGAGTGCCTCTGCCGGTCTTCCTTCTCCAAGGAGCTTTACATAACCGGTGATATCCTGATGGATCGGGCAGCCGTCCATACACGGGGCGAGAAAGCAGTCCACAAGAGGTACTTTTTTCCCGTTTTTTCTGGATGGGAGCGGCTTGATCAGTTTCACATGATGTTTGTCATGCTTTGCATCTTCCGCAAGCTTCAGAAGTCCGTCAACGTCGATCGGACCGAAGTGGTCCGGCATGCTGCAGAACAGTTCTGCAATTTGTTTGAACCGCTGGTATCCGCCTGTCTTCAGCAGCGTGGTCGCCATGGTTACCGGTCCGATGCCAAGATCCACGATTTTTTTGATATTAAAATAATCACAGCCGCCTGAATATGCGATGCGAAGCTTTCCTCCGAAATCCTTTGAAAGCCTTGAAGCAACGGCAAGCGAAAGCGGATAGATCGATTTTCCGGACATATACATTTCTTCGGACGGGAGCTCATTGCGCTTTACGTCGACCGGGAAGGTGTTTGTGATCTTTACACCGAAGGAAAGGCCTTTTTCATCCGCAAGCTTTTGCAGACGTCTGAACATCGGTACCGCGTCCTCGTACTGCAGATCGTCTCGGAAATGGAAATCGGTAAAAGCAATATAGTCATACCCCATTTCATCCAGGGTCTTCCTCGCGCATTCATAGCCGAGCAGGGTCGGATTACATTTAATGAATGTGTGCAGGCCCTTTTCTTCGATCAAATAGGTCGCGATGCGTTCGATCTCCTGCTTCGGACAGCCGTGCAGTGTCGAAAGTGTTGCGGAATTACAGATATCCGGCTGGATGCGTTCGATATCCTCTCTTGTGACATGGCTGAAGCGGTCAATGTTGTCGATCAGCCATGCGCGGCACTCCCGGAAAACCGGTGTCTCTGAAGCGTCTTTCATTCCTTCGATGAAACGGTCGATCTTTTCCGTCCGGATTCCCTCCAGATCATAGCCGACGGACATGTTGAACTGGAAGCCGTCCGGGCTGCCGAGCCCCCATTCCTTTGACAGCACCTTCAGCATAAACCATGCTTTTACATATTCATCAAAGGCCTGCGGTACATAGAGCTCCGTTGACCATTCGCAGTTATAGCACTCGTCCTCTGCAAGAATGCAGGGCTTTGATACCGGAAGATCTTCGCCGTCCAGCTTCTGTACGGTCTTCAGTTCAAAGAAACGTGCGCCTGCGTAATACGAAGCCACAATATTCTGCGTAAGCTGCGTATGAGGACCTGCTGCCGGTCCGACCGGGTTTTCCAGCTTCCTGCCAAATAATTCATATCCCTGTTCCGGGTCAGCGAGATACGGACGTTTTACGCCGAACAGGCTGCCCTTTTTATGTTCTTCCAGTACCCAGTTCATTAGATTCCCAAATGGAATCGGTGTCATTTTGTCGCTCATAAATATTCCCCTATTATTTAAAAGATCAACGTCCTTCGTTTATTTTGTTCCACAATCTTGCCGCGCCCTCGCGTACCTTTGCGAGTTCGGCCTCTTCATCCACTTTCTGCAGTACGCGGTCCTTCATCAGAACCTCGCCGCCTGCTACCGTTGTTACGACATCGCGTCCGGTCATTCCGAACAGGATATGGCTGTTCAGATTGGTTTCATCCATCGGCGTACGCGGGATATAATTCAATACGATGACATCTGCCGCGGCACCCTCGCGGAGTACGCCGAGCGGAGTCTCAAAGTAACGGCCAGCGATCTCCGCATTTCCTTCAAACAGCATCTTCGGCACTTCGCTCCATGCAGCTCCGGGATCGCAGAGATGGTGCTTGTGCAGCACGTTTGCAACCTTGTAGGATTCGGTCATATCTTCCGTATAGCCGTCTGTACCGAGACCACAGAGGATCCCGCGATGTACGAGCTCCATGGTCGGAGGACAGCCGCAGGCGTTCCCCATATTGGATTCCGGGTTGTGAACGACCATTGTCCCGGTTTCCTTGATGAGCTCCATCTCATGCGGATTGATATAAATGCAATGTGCGAGCAGAGTCTTGTCGCTGAGAATGTTCCAGTCGTACAGCCGGTCTGTGATCCGGGTACCGTGTTCTTTCAGGCAGGCGTGGAGATCCTCGATTCCTTCCGCAACATGGATGTGATAGCCGACGCCGTCCGGCTTTTCGGCATTGCAGAGCTCCATGGTAGCGTCAGAGATCGTAAATGACGCGTGCATTCCCATCATGGCCTTGATGCGGTCGTCCCCGTTCTTTTGGACGTGCCGGATGAAATCAACATTTTCTCTCACAGCAGCGCGGGATTTTTCCATGCCGTCACGATCAGAGATCTCATAGCAGAGGCAGCTGCGCACCCCCAGGCGTCTTGCCTGTTCTTCAATGGCAAACAGGCTGCCCGTGATCTCACCAAAGCTTGCGTGGTGATCAAAAACGGTCGTGATACCGTTTTTGATGCTGTCAATATAGGTCGCGACCGCTGACAGCGCAGTGAATTCATTTGTCAGGTTTCTGTCGATTGTCCACCAGGTGCCGTCCAGAATTTCCAGAAAACCGCCGGGATTATTTCCCTTGATCGAAAGCCCGCGTGCCATTGCCGAGTAGATGTGCTCATGTGCATTGATAAAAGCGGGCATGATAACGCCGCCTTTGGCGTCAATGAACTCTGCCTGCGGATACGCTTTCCGGAGCGTTTCCGTTTCTCCGACTGCGCTGATACGGTCCCCTTCGCACAGGACCGCTCCGTCTTTGTAATAGGGATGCGAGGCATCCCGCGTAAATAGTCGTCCGTTTCCAATCAGTAACATGGCATCCTCCTAAAAAAAATTAAGGTATTTTTTCCTCTCATGTTATCGCGTCTTCCTGTTTCTCCTGTGCCGTACGGTCAGCTGTCACTGTTTTTTACAGAAGAGGGAAAATGTATCCGCGCACTGTCGGATTTCACAATTAAAAATGATTTTAACATTTGAATTTGTTACTTTCCAATAATCTAATGACATAGTAGCATTGAAACCTGCTTTTTGCAAGTGGAAAACAAAAAATAATTAGATGGCCTAAAAAATTTTGTATTTTCTGCTTGCAAAAGTAAAAAATTATGCTATGATGAATTTGACCAAAAAAATTTTTAGGTAAAACATTGCTATGGGACCGACGGCTTCAGACCGGTCTCTGCCGATGACATCATTTGTTTCAGCTAAAAAGGAGGCTGCTATGCTAAACGCAATGGATGAACAGTATCTCAAGCAGATAGAGAGCGATTTTCAGCTCAAGAATCTTATTTATATCGCGCATGGAATCGCGCGGCAGTTCGGTGAGAACTGCGAAGTCTGTATTCATGATTTAAAAACACCGGATCTGGAGCATTCGATCATTTATATCATAAACGGTCATGTGACAGGCCGGGGCATCGGCGACGGACCGTCGAAGATCATTCTCAAATCGATCGAAGCTCAGAAAAATGGTGAGGAGCTATCAGATCACCTCTGCTATCTTACAAAAGGAAGCGGGGGAAAACTCCTGAAATCGTCGACGATTTTTATCAAGGACGAAACCGGTCTTTTCCATTATGTATTGAGTATAAACTTCGACATCAGCGTTTTTGCAGCGGTGGAAACGGCGATTCAGTCGTTTACGGCGGTTGAGGAGAATGCGGAAACCGCGGCGGAGAGCAGCGGTACGGAGGCGATCCCGAACAGCGTAGGCGAGCTGCTCGATAATCTCATTGAACAGAGCGTTGCACGCATTGGCAAAGCGGCGTCTTTGATGACAAAGGATGAAAAGGTCCGCGCGATCAACTATCTGAACGATGCAGGTGCTTTCCTGATCCAGAAATCCGGAGATAAGGTCGCGAATTATTTCGGAATCAGCAAGTTTACGCTTTATTCGTATATTGATGTAAAAAAGAAAAAGGAGGAGCTTGAATCATGAATCAGGCTGTCAAATGGGTATTAAACAGGATGCCGAAGACAGACGACCGGAACCTGCCGATCATGTCGGTGGAAGAGGTAAAGAAGGCGCGCGCCTTCCACGAGAGCTTTCCGCAGTACAAGGTGACCCCGCTTGCAGATCTTGAGAAGATGGCGGAGTGGCTGGGACTCGGGAGAGTCTGTGTAAAGGACGAGTCCTACCGCTTCGGTTTAAACGCCTTTAAAGTACTGGGCGGATCCTACGCGATCGCAAGGTATATCGCGGGCGAGCTGGGGAAGGATGTTTCGGAGCTTCCGTACAACGTGCTGACCTCAAAGGAACTGCTCGATCAGTTCGGAAAGGCGGCATTCTTCTCGGCAACGGACGGAAACCATGGAAGAGGCGTGGCTTGGGCAGCGAACCGCCTCGGACAGGACTGCGTGATCCGGATGCCTGTGGGCTCCACAGAGTATCGGAGAAAGCAGATCGAGAGAGAGGGAGCAGAGTGCACGATCGAGACCGTAAACTATGATGACTGCGTACGTATGGTGGCGAAGGAAGCGGCAGCCTGCAAGCGCGGCGTTGTAATTCAGGATACAGCCTGGGAGGGCTATGAGGAGATCCCGTCATGGATCATGCAGGGCTACAGTACGATGGCGGATGAGGCATCGGAGCAGTTCGGAGAGAGACCGACGCACGTATTTGTACAGGCAGGAGTAGGATCCCTTGCGGGAGGCATCGTAGGATACTTCTCGAACAAATACAGGGAGAACCCGCCGGTCATGGTAGTCGTGGAGGCAGAGCCGGCCGCGTGTCTGTATAAGGGAGCGGTAGCTGCGGACGGAGAGATCAGGACATGTGACGGAGAGATGCCGACGATCATGGCAGGCCTTTGCTGCGGGGAGCCGAACATCACTTCCTGGGACATTCTCAAGAACCACGTGAGCGCGTTCCTTGCGGTAGATGATAGCGTGGCAAGGAGAGGCATGCGGATGCTTGCAGCGCCGTTAAAGGGAGATCCGCAGGTGGTTTCAGGAGAGTCGGGAGCAGCATCCTTCGGAGCGCTTGCGACGATCATGGAGGATGAGAGCTATGCGGAGCTTCGCGAGGCGCTCGGATTAAATAAAGATGCAAGGATCCTGATGTTCTCAACGGAGGGCGATACTGATCCGGAGCGCTGGAAGAACATCGTATGGGAAGGTTTGGAAAAATAAAAAGGAGTGATATATCATGGCTACATTAACTGCAGAAGAGTATGCAAAGATCAAAGAAAAGGCGGAGGGCTATAAGGCCGATATGACCGCATTCCTTCGGAATATTGTCAGATTTCCGGGCGAATCGGCAGAGGAGGCTGATCATGTCCGCGTGATCGAGGACGAGATGAAAAAGGTCGGCTTCGATGAAGTGCTGACCGATCCGATGGGAAATGTGATCGGTTATATGGGCAGCGGAGAAAAACTGATCGCATTCGACGCGCACATTGACACGGTCGGAATCGGCAACCGCGACAACTGGAACTTCGATCCGTACGAAGGCTACGAGAATGATGAGGAAATCGGCGGACGCGGCGTTTCCGATCAGCTGGGCGGTATCGTTTCGGCGATCTACGGTGCGAAGATCATGAAGGATCTGGGACTGCTGAATGAGAAATACCGTGTGATGGTGGTCGGTTCGGTGCAGGAGGAGGACTGTGATGGTCTTTGCTGGCAGTACATTATCCGGGAGGATAAGGTGCGTCCGGAATTTGTTGTTTCAACGGAACCGACGGACGGAGGCATCTACCGCGGGCAGCGCGGACGCATGGAGATCCGTATCGATGTAAAGGGCGTTTCCTGCCACGGCTCTGCTCCGGAGAGAGGGGATAATGCGATCTACAAAATGGCTGACATTCTGCAGGATGTACGCGCACTCAACGAAAATAACGCCGATGACAGCACAGAGATCAAGGGTCTTGTAAAGATGCTTGATCAAAAATACAATCCGGAGTGGGAGGAGGCAAACTTCCTGGGTCGCGGCACAGTGACGGTTTCCCAGATTTTTTATACCTCTCCGTCCCGCTGTGCAGTCGCAGATTCCTGTGCGGTATCGCTCGACCGCCGTATGACGGCAGGAGAGACCTGGGAAAGCTGCCTCGAGGAGATCAGACAGCTTCCGCATGTAAAGCAGTACGGCGATGACGTTAAAGTTTCAATGTATGAATACGCACGTCCGTCCTACAAGGGACTGACCTACCCGATCGAATGCTATTTCCCGACCTGGGTCATTCCAAAGGATCATAAGGTGACGAGATCTCTCGAGAAAGCATATCACAATCTTTACGGCACGGAGCGTATCGGCAACGCTGAGACCACGGATATGCGTAAGAAAAGACCGCTGACTGACAAGTGGACCTTCTCAACAAATGGCGTATCCATCATGGGAAGAAATGGAATTCCGTGCATTGGCTTTGGACCGGGCGCGGAGGCTCAGGCACATGCGCCGAATGAGAAGACCTGGAAACAGGATCTTGTGACCTGTGCAGCCGTTTATGCGGCGCTGCCAAGCTGTTATACAGATGAAAATGCATAATTCCAAAATAAAAAGGGAAAGGAAATTCTCCAATGGCTGATTTAAAATCATATATTAATACACTGAACGATCTCAAATTTGAGGACATGTATCAAAACGACTTCTTCCTCACATGGGAGAAGACCTTTGATGAGCTGAAGGCAACCTGGACGGTAGCGGACGCGCTTCGTTATCTGCGCTCTCACAATATTTCCACAAAGGTATTCGATTCGGGTCTCGGCATCTCACTTTTCCGGGATAATTCGACCCGTACCCGTTTTTCATTTGCGTCCGCCTGCAATCTCCTGGGTCTCGAGGTACAGGATCTTGATGAGGGCAAATCTCAGGTGGCACATGGTGAAACAGTTCGTGAAACCGCTAATATGATCTCGTTTATGGCAGACGTCATCGGTATCCGCGACGATATGTATATTGGAAAAGGAAATACCTATATGCATGAAGTTGCGAATTCTGTTGAGCAGGGCTATCAGGATGGCATACTTGAGCAAAGACCGACGCTTGTTAATCTGCAGTGTGATATCGATCATCCGACGCAGGCTATGGCTGACGCGCTGCACTGTATCCACGAAATGGGCGGCATTGAGAATCTGAAGGGTAAAAAGATTGCGATGACCTGGGCATATTCTCCATCCTATGGCAAGCCGCTTTCCGTTCCGCAGGGGGTCGTGGGCCTGTTCACGAGACTTGGCTGTGAAGTGGTACTTGCTCACCCGGAGGGCTATGAGATCATGCCGGAGGTTGAGGGAGTTGCAAAGAAGAATGCTGCGGAATCCGGAGGAAGCTTTAAGCGCACGAACAGCATGGCGGAGGCATTTAAGGATGCGGACATCGTGTATCCAAAGTCCTGGGCGCCGTTTGCGGCAATGGAAAAGAGAACCCGTCTTTATGGAGAGGGGGATACCGAAGGAATCAAGGCGCTGGAGAAGGAGCTGCTCGCGCAGAATGCACAGCATAAGGACTGGTGCTGCACCGAGGAGCTGATGAAGACAACAAAGGATGGAAAAGCACTTTACCTGCACTGCCTGCCGGCTGATATCAATGATGTGAGCTGCAGGGATGGTGAGGTCGAGGCTTCCGTATTTGACCGCTATCGCGATCCTCTTTATAAGGAAGCAAGCTATAAGCCATATATCATCGCGGCGATGATTCTGCTCGAAAAATTCAAAAATCCGCAGAAGGTGTTGGAAGAGCTTGAAAAGCGCGGCAAAAACAGAATCTTTGAGGCGTAATAAATGATCCGTACGGGTATTTGAACGGGGCAGGGGCTTTGGCCCGGCCCCGTTACCCGATTAGAGAAGTATGTACAGAACAAACAGGAGAATGTGTATGGGGACACAGCAAAAACGTATTGTGATCGCGCTCGGAGGAAATGCGCTGGGAAATTCACTCAGTGAGCAAATGACTGCGGTCAAAACGACGGCAAAAGCCATCGCGGATCTGATCGAAGAAGGCCATCAGGTCGTTATCGTTCACGGGAACGGACCTCAGGTCGGAACGATCAACAATGCCATGACCGAATATGCACAGGCTCAGCCGGGACGGCAGACTACGCCGCTTTCCGTCTGTGTCGCGATGAGTCAGGCCTATATTGGATATGATCTGCAGAACGCAATGCGGGAGGAGTTTTTAAACCGCGGTATGAAGCCGCGCAATACTTCAACGATGATCACGCAGATCGTTGTTGAGCAAAATGACGAGGCGTTCGCCGATCCGTCGAAGCCGATCGGACAGTTTATGTCCATGGAGGAGGCTTTAAAAGAAGCCGGAGAACGCGGTTGGACGGTAAAGGAGGATGCGGGCCGCGGCTATCGCCGTGTTGTTGCATCCCCGAAGCCGAGAGAGATCGTTGAGATCAATGCGATACGCGCCATGGTCGATGACGGAAATCTGGTCATCTGCTGCGGCGGAGGAGGCATTCCGGTCGTCAGGGAGGGCAATCATCTCGCCGGTGCGCAGGCCGTGATCGACAAGGATTTTGCAGCAGCCCTGCTTGCCGAGCAGCTTGGCGCGGATATGCTCATCATCCTGACGGCAGTTGAAAAGGTTGCAGTCAATTTTGGGAAACCGGATCAGAGGTGGCTTGATCATATGAGCATTGCTGAAGCTGAAACTTATTGCAGTGAAGGCCAGTTTGCACCGGGCTCCATGCTGCCGAAGGTACAGGCGGGAATGCAGTTTGCTGCAAGCGGCAGGGATCGGGTCGCAATGATCACGCTGCTTGAGAAGGCGCGGGAGGCTGTTCGCGGAAAGACGGGAACTATAATCACGCAGGCTTAAGCCGGCAGATATCATTTTGTCAGGGGGAAATAACATTGAGTTTCAAATCACATACGTATGCATCTGTCTTTGACATGGACGGCATCCCGCGGCTAAGTCAGGCTCTGCCGCTTGCGCTGCAGCACGTCGTGGCTATGATCGTCGGCTGTGTGACGCCGGCAATTATCGTTTCCGGCGCGGCAGGCCTTCCAAATGAGGAAAAGATCCTGCTGATACAGGCTTCGCTTGTCGTTTCCGCGCTTGCCACGTTTCTGACGCTTTTTCCGGTCAGAATCGGATCGTTCCGTCTCGGAGCGGGCCTTCCGATGATCCTGGGCGTCTCGTTTGCTTATGTTCCGAGCATGCAGTCGATCGCCGGCACGAGCGGTGTTTCCGCGATCCTGGGCGCTCAGATCATCGGTGGGATCATTGCGGTACTCGTGGGTTTAAGCATCGATAAGATCCGCAGATTTTTTCCGCCGCTGATCGCCGGCACGGTCGTCTTTACGATCGGCCTGTCTCTTTATCCGACCGCGATCAATTACATGGCCGGCGGAACCGGATCGGCAGACTACGGTTCCTGGAAGAACTGGCTCATTTCCATCATAACCCTTGTGATCGTTACGCTGCTTAATCATTTTGCAAAGGGCTTTGTCAAGCTGGCTTCCATCCTGATCGGTATGGTCTGCGGATATGTTATCGCCATGTGTTTCGGGATGATAAGCTTTGATGCAGTGGGAGAGGCCGCGGTGGTCACGGTTCCTCAGCTCTTTCATTTCGGGCTGACCTTTGATCCGGCAGCCTGCGTTGCGCTTGGCCTGCTATTTGCGATCAATGCTGTTCAGGCGATCGGGGATTTCTCCGCAACGACGACCGGCGGACTGGACCGCCAGCCCACCAACCAGGAGCTGAAAAGCGGAATTGTCGGATATGGCGTCACCAATGTGATCGGCGCGTGTCTTGGCTGCCTTCCGACGGCGACCTACAGCCAGAATGTCGGCATCGTCACGACGACCAGGGTCGTCAACCGGGCGACGCTGGGACTGGCGGGCATGATCATACTGATCGCCGGTCTGTTTCCGAAATTTTCCGCGCTTCTGACCACGATTCCCTATTGTGTGCTTGGAGGCGCGACGGTCTCTGTCTTTGCTTCCATTGCCATGACCGGCATGAAGCTTGTCATGAGTGAAAAAATGACCGCGCGCAACACATCGATCGTTGGCCTTGCCACTGCGCTTGGGATGGGAATCACACAGGCTTCAGCCGCTCTTGCGGATTTTCCCGCATGGGTCATGACCGTGTTTGGGAAAAGTCCTGTCGTGATCGCCACGATCGCCGCGATCCTGCTGAACGTGACGCTTCCCAGGGACAGGGAAACGACAGCCGCGGAAGCAGAGGCTGCGGGGACTGTTATGGAGGATCCAACAAAATCATAAGAAAAAGGTCTTAAAAACAGATCGTTCCCGACAGGCGGATCAAATCGCCGTGTGCATATTTTTTTGTATGCCGCGGCGATTTTCTGCGGTTTCTGTACAGGGAGCAGAAAGGACGAGTCGGTATATCACTGTACGGAATAAAGGGGGTAGCCATTCCTAACATTTAAGATTTTCAGAAATTCATTGACTTTCCATAAATAACGAATATAATAAACTCTGAATTTCCAATATTTTGAAATTCAAACTATTTGAAACCAAAGGTAATATATATGACGCCGAGGATAATTGCTACCGGTTCGGCTCTGCCGGAGCGGATCGTGACAAATGATGACTTAAGCCGGAAGATGGATACGAGCGACGAGTGGATCAGAACCCGTACAGGTATCCGGGAACGGCGCATATCGGAGGACGACGGGAAGGAAAAACTTCTGAAGCTCTCCGTACGGGCAGCGGAAGCCGCGATCGCCATGGCGGAAGCGGACGGTGCTTTTTCCCGGGAAGAGATCGGGCTTGTGCTTGTCGCAACCTGTACGCCGGATATGGCCTTTCCGGCCATGGCATGCCGCCTGCAGGACGCGCTTTCTCTGCCGCAGGTCGCAGCCTTTGATCTGAGCCTTGCCTGCTCCGGGTTTCTGGCAGCGCTTGATACTGCTTCAGCATATATCGAGAGCGGACGCTGCCGGACGGCGCTTGTAGTCGGCGGAGACGTGATGTCACGCATGCTCAACTGGGACGACCGCAATACGGCGGTGCTGTTCGGGGATGGAGCGGGAGCAGTGATCCTGAGTGCAGATGAGCGTTTTATCGCAGCCTGCACCGGAGGGAATACTGCAGAAGAAAAATCAGCAGATGAAAAAGCGGCAGATGCGTTCCGCCCGCGCTTTGCGCTTCATTCTGACGGAGGCGGCGAGGCAGCACTGTATTGCAAGGCAATGTATTTCAATGAAAATGAGCCGGAGAGCGAGCATATGGACGGGCGGAAGGTTTTCGAATTTGCAGTCCGCAAGGTGCCGGAGGTGATCGGTGAGGTGCTGAGGCTTGCCGGGACAGATGCGGAGGATATTTCCCTGTTTGTCCTGCATCAGGCAAACTACCGTATCATAGAAGCGGTGGCAAAGCGTCTGAAGCGGCCGATCGAAAAGTTTCCGCACAATATTGAGCGCTGCGGCAACACGACGGCGGGAAGCATGCCGATTTTGCTTGATGAGCTCAACCGGGAAGGTAAGCTCCGGCGCGGGGACGTTCTGTGTCTGTCCGGTTTCGGTGCTGGATTAAGCTATGGAGCAGCGGTGCTTCGCTGGTAAGGCGGCAGCGCGTTCGCATAAAAAAATAATAAAAATCAGGAGAAAAAACAATGTTAGAGAAGATGAAGACAATGATCGCGGAGCAGCTTGGAGTATCTGAGGATGAGGTAACGGAGAGCGCAAGCTTTAAGGATGATCTGGGTGCAGATTCCCTTGACCTTTTCGAGCTGGTTTCCGGACTTGAGGACGAGTACGGCATTGAGATTCCGACGGAAGAGCTTGAGAAGATGAGCACGGTCGGAGACGTGATCGATTATCTGAAGGCACACGGCGCTGAGGACTAAAACAGCGCGCCGGAAGGGACAGAATTCTCCGGCAGACAGGATAATATAAAACGCGGCAGAAAGCGGGGAACGGAATGAAAACGAGAATAACAGAGCTTCTTGGAATTGAATATCCGATCATTCAGGGCGGCATGGCCTGGGTCGCAGAGCACCATCTGGCGGCAGCGGTATCAAATGCCGGCGGTCTCGGCCTGATCGGCGGTGCAAATGCGCCGGGAGAGGCAGTACGGGATATGATCCGGAAATGCAGAGAGCTGACAGATAAGCCGTTTGGCGTCAATGTCATGCTGATGAGCCCGTATGCACCGGATGTAGCCAGAGTCGTGATCGAGGAAGGCGTGAAGGTCGTAACGACAGGCGCGGGCAATCCTGCTAAATACATGGAAGCGTGGAAGGCGGCAGGCATTAAAGTCATTCCGGTCGTGGCATCTGTGGCGCATGCGAAGCTGATGCAGAAGGCAGGCGCGGATGCGGTCGTAGCAGAGGGAACTGAATCCGGCGGACATATCGGAGAAGCAACGACGATGACGCTGGTTCCGCAGGTCGCGGATGCAGTGGATATCCCGGTGATCGCGGCAGGCGGCATCGCGGACGGCAGAGGCATGGCTGCGGCATTTATGCTTGGCGCGGACGGCGTACAGGTCGGCACGCGTTTTGTTGCATCGACGGAAGCGCAGGTGCATGAAGCATATAAAGACAGGATCGTTGCGGCGAAGGATATCGATTCCGAGGTAACGGGCAGAAGCCACGGTCATCCGGTAAGATGCTTAAGAAACCAGATGACGAGAGAATACGTGAAGCTTGAGAATGAAGGCAAGCCCATGGAGGAGCTGGAGCATCTGACGCTCGGAACCTTAAGAAAGGCCGTACAGGAGGGCGATACGCAGCACGGTACGGTCATGGCAGGACAGATCGCCGGAATGATTCATGATATAAAGAGCTGCAAAGAGATCGTTACCGGTATGAATGCGGAGTGTGAGGCACTGCTTCACAAAAACTGGAACGCCTGATACCGGCATTCAGAGACTGCATAAAAATGTTACGGACCGCATAAGACGGACCGCAGAAGTGGAGGGGACGGCAGACATGTCCAGGATCGCATTTATATATCCCGGCCAGGGTGCGCAGCACATTGGCATGGGAAAGGAATTTTTTGATGCATACGAGTGCGTGCGCGCCCGTTTCAGCGAGGCTTCAGAGCTTCTTTCTCTGGATCTTGCAAAGCTGATGTTTGAAGAAAATGATAAACTTGATGATACGCGCTATACACAGCCTGCCATGGTGCTCATGGAGCTTGCGCTGACGGAGGTGATCAAACAGGAGACCGGACTTACGCCGGCTTACTCCGCGGGACTGTCTCTTGGTGAGTACGCGGCGGTCAGTGAGGCGGGCGTGCTTTCGTTTGCGGACGCGGTGAAAACCGTGGCGGTGCGCGGACGCCTGATGGCGGATGCGGTTCCTTCGGGCGGTGCCATGACGGCGGTGCTGGGTGCAGATGCGGCGCTGATCGAAGAGGTCATCAGTCCGATCGACGGTGCCTCCATTGCAAATTATAACTGTCCGGGACAGATCGTGATCACGGGTATGAAGGACGCGGTGGACAAGGCGGCAGAAGCGCTTTCGGCAGCGGGCGTGAAGAAATGCATTCCGCTGAATGTCTCGGGACCGTTTCATTCTCCGTTTTTGAAACAGGCAGGGGAGGAGCTGTTTGAGGAGCTTCAGAAAATACAGATCTCTGCGCCGGTGCATCCGTATATCGCAAATGTGACGGCAGAGGCAGTGACGGATCCTGCAGTGATCAGGGAGCTGCTCCGGGATCAGGTCTCCTCTTCGGTACGCTGGCAGCAGTCTGTTGAGAAGCTGCTTTCAGAGGATGTGGATACATTTGTGGAGATCGGTCCGGGAAAGACGCTTTCGGGCTTTATGCGGAAAATTCTGAAGCCGTATGCACAGCGTACCGGCAGGGATGTGAGCGGCGTAAAGACTTATACGACAGAAACACCGGCGGATCTTGAGCAACTTAAGGAAATCATTTAACGCCTGAAGTGGGAAAAGACCGGACAGGAGATAACAGAGGGATATATGCAGAATGGTAAGACGGCGCTTGTAACAGGCGCGGGCAGAGGCATTGGACGGGCGATCGCAAAAAGACTTGCTGAAGCGGGCTATTATGTGATCATCAACTATAACGGCTCACAGGAGGCTGCGGAGGCTGCGCTTTCTGAAATACAGGAAGCCGGCGGAGCGGGAGAGACCTCCAGATGCGACGTATCCGATTATGCAGCCTGCGAGACAATGATAAAGGAGCTTGCGGAGCGGCTTGGCAGCATCGATGTGCTTGTCAACAATGCCGGCATCACGCGGGATACGCTGCTCATGCGCATGAGCGAGGAGGATTTTGACAGGGTGCTCTCCATTAACCTGAAGGGGGCGTTCAACTGTACAAAATTTGTCTCAAAATATATGATGAAGAAACGGTTCGGCAGGATCATCAGCATCTCCTCCGTATCCGGCGTTATGGGAAATGCCGGTCAGGCGAACTATGCGGCTTCAAAGGCAGGTCTTATCGGCCTTACAAAATCCGTGGCAAGGGAGCTTGCGGGCAGAAATATCACTGCAAATGCCATTGCACCGGGATTTATTGATACGGATATGACGGCTGTGCTCGGGGAGAAGCTGAAAGAAGGCGTAACGGACGCGATTCCGATGAAGCGCTTCGGGAAGCCTGAGGATGTGGCAGCGCTTGCGGCATTTCTGGCTTCGGAGGAAGCGAATTATATTACGGGTCAGGTTATCGCGGTCGACGGCGGCATGTCCATGTAAATGTGCGGCAGTTGTATAAAATGATTCGCATGAAAAAGTAATGATTAAGGGAAACGAACAATGAACAGACAGGAAGCGGGTAAAAAAAGAGTTGTCATTACAGGTCTGGGAGCGATCACGCCTCTCGGAAATACTGTGGCGGATTTTTGGAACGGCGTTCAGGAAGGCAGGGTAGGCGTTGCACCGATCACGGCCTTCGATACGGAAAACTTTAAGGTAAAGCTTGCGGCTGAGGTAAAGGATTTCGACGCGAAGAACTATATGGATGCGAAAAGCGCGCGCAGAATGGAACGCTTTTCACAGTTTGCGGTAGCAGCTTCCGCAGAGGCGCTCAGGGACAGCGGCCTCGATTTGGAAAAGGAAGATGCTTACCGTGTCGGCGTCTGCATCGGTTCAGGAATCGGTTCCCTTCAGACGGCAGAAATCGGAACACAGCGTCTTCTGGAAAAGGGGCCGTCCCGTGTGGATCCGCTTCTTGTACCGCGGATGATCTCCAATATGGCGGCAGGTAATGTTGCGATCCAGTTCGGGTTAAAGGGAAAGAACCTGAATGTCGTAACGGCATGCGCGACCGGAACGCACTGTATCGGCGAGGCGTTCCGCAGCATTCTTTACGGAGAGGCGGATGTGATGCTTGCAGGAGGCGCGGAGGCAGCGGTCACACCGCTTTCCATCGCAGGCTTTACTTCCCTGACGGCACTTTCCGAGAATCCGGATCCAAAGACTGCTTCCCGTCCGTTTGATAAAAACAGAGACGGTTTTGTTATGGGTGAGGGCTCGGGTGTGCTGGTTCTGGAAGAGCTTACCCATGCGCTTAAGAGAGGCGCGCATATTTATGCGGAGCTTCTGGGATACGGCGCAACCTGCGATGCTTATCATATCACTTCCCCGGCAGAAGACGGAGAAGGCGCTGCAAAGGCGATGGAATTTGCGATTCTGGATGCCGGCCTTAAGGCGGAAGATATTGATTATGTCAATGCGCACGGCACGAGCACACATCACAATGATCTGTTTGAGACGAAGGCGATCAAGCTCGCGCTCGGCGATCACGCATACAGGGTAAAAATCAATTCCACGAAGTCGATGACAGGACATCTGCTTGGCGCGGCAGGCGGCGTGGAAGCGATCGTCTGCGTCAAGTCCATTGAGGATTCTTTTGTACATCAGACTATGGGACTTGAAGAGTCGGAGGAGGCGCTTGATCTGGATTACTGCAAAGGCAGCAGCTTCAGCATGCCGGTGAATGCGGCGATCAGCAATTCCCTGGGATTTGGCGGTCATAACGCAAGTATTGTGATCGGAAGATATGAGGCATAAGGAGATATAAAAATGAAGCTTGAAGAAATCAAAGAGTTGATGAAAGCGATGGAGGAGAACGATATCTCCAGCTTTGAATATAACGAAGGCGATCTGCATCTTTCCTTCCGCCGCGGCGCCGTGCAGGATGCACCTGCGGAGGCAAAGGATACGCAGGGGGCAAAGGCAGCTGTGACTGCATGCGCAAAAGCTTCGGCAGAGCTTCCTGCGGATAACAGAAGTGCAGGTCCGGCGCAGCCGGCAGATGAAAAATCCGCTGCCGGGGATGGAAAGCTTGTGACATCCCCGCTTGTGGGAACCTTTTATGCGGCAGACGCTCCGGATAAGGAACCGTTCGTAAAGGTGGGAGACACCGTAAAGAAGGGTCAGATACTCGGCATTATCGAGGCGATGAAGCTGATGAATGAGATCGAATCAGACTATGACGGCGTGGTAAAATCCGTGCTTGTCAACAACGAGGAAGTCGTTGAATACGGACAGCCGCTGTTCTGCATTGAATAAACGGGGAGGAAATACATGCTTGGAGTAAAGGAAATTGAGGCGATTCTGCCGCACAGACATCCGTTTCTGCTGGTAGACTGTGTGGAGGAGCTTATCCCGGGGCAGAAGGCGGTGGGTTACAAGTGCGTAACCTTTAACGAGCCGTGGTTTGCGGGACATTTTCCAACGGAACCGGTCATGCCCGGCGTGCTGATCATCGAGGCGCTTGCACAGACGGGCGCGGTTGCGATCCTTTCAGAGGAGAGCATGAAGGGAAAGATCGCATATTTCGGCGCGATCAACTCGGCGCGTTTCCGTCAGAAGGTCGTACCGGGAGACCGGCTTCGTCTGGAATGCGAGATCATTAAGAGAAAAGGACCGGTCGGCGTCGGAAAAGCCGTCGCATACGTCGGCGATAAAGTAGCCGTACAGGCTGAGCTTACGTTCATGTGCGGTTAAAAACAGAGCAAACGGCCGCATGGACACAGGGACATGCGGCTTATCTGAAGGAGGACAGGGAAATGTTTCATAAGGTGTTGGTGGCCAATCGCGGAGAGATCGCGGTTCGCGTCATAAGAGCGCTCCGGGAAATGGGCATCCGGTCGGTGGCTGTTTATTCGGAAGCGGACAGGGAGGCGCTGCATGTAATGCTGGCGGATGAGGCGATCTGTATCGGCCCGGCACCGGCTACGGAGAGCTATCTGAATATGGAGGCGATCCTTTCGGCGGCAGTGGCGATCGGAGCGGAGGCCATCCATCCGGGATTTGGATTCCTTTCGGAGAATGCGAAATTCGCAGGTCTCTGCGAGACCTGCGGCATTAAATTCATCGGACCGTCAGCAGAGATCATTGAGAAAGCGGGCAACAAATCCGAAGCAAGAAATACCATGAAGCGGGCAGGCGTGCCGGTCATTCCTGGAACGCATGAGCCGGTATTTGACGCAAAGACTGCACTGAAGGCGGCAAAGCGGATCGGATTTCCGGTCATGATCAAGGCTTCTTCGGGCGGCGGCGGAAGAGGTATGCGTGTTGCTGAAAGCGCGGATGGATTTGAGGCGCTGTTCAATGCGGCGCAGCTTGAGTCGATCAAGGGATTTTCCGATGACAGCATGTATATTGAAAAATATATCCAGAATCCGCGTCATATCGAATTTCAGATTCTGGCGGATTCCTTCGGGAATATCGTGCACCTTGGGGAAAGAGACTGCTCCATTCAGAGACGCCACCAGAAGGTCCTTGAGGAATCGCCCTGTGAGGCGATCAGTCCGGCGCTGCGCACCCGTATGGGAAAGATGGCGGTAAAGGCAGCGAAGGCCGTTGGCTATGAGAATGCGGGTACGATCGAGTTTCTGCTCGACAATGGCAGAAAGTTCTATTTCATGGAAATGAACACGCGCATTCAGGTGGAGCATCCGATCACGGAGCTCGTGACGGGAATCGACCTGATCAAGGAGCAGATCCGCATCGCCGCGGGAGAAAAGCTTGCGTTTACACAGAAGGACGTCGTGATCCGCGGACACGCGATCGAGTGCCGTATCAATGCGGAAAATCCGGAGAAAAACTTCATGCCGTCTCCGGGACGCATTACGGACATTCACATGCCGGGCGGAAACGGCGTGCGTGTGGACGGCCATATTTACACGGATTATCAGGTGCCGGCAAACTATGATTCGCTGCTTCTGAAGCTCTGCGTATACGGAAAAGACCGCCAGGAGGCGATCGCGAAGATGCGTTCGGCGCTCGGCGAGCTTGTGATCGAGGGCATTGATACGAATATAGACTTTGAATATGATCTTGTCAGTCATAAGGCATTTGAAACAGGGAAGATCACGACGGATTTCATAGAGAGCTATTTCCCGGAGTACGTGAAAAAATAACAGGGGACAGGCGGAGAATTCATGCTAAAGGATTTCATCAGAAAAAAACAGGAGCAGAGGGCGGTAAGACGCCCTGATTTCAGCCGGATCAAAACGGGTGTGAATGAAGGAAGCGCGGACAACGCGCAGAGCCGGGATACGGACGCCGCAAAGATAAATGCTCAGCCGGCTTTTGTGCCGGAGGTCCCGGACAATGTATACCGCAAGTGCAACTATTGTAAAAAGGCGATCCTGAATGCGGATGTGCGGAACAATCTGTATCGCTGCCCGCGCTGCGGCGGATATTTCCGCGTCCATGCGCGCCGGAGAATCGAGCTACTGGCGGATGAAGGAAGCTTCAAAGAACTGAATGCGGTCCAGCCGTTTGTTAATCCGCTGAATTTTCCAAATTATGAAGCAAAGGTACGCGCTTCCCAGGAAAAATTCGGGCTTGATGAGGCGGTCGTGAGCGGCGTCTGCAGCATCGCAGGGGAAAGGGCAGTGCTTTGTGTCTGTGACGGCCGCTTTATCATGAGCTCCATGGGACACAATGTTGGAGAAAAGATCACGGAGGCGGTGGAGCTTGCGACGAAGGAAAAGCTTCCGGTCATTATCTACTGCTGTTCGGGCGGCGCCCGGATGCAGGAGGGCATCGTAAGCCTTATGCAGATGGCGAAAACGTCGGCGGCGCTCAGAGCGCATCATGAGGCGGGACTCCTCTATGTGAGCGTCCTTACGAATCCGACGACGGGCGGCGTAACAGCGAGCTTTGCGATGCTTGGAGATGTCATTCTGGCAGAGCCAAAGGCGCTGATCGGATTTGCCGGACCGCGCGTGATCGAGCAGACGATCGGACAGAAGCTTCCTGAGGGCTTTCAGACCTCGGAGTTTCTGCTGGAGCACGGCTTTGTCGATGCGATCGCAGGCAGGGAGGAGCAGAAGGAGCTTCTCGCAAGGCTGATCCGGATGCACGACAAAACGGTGCTTACGGACGGAACGAAGGCGCTTAAGTCATTTGCGGAAAGCGGGCAGGCCGAGGTGCAGAAGAAAGGCGCGGAAAAAATGCTTTCCGCCTGGGAGAGGGTGCAGCTTTCGAGGGATGCAAAACGTCCCAAGGCACTGGATTATATTGAGCGTATTTTTGATTCGTTTACAGAGCTGCACGGTGACCGCTGCTATGGAGACGACGGCGCGATCGTCGGCGGGCTTGCGGAGCTTTTCGGCATGCCGGTGACGGTGATCGCGGAGCAGAAGGGACGCAGCATGCGGGAAAATCTGCAGAGAAATTTCGGCATGCCGTCTCCGGAAGGCTATAGGAAGGCGCTCCGGCTTATGCGGGAGGCTGACGATTTCGGACGGTCGATCATCTGTTTTGTAGATACGCCCGGCGCTTATCCGGGCATCGAATCCGAGGAGCGCGGACAGGGCGAAGCAATCGCACGCTGTCTCTATGAGCTGTCAGGCGTAAAGGTACCGGTGCTTTCTCTGGTGATCTCGGAGGGCGGAAGCGGCGGAGCGCTTGCGCTTGCGGTCGCAAACGAGGTCTGGATGATGGAAAATGCGGTTTACAGCATCTTATCTCCGGAGGGCTTTGCGAGCATTCTCTATAAGGATGCGAAAAAGGCAAAGGAAGCAGCAGAGCTTATGAAGCTGACCGCGGAGGATCTGCTCTCCCTTAAGGTGATCGACCGCATTATTCCGGAGGAGGAGCCCTGCGTCTCGATGAAGTCGCTGGATGCGCTTTGCAGGGATCTTAAGCGGGATATGGCGGGATTTCTTGTCCGGGAGGCGGCGCTTTCTGCGGAAGAGATCCGGACGGAGCGCAATCTGCGCTACCGGGGCATTTAAGAAACCGTAAGTATAAATTAATCAATTGTTATAGATAAAATCTTTTTTTCTGATATAATCAGTAAGAAGCTTGGAAAGGCAGTTATGGACAGCTTTGAGCGTATCAACAATGTATTGGTTCATTTGTTCCGGGATATTCTGTCTCTGGAAGAAAAGGCGATGGCAGCTTCGGAATTCAGTGATCTGAGCATGAATGACTGGCATGTGATCGAGGCGATCGGACCGGAGGCCAAAAAGAACATGTCCCAGATCGCAAGAGAGCTTTCCGTAACGCTGGGATCGCTGACATCGGCAATGAACGGCCTGCACAACAAAGGATATGTTGAGCGCAGGCACAGCACATCGGATCGCAGAGTGGTCAATATTTCCCTGACGGACCGCGGCGTGGCAGCTTTTGAAGAGCATGCCCAGTTCCATAAAAAGATGATCGATGCGATCATCCGGGACCAGACGCCGGAGGAGCTTTCCGTGCTCGTGCGTTCCCTTTCAAAGCTGACGGATTTTTTCATGAGCTATAAGGCCTGACCGGCAGGATCGGAGAAGATTGGATCTTCGCGCCGGGACGGTATTTTCAGGAGGAATGATTTTGAAGAAAACCATATCGTTTGCAGCGGCAGTGATCGCCGCCCTTGCACTTTCGGCATGCACTCCGTCCGATATTACCTCGGGGGAAAACCAGCAGAGACCGGAGGGCGTAACCGAGACGCAGACTCAGGATGCGATGAGCCTTAAGGATAAGCCGACGGTAGAATATACGATTCCCGCAGACGCGCCGACCGGAGTGGACGGCGGTCCCGGCGTGATGGAGACGACAGCGGTGGACGACTCCTATTATCCGGAGGATAAAAGGGGTGTTGCTGAGGAGAGCAGTACGTCGGAGATCGCGTGCCTGTATGTTCCGACTGCGGACGGTATCGTGCAGAGCCTTTCCGATGTCAGCGCAATGGATGCCGACGGACTGATCGCAGGTCTCGTGGCCGAGGGCGTGCTTGGCAGCGGAACGGAGGTGACGGCATTTTCACAGGCGGGAAGTACGGCTTCTCTTTCTCTGAATAAGCTTACGGCAGCGGCTCCTGATATCTCGGATGAGGTTCTGCTTGCCTGCATCGTCAATACGTTTACGGAAAATCTCGGTATGGACAGCCTGTCCGTAAAGGACGGCGGGCAGGATTTTGGGACGCTGAGCTATACGGATGAATATAATGCGACCTGATCGTGACCGGCTGTATGGTTTCTGATCTTAAATAAAAGATGATAAATGCCCGGCGGACCGGAAGATAAGGTCTGCCGGGCATATTGTGTGTTTGCGGGACTTTTGTTATAGTAAAAAGAAAGGAAGCGCAGAACAGACACACAGAGGAAGGGAGAGGCGGCCTTGGAAAACATCGTGCTTTTTGTGCCGAGAGCGGAAATGCTGTATCAGGCACACAATATTCTGCAGGAAAAGAAGTACCAGATTCAGGAAATGAAAGTGATTGCAACAGATAACGCAGTCGCCGAGGCGCGCCGCGCGATCTCGGAGGGCGCCTCCGTTATTATTGCGCGAGGACTTCAGGCCTATCTGATTAAACAGTATACGGACGTTCCGGTGGTGGAACTGATCATGACGGCGCAGGAGATGGCGCTTCTCATAAAGCGGGCAAAGCAGATCATAAAAAAGCCCAATCCGGTCATTGCCGTCATCGGATTGTATAACATGTTCTGCGATATGTCGTACTTTGACGAGCTGTATGATATTGAACTCCGGACCTATTATATCAGGGAGCGCGGATCACTTTCGGAGGAGACGCGGCATGCGGTGCTTGACGGGGCCGATCTTATTATCGGCGGTGACACGGTCGTTTCCGCCGCGACAGAAAACGGTGTACCCTCCCTGTTTCTCTCTACGACGGAGGATTCTCTTCGGCAGGCTTTTCTGATGGCGGAAAGCGTGCAGTTTGCCAGAAAGGCAGAGCGGAAATCGGCGGCGCAGATGGAGACGCTGCTGGACTATTCTTTTAACGGCGTTATGCGTCTCAATGAAAACGGAATTATCACGGCGGCCAATCCGCAGATGGAGGATCTGGTGGGCCGGACTCCGGACGAGCTGCTTGAACATAACATCCGGGAGATCGTGCCGACGATCGGAGAAGCGGCGCTGCACAGGGTGCTGCAGGATGGAAAGGATTATTCCGTGACCCTCGACAATGTAAAGCATCCGGTCTTTGCGGTCATGGCGCCGATCCGTGATGGAGAGCGGATCGAGGGTGCGATTCTTACCTGCCAGAAGATCAGGCGTGTCCGCGGTACGGCAGAGGAAAAAAAGCCGCAGACCCCGGGAGCGGGCGGACAGGCGATCCGCGGGCTTCCGGCGATCTCGCATTTCAAGGATATTTTACAGGAATCGGAGCCGATGCAGGAATGCGTGCGCTATGCAAGGCTGTATGCGCTGTCGGATAAACCGGTCGTACTGAGAGGCGAGCCCGGAACGGAGAAACGCATGCTGGCAGAGAGTATGCACAATATCAGCGAGCGTGCGAACGGACCGTTTCTTGATGTTCCATGCGAAGGGCAGAGCGGGGCAGAGCAGCGGGAGATGATCTTTGGAGATAAGGGAGCGGTATCACAGGTACAGGGCGGAACACTTCTGATTCACAACGCGGAGGAGCTGACCGAGGACAATCAGTACCGGCTTTATCAGCTGCTTCAGTTTCATCTGCACCGGGGAAGCGATGTGTCAAAGCTGCGCCGCGTGGATGTGCGCATCATGGTGACGGTCCGCACGCCGCTTTCAAAGCTGAAGGAGAGCGGGAAGATCAGTCCGGAGCTGTTTTACCTGCTGTCCGGTCTGGAGCTTGTGGTTCCGCCGCTCAGAAGACGCAGGGAAGATCTTTCAAGAAAACTGGAAGATACGCTGCAGGAGTGCTGTGAGCGTTATGGAAGATTTCATATCCTGACCGCCGGGGCAAAAAAGGTGCTGATGAATTATCCGTGGTACGGCAATCTGTTCCAGATCGAGCATTACTGTGACCGTCTTGTGCTGACGGCGGGCAAGCGGTCGATCGATGAGATCGTGGCAAGAAATCTTCTGGCGGAGCTTTATCCGGAGGAAACAGAGCATACACCGGCGGAGATCGTGGCGCACGGCGTTGAGTGGTCCGGCGAGGCGGCCGAGATCGTAAAACTGCTCCGGAGCTTTGGAGGAAGCAGGGAAAAAACAGCCGAGACCCTCGGAATCAGCAAGGCAACCTTGTGGAGACGTATGAAACGCTATGGCATAGATTTCAAAAAAATCTGAAAACAGGGAGAAAATCATTCAAAAAGTGAAACAATGAAAGACAAGATTTCAACTATTTGAAATCTTGTCTTTTTTGTATAAAAAAATATAGATAATTTAGTAATTGCGCCGATTGTGAGAGGGATTTTTTTCCAATATAATCCCATCATACGAAACATTAACAACATTGCATGAGAGGAGCATATACGATATGAAAATTGGATTTATCGGACTTGGAATTATGGGCAGACCCATGGCAAAGAACCTGGTAAAGGCAGGCCATGAGCTTACAGTATTTGATTTCAACAAGGAAGCAGTAGAAGATCTTGTTACCTGCGGCGCAAAGAAGGCAGAGAGCGCAAAGGAAGTTGCAGAGCAGGTAGAGGTTGTTATTACAATGGTTCCGAATTCTCCGCACGTTAGAGCGGCAGTTCTCGGAGAGAACGGCGTAAAGGACGGCGCGAAGCCGGGCACCGTACTGATCGACATGAGTTCGATCGATCCGGTGGAGAGCAAGGCGATCGGCAAGGAGCTTGAGCAGTACGGCATCGAGATGCTCGACGCACCGGTATCCGGCGGCGAGCCGAAGGCGATCGACGGAACCCTTTCCGTTATGGTAGGCGGCAAGAAGGAGCTGTTTGACAAGTACTATGACATGCTCATGGTAATGGCAGGCTCTGTTGTATATGTAGGAGATCTTGGATCGGGCAACGTTGCAAAGCTTGCAAACCAGATCGTTGTTGCAGTTAATATCGCAGCAGTTTCTGAGGCGCTTGCATTCGCAAAGAAGGCAGGAACGGATCCGGAGCTTGTATACCGCGCAATCCGCGGCGGCCTTGCAGGATCTACCGTTATGGATGCAAAGGCACCGATGATGCTTGACCGCAACTTCAAGCCGGGCTTCCGTATCGAGCTGCACATCAAGGATCTGAATAACGCGCTGAACGCAGCTCACGCAATCAGCTCTCCGGTACCGCTTACCGGCCAGCTTATGGAAATCATGCAGGCGCTTAAGGCGGATGGATATGAGAAGGAAGATCATTCCAGCATTGTGAAGTTCTATGAGAAGATTGGCAATGTTACCGTTGAGCCGGGCAAATAAATCATTTTGTTAATTCCCCGCCCGGACGGGCGGAGTATATACCCTCCTTACTAAAATATAGTCGTTGCAGAGGGGGCCGGATACCGGTTCAGGCATCCGGTCCCCTTTTGCGTAAAAAAAAGAGGCAAAAATGGACGCGCTGGGATTGTGGTCGCTGCAGCTGATGATGTTTCTGCTGGTTGCAGTTGGTGTAATACTGAAAAAAAGAGGTATTCTGAAGGCGGAGGCAAAAGGTATCCTGACGGAGCTTTTGTTCACATTTTTTCTCCCCTGCAATATCATACAGTCATTTAACGTAAGCTTTGATGTAACGATCCTTAAAAATTTCGGACTGATCCTCCTGATCTCTCTGGGAGTACAGCTTGTCTGTTTTGTGTTAAGCCATGTTTTTTACCGCAGGGAAGAAAACGGAAGGCGGCGGGTCATGCAGTACTGTACGATCGTATCGAATTCGGGATTTCTCGGGCTCCCGATCATACAGGGTATTTATGGTTCTGAGGGTATGATGTATGCGTCCGTATTCATCATCCCGATGCGCATCATGATGTGGTCGGCAGGACTTTCGTGCTTTACCGGCGAGACGGATTTTAGGGAAACTGCCCGGAAGATCGTATTTCATCCCTGCATTGTCGCCGTGTACATCGGCATTGTACTGATGACAGCACGGACATTTTTTGGGGAGAGCTACCAGGTATTTCTTGCAGAAGCGCCGGTGTTGCTTCGGTATCCTGCGGAGCTTGTCCTGACAGCGCTTTCGAAGCTTCTGTCAACCGCAGGCGGATGCATGACAGCGCTTACGATGCTTTTGATCGGCATGATCGTGTCGGAGCTTTCACCGAAAGAATTCTGGGATGCGGGAGCAATCAGGATAACCGGTATCAGGCTGGTCCTCCTTCCTTTGATCGTATGGGCGGTATGCAGCGCGCTTCACATCAGCGGTTTCCTTACGGCGGTCAGCGTGCTGCTGACGGGCATGCCGGCAGGCAGTACAGCGGCGATCCTTGCTTCGCAGTATGGCTGCGACTACCGTTTTGCAACAAAGTGCGTGATCGTATCGACGCTGGTTTCCATGCTGTCGATCCCGGTCTGGGGAATGCTTCTGTAAGCGCGGCACATGAAAGACACATTTTATTGAAGAAAAAGAAAAAACAAATATCATATATTTATCATTACGGAGGTAATTATGAGCAAGTCACCGAAGATCACAGCAATGGAAGTATGGCCGGTAGCGGGTCATGACTGCATGGAGCTTAACTTAAGCGGAGCGCATGCGCCTTATTTTACGAGAAACATCGTAATTCTGCATGCGGATAACGGAGATACCGGTGTCGGCGAGGTTCCGGGCGGAAAGAAGATCACCGCAGCGCTTGAGGAGTGTGTTCCGCTTGTTGTAGGCACGGAAGTGGGCGATTACAAGAACACGCTGCTCAAGGTTAAGAATTATCTGGACAGCAAGGGCGAGGAGGATGTACGCGGAAACCAGACCTTTGATCTTCGCACCGGCGTACATGTGCTGACCGCGATCGAAGCACCGTGCCTGGACCTGCTTGGAAAGCATCTTGGTCTTCCTGTCTGCCGCCTGCTTGGAGACGGACAGCAGCGCGACAAGGTACGCATGCTCGGATACCTGTTCTTTGTAGGCGATATCGATAAGACGGATATGCCGTACCTTACGGAAGATGATTCCGACTGCGACTGGTACAGACTGCGCCACAGAGAAGCACTCACGGCAGACAAGATCGTTGCGTTTGCAAAGGCAACACACGAGAAGTATGGTTTCCAGGACTTCAAGTTAAAGGGCGGCGTGCTTCCGGGCAATGAGGAGATGGATGTCATCCGCGAGCTGAAGAAGGCATTCCCGGATGCGCGCATTGACCTTGATCCGAATGGTGGCTGGCTCCTTTCCCAGGCAGTAGAGTACGTAAAGGGTATGAAGGGTATTCTTACCTATTGCGAGGATCCGTGCGGTGCCGAGGGCGTATATTCCGGACGCGAGATCATGAGCGAGTTCAGACGCCGTACAGGCTTCCCGACTGCAACCAACATGATCGCGACCGACTGGAGAGAGGTTGGACATTCTCTTGAATCCCAGTCAGTAGATATCATTCTTGCGGATCCGCATTTCTGGACGATGAACGGCTCTGTCCGCGTTGCGCAGATGTGCCATGAGTTCGGCTATACCTGGGGCAGCCATTCCAATAACCACTTTGACATTTCTCTTGCAATGTTCACACATGTCGGAGCGGCAGTGCCGGGCGAGTATAATGCGCTTGATACGCACTGGATCTGGCAGGAGGGAATTGACCGCCTGACGAAAGAGCCGCTTCAGATCAAAGACGGCTGCGTGGCGGTTCCGGAAAAGCCGGGTCTTGGTATTGAGATCGATATGGAGCAGGTGAAGAAGGCAAATGCGCTGTATCTTGAAAACTGCCTTGGCGGAAGAGACGATTCCGTTGTGATGCAGTACCTGATTCCGGGCTGGAAGTTCGACGCAAAGCGTCCGTGCCTGGTTCGCTAAACGAAAAAAGTGTTTCATATTGCACACAATTTGCAAAAAATGAAATAAGAATCGAAGAATTGCAAGTAAATTTGAAACTTTGAAACCTAATTGAAATAAATCATGCATTAATGGAAAACATGTATAGAAAAACCGCTTTATCTTGGTAAAATCGTCGATAGAAAAGGGTTTTTTGAACTTGTATACTAGGTGCATAGTTAAGGACTTAACAATCATAAGTGGGAGAGAGTTATGAACACAGACTTAATCAGGGGAGTAATCGTTCCGATCCTCACCCCGATCGATGACGAGGAACATATCGATGAAGCACGGCTTCGCAGACAGGTCGATTTTGTAATCGAAGGAGGGCTTAACGGCATTCTTGCTTTTGGCTCCAACGGTGAATTTTATGAGATCGAGGAGGAGGAGATGCTTCGCGGTCTCAAGATCATGGTCGATCAGGCAAACGGCAGGGTTCCGGTTTATTTCGGAATAGGCGCGATCAACACAAAGAAGTGCTGCCGCCTTGCAAAGATGGCTGCAGAGAATGGCGCTTACGGTATTTCCGTTCTGCAGCCGATGTTCCTGAAGCCGACGGAAGACGAGCTGTATCTGCACTTTAAGACCATCGCGGACAGCATCCCGGAAACACCGATGCTTCTCTACAACAATCCCGGCAGAGTGGGATATACGATGACGGCAGGACTTGTAGAGCGTCTGGCACATGAGGTTCCGAACATCGTCGGCATGAAGGATACCTCGGGAGATATTACGCTTACGAGTGAGTTTATCAGACGGACGAGAGATGTGAACTTCCTCGTATTCGGAGGCAAGGACACGCTGCTTTATGCAAGCCTGTGCCATGGCGCGGTCGGCGGTGTATGTACGGCAGGAAACTTCATGCCGGAGATGATCACCGACATTTACAAAAAGTATGTGGCGGGTGATCTTAACGGAGCGCTGGAAGCACAGTTCAAGCTCAATCCGGTACGCCTTTCCATGGATAAGACGAGCTTCCCGGTAGCCGCCAAGGATATGGCTAACATGCGCGGTCTTGATGTGGGGGCACCGTACAAGCCAAATCTTCCGACGCCGGAAGGAAAAGCGCTCGAGGATATCAGATGCGCGATGAAGACGGCGGGGCTTATTTAACTCAAATAAGATGAAAGAGGAATGAAAAATGTTTTTTAAGAAGTATGGAGATATCGTAGTCAGCATATTTTTCCTGATTTTATCCACGGCTCTCATCATTGCGGCAAAAATGCTGCCGAAATCGAAGGTCATGGATATCGGACCGGATTTTATGCCTCTGGTGATCGGCGGTGTTACCTTTATTCTTGCAGCGATCCTGCTGTTTCTGAGCGTTAAAAACTTCAAAATGAATACGGCAGGGATTGATCCGGCATCCATTGAAGCCTGTGATTACAAGCGTGTGCTGATGAGCGCGCTTCTGGTACTGATCTATGTATTTGTGTTAAAGCCGGTTGGATTTATCATATCAACGCTGGTTTACCTTCCGCTTCAGATGATGGTGCTTGCACCGGATGAGAAACGCACGAAGAAGGAACTGATCAAACTCATCATTATCGACGTGATCTTCACTTTGGTAGTATTTATTCTTTTCCGCTACGGTTTCAAGATCGTGCTTCCGGAAGGAATATTCTCGATCAAGCTGTAAGGAGGAATAATAAAGATGAATTCATTATCAATGTTGGGCAATGCCTTTGTAGGCATTATGAATCCTACATCTCTGGGCTTGATGATCGCCGGTGTTGCGATCGGTATCGTCTTCGGTTCCATTCCGGGACTGTCCGCATCCATGGCAGTTGCGCTTATGCTGCCGCTGACGTTCAAGCTTGGCGCATCGCTGGGACTTAATACGCTTGTTGCCGTGTACATCGGCGGTATCTCCGGAGGCCTGATCTCCGCGATCCTCCTGAACATGCCGGGTACCGCATCGTCGATCGCGACGACCTTTGACGGACATCCGATGGCACAGAGAGGAGAGGCGATGAAGGCGCTTGGCCTCGGTATCGTATTTTCCTTCCTCGGTTCTGTGTTCTCATTCATTATTCTGACCTTCTGCGCACCGTCTCTTGCAGACATCGCGCTGAAGTTCACACCGGCGGAGAACTTCGGTATCTGCTTCTTCGCTCTTACGATGGTAGCGATCCTCGCTTCCGGAAACATGCTTCGCGGCCTTCTGGCAGGTATGCTCGGTCTGATCTTCACGCTTCCGGGTATGGCGCCGATCGACGGTACCGCAAGATTTACCTTTGGAAGCACGACCATGATGGCGGGCTTTGATACGCTTCCGACCCTGATCGGTATCTTCGCGATCTCGGATATTCTCATCACTGCTGAGCGGATGGGAAGCGGAAAGATGCAGGTAATGACCGTTAAGAAGGTAAAAGGCTTCGGCTTCAGCATGCAGGAGTTTGTATATCACCTTCCGAACTTCCTGAGATCTGCTCTGATCGGAACCGGAATCGGTATCCTTCCGGGTATCGGCGGCTCCACCTCGGGCATGCTCGCATACGTTACGGCAAAGAACATGTCCAAGCATCCGGAGGAGTTTGGTAAGGGCTGCCCGGATGGTGTAGTAGCGACTGAGTCCGCAAACAATGCGACCATCGGCGGCGCGATGATCCCGCTTCTGGTTCTTGGTATCCCGGGAGACGGCGTTACGGCAATGCTCCTCGGCGGCTTCCTGATCCACGGACTTTCCGCGGGCCCGCTGCTCTTTGTAAAGAATGGCGACGTCGTTTACGGAATCTTCGCAGCCTGCATGGTCAGCGCGCTTATCATGCTGATCGTGGAGTGGACCTGCATCAAGGGCTTTGTACAGGTACTTAAGGTGCCGAAGCACATCCTGCTTCCGCTGATCCTTGTGCTGTGCTGCGTAGGCGCTTATGCAACCAACAACAGAATTTTCGATGTGCAGTCTATTCTGCTCTTTGGTGTTGTAGGCTATCTGTATCACAAGTTCAGCCTTCCGACCACACCGTTTGTACTTTGCTTCCTGATCGGCGAGATGCTGGAGACCTATCTCAGAAGAGGTATCATGCAGTATAAGTCCTTTGGCGCATTCTTCCAGAGACCGATCTTTGATGTGTTCTTCTTTATCGCGATCGCGGTTGTTGTATGGACTGTAATTAAAGAATACAAGGCTTATCGTGCAAAGCGCGCAGGCTTGAACCAGTAAAAATACTGCCGAAACGGCAGAAAAAGGAGAGAATGATTATGAAGAAAAAAGTTTTAGCAGCTGCAATCGCAGCATGTGCACTGGCAGTTACTGCCTGCGGCGAATCCGCAGAGTCAACAACGACGGCAGCAGCGTCCGATAACGGGGCAGCAGCAGAGGCAGAGGCGGGTGCCTGGGAGCCGGAAACAACGGTTTCGATCGTCGTACCGGCAGGCGCAGGCGGAGACACCGACCTGACGGCAAGAATTTTTGCTGAGTATGCAAAGAGAATTTCCGGACATGATTTCATCGTTGTAAATGCAAACGGTGCGGCAGGTTCCGTTGCTGCAAACCAGGTGCTTGAATCTGCACCG
The DNA here is from genome assembly GCA_030524135.1 of Eubacteriales bacterium. GTDB lineage: Bacteria > Bacillota > Clostridia > Lachnospirales > Lachnospiraceae > Avilachnospira. The sequence goes on from JAUNHA010000005.1 coordinate 80,602, forward strand.
GACGGATGCACCTTCCTGTATGGACACACGCTTGTAAACGTAGCAAATATCGCAGGTATTACGGACTATAACTATACCGCATTCAAGCTTGGACCAACCTTTGCAAAGAACCCGGCACAGCAGCTTTGGGTTAATCCGGAGAAGTATGCTGATCTGGATGCATTCATTGAGGCTGCTAAGGCGGCTCCGGGACAGCTTAAGGCCTGCACCGAGGTCGGTGCCTATACCTATTATGAGCTGCAGGAGTTCGAAAAGGCAGCGGGAATCGATCTTGACCTTGTTGACGTTGGATCCAACTCCGACAAGATCGCGGCGATGCTTTCCGGTCAGGTCGATCTGATGCCGGCAGCATATCTGCAGTGCAAGGACTACATGGAGTCCGGACAGCTTGTTTCGATCGGCGCTCCGACAGAGGAAAGATATGATCTCATCGCGGATATCCCGACCTTAAAAGAGCAGGGCGTTGACATGGTATTCCCGGATCTTGACTATTCCTTCTATTTCCCGAAGGAGACCCCGGATGCAGCAATCGAGTGGTATGACAACCTCGTTCAGCAGGTACTTGCAGATCCGGATGCACAGGAAGCAATTGCAAACCTGAACGTTATCCCGTATTATCTCAGCCCGGCAGATTCCGAGGCAAATGACGAGAACGTATTCAATACGATCAGTGCGGTTGCAGAGAGCCTTGAGCAGTAAGAAAAAAACAGCTGAATAGAAATGGTGTCCAAAGGGACCGTCTGTCAGTGATCAAAGGGTGCCGCAGGAAAGACCCTACGGCGCCCTTTCTGTTTTCTGGAAGCACAGTAAAAAATGTTTGATCAAAGGAGCGTTGAATTGCATATGAAATCCCCGGTTATTACAGAGATGAAGGTCATTCCGGTAGCAGGTTATGACAGCATGGAAATGACGTTGAGCGGCGCGCATGCACCGTATTTTACAAGAAATCTGGTCCTGATCAAGGACAATTCCGGTCATACGGGTATTGGTGAGATCCATGGTGGTGATTATACCTGTGAATGCCTGAATGCCTATATCCCGCTTGTTGTCGGTCAGGAGATCGGAAAATACCGCCAGATCTTAGGCACCATCCACCGCGGCGGTAAGCCGGCAGCAGGGGATGACGGAGAGGGAATCCAGTCCCTTGATATCAGCAAGCTGAAATTTGTGGTACGTGCGGAGTGGGCAATCGAGTGCGCGCTCCTTGATCTTCTCGGACAGCATCTCGGTGTGCCGCTTTGCGAGCTTCTTGCGGAAGGAAAACAGAGAGACAAGGTTGAGACTCTGGGATATCTGTTCTATGTATCTGATAAGGATAAGACAGATCTTCCGTATCTGGATGAAAGCAGCAGCTCAGATCCGTGGTTTAAGATGCGCCGCGGAAAAATGCTTTCACATGAGGAGATGGTAGCGCAGGCAGAGGCGCTGCATGAAAAATACGGCTTTAAGAATTTTAAGCTGAAGGGCGGCGTGTTCTCAGGCGCTTATGAGATGGACACGATCCGGGCGCTGAAAAAGCGGTTTCCGGACGGGCGCATCAATATTGACCCGAACGGTGCATGGAGCCTTGCGGAATCCATTGAGCTCTGTAAGGATATGAAGAACATTCTCACTTATGTGGAAGATCCCTGCGGCGCGGAAGCAGGCTTCTCCGGACGTGAGATTCTCGCGGAGTTTAAGAATGCGACCGGCATGTTCGTTGCAACAAATATGATCGCAACCAACTGGAGACAGTTCTATCATGCGGCAGCGCTTAAGTCTGTGGATATCGTACTTGCTGATCCGCATTTCTGGGGATTGGAAGGAAGTGTCAGAATGGCATGCGTGCTGAATGACTGGGGCCTTACCTGGGGCAGTCATTCCAACAATCATTTTGATATTACGCTGGCAACCTTTGCGCATGTGGCAGCAGCGGCTCCGGGACATCCGACGGCGCTTGATACGCACTGGATCTGGCAGGACGGACAGAATCTTCTGCTGGATGCGCCGCAGATCAAAGACGGATATCTTGAGGTGCCGGAAAAGCCGGGTCTCGGTGTTACCATTGATATGAAGCGCGTGGAAGAGGCGAACAAGCTCTATAACAGCCTTCCGACGCATGACAGAGATGACGCTATGGCAATGCAGTATCTGATTCCGGGCTGGAAGTTTGATTCCAACAAGCCCTGTCTGGTACGCTAATGGGCCGGGTGCTGATTCCGCAGAAGGTCGATGCGGCAGGGGAACGACTTCTGGCAGAAGCAGGACACGAGATCGTGATACCCAAACAGTTTGACGAGACCACGCTCATAGATGCTGTCCGCGACTGTGATGCAATTCTCCTGCGTACGGCAGCGGTCGGGGCAGCAGTTCTGCAGGCGGGGAAAAAGCTGCAGATCGTAGCGCGGCACGGCGCCGGATACAACAATGTGGATGTCGAAACCGCCTCAGAGCTTGGTATCTGGGTAACCAATACGCCGGATGCCACGACGATGTCGGTTGCGGAATTTACGCTGGGTGCGATCATCGCCTGTGCAAAGCAGAGCTTTCGCTTAAATAAAGCGCTTCTGGAAGATGACTTTTACCGGAAAAACCGGTTTTTGGGGCAGGATCTGTCCGGAAAAACGCTGTCGATCATTGGATTGGGACGGATCGGACGGGAAGTGGCGAAACGGGCATATTATGGTCTCGGCATGCGCGTGATCGCTTATTCTCCGCATATTCCGGCAGATCTTCCGCCTTATATAGAGGCAGTCAGCAGGGACGAGGCATTCGCAGGAGCTGATTTTGTATCGCTGCACATGCCGCTGACAAACTGTTCCAGGGCATCGATCGGCGCAAATGAGTTTTTGAACATGAAGCCGGAGGCTTTTCTGATCAATTGCGCACGCGGAGAAGTGATCGTGGAAGCGGAGCTGATACAGGCGCTTGAAGCCGGCAGGATCGCCGGAGCTTTTCTGGATGTGTTTGAGCAGGAACCGCCGGAGAAGGATAATCCGCTTCTTCATATGGAGCAGGTAATCGTGACGCCGCACATGGCATCCAATACAAAGGAGTGTATGCGCCGCATGGCTGTGGGCGCGGCATCCGAGATCGTACTGGTATTAGATGGAAAGGCGCCGAAGTGGCCGGTCAATCAGCCGGCAGAGCTGAAGAAAAAATAAGAGGTAAAGGAGTTTGAAATATGGCTGCACCGCTTGTTATAAAAGTAAAGCCGCAGGATAATGTGGCGATTGCTGTGCACGATCTGGCAAAGGGCGTCGAGGTCCTGCCGGGCGTTGTGACAAATGAACCGATCCCGCAGGCGCACAAGACCGCACTCACGGATATTGCTGAGGGTGAGGCGATCGTACGTTACGGCGTGGTTCTCGGTTATGCGAAAAAGGATATCAAAAAAGGCGACTGGATCAATGAGCACATGGTCAAGCTGCCAAAGAGCCCGTCGCTTGACGATATGCCTTATGGAAAGAATATCGTTCCCATGGAGGAGCTTCCGGAGCCGCCGGTAAAGACCTGGATGGGATACAGAAATAAAGAAGGGTATGCAGGAACGAAAAACATGCTCGGCATCATGACGAGCGTGCAGTGCGTGGCAGGTGTTGCGCGCGTTGCAGTCGAGCGTATCCGCAGAGAGCTGCTTCCGAAATACCCGAATGTGGATGATGTTGTGGCGATCACGCATCCGTACGGCTGCGGCGTTGCAATCAATGCAACGATGGCGTATATCCCGATCCGTTCACTCCAGAACATCCTGCGCCATCCGAATTTCGGCGGCGAGATCATGGTGCTTGGCCTTGGCTGCGAGAAGCTGACACTTGATAAGCTTCTTCCGCCGGAGGACATCACGCCGGAAAACTGTCTGATCATTCAGGACTGTCATGGTCATGATGAAATGATGCAGAAGATACTGGATATGGCGGAAACGAAGCTTAAGCGCCTCAACGAAAGAAAGCGTGAAGAGCTTCCGCTGAGTGATCTTCTGATCGGTATGCAGTGCGGAGGCAGTGATGCATTCAGCGGCCTTACGGCAAACCCGAGTGCGGGATATGCAGCGGATATGCTGGTGCGCGGCGGCGGTACCGTGATGTTCAGTGAGGTAACAGAGGTGCGTGACGGCGTGCATCTGATCGCGGAGCGATGCGTGAATGCTGAAGTGCGTGATCGTCTGGCAGCAGAGATGAAATGGTACGATGATTACCTGGAGGCAGGCGGCGTTGACCGTGATGCGAATCCGGCGCCCGGCAATAAAAAGGGCGGTCTTGCCAATATCGTGGAAAAAGCGATGGGATCTATTGCGAAGTCCGGTACGGCTCCGATTGTTGAGGTGATCGGAGCGGGAGAACGCCCGACAAAACACGGTATGATCTATGACGCGACACCGGCTTCCGATATTGTTTGCGGTCCGTCCCAGATCGCGGCAGGTATCGGCTTGCAGGTATTTATGACGGGAAGAGGCACTCCTTATGGCCTTGAAGTGGCACCGGTCATCAAGGTCTGCAGCCGGAATGAAATGAAGGAAAACTGGTTCGACATGATCGATATTTCAGCGGGCGGCGTAGCAACCGGAGATCAGACGATCGAAGAGGTTGGAACGGAAATCTTTAATTTCATCATTGATGTTGCATCCGGAAGAAAGAAGCCTTACAGCGATCAGTATGGTTTCCATAATGATATGTGCATTTTCAATCCGGCACCGATCACCTGATGGAAACTGCAGTTCTGCCAGACGGATTTCTGGGTTTAAATTTAAAAATTTGTTATTAATATTATTTATGAAGCGGAGGAGATGTCGAAAGGCATCTTCTTTTGCTTGAGGAAAGGGCAGAAGGTGTAAGGTCGAGAGAAAATATATTCTCATTGACAGGCCGGTTCCTGACTATTATACTGATCTCATCTGAAATCTGATATGTAATGACCTTTGTCAAGTATCAACTTAACAAGAAACACCA
>JAUNHA010000085.1 GCA_030524135.1 Eubacteriales bacterium
CAACGGAGATTACGGTTTCCAAACTGTGTGTCGGATGCATGAGCTTTGGCAAGGCAGGCACCATGCATGACTGGACGCTGAATGAGCAGCAGAGTGCGGAGGTGGTGAAGCATGCGCTGGAGCTGGGAATCAATTTTTTTGATACAGCAAACGGCTATTCTGCCGGGACGAGCGAGGAGTATCTCGGAAAAGCATTGAAGAACAATATCGCAAGAGATAAGGTGGTGATTGCGTCCAAGGTATATTTCAATGAAGGACGTCTCTCCGGCGCTGCAATTCGGCGTGAAATCGACGGTAGCCTGAAGCGTCTTGGAACAGATTACCTTGATTTGTATATCATTCACCGCTTTGATTACGAGACACCGATTGAAGAAACAATGGAGGCGCTGCATGAGCTGGTACGTGCAGGAAAGGTGCGCGCGATAGGAGCCTCTGCCATGTACGGATACCAGTTTTACAACATGCAGATGGCAGCAAAGGAACACGGTCTGACGCCGTTTTCCGTGATGGAGAATCATTATAATCTGATTTATCGGGAGGATGAGCGCGAGCTGATTCCCATTTGCAGACAGATGCAGGTATCCTTGATGCCGTACAGCCCGCTGGCAGCCGGACATCTGACCCGGCCAGCGTGGACATCTGCCTCCCTGCGCGGCAGAACTGACCGGGTTGCGGCGGGGAAGTATGACCGCATGGAACAGGAAGATATGCGGATTATAAGACGGGTTCATGAGCTTTCGGAGCAGCATCACTGCTCAATGACGCAGATCGCGCTTGCATGGCTGTGGGCACGGGGTGTTGCCGCGCCGATTATCGGAGCGACAAAGGCAGATTATTTAGATGATGCCGCGGGTGCCTTGGAGGTAACGCTCACAGCGGAGGAACTGGCATATTTGGAGGAGCTTTATTTGCCGCATCCCATTGTGGGCGCCATTGACAAAAATCCGGAACCGGGCGTTGTGCTGTTGGATGAGAAAAAATAGGGAGTAACACTTCAGGCGCAGTCTTTGAAAAAAACAGCTTGCCATTTTCTCCAGGTTGTGTATATAATCTCAAAACAAAAGCATCTGCATCTGCGATCGTATAGAAATTTCAGAGCAGATGCTTTACTTTTGGCATAGAGTTAGTCTCGACAAACATATTTTTCGGGGAGGATACGCATGGAGCTGCAGGAAATCAGACCCCTGTTTCGGGAGGAAGAATGGAGATGTATCCGCATCCTGCATGAAAAGCCGCAGGACGCGCCGGCCGTCCGCTATACGGCGGGACATATGGGCTTAAAGGAGAGCAGGCTGAGAGACAATGTGCTGAGCCGGCTGATCGAGGGCGGGTACCTCATGCCGAGGACCTATGACTTTACGGAAGCGGGGGAGGAGGCCTACCGCGGCCACAGAAGATGGTGGGAGGCGCTCATGTGGAAGCTGCAGGAAACCGGCGTCGCTCCGGAGGAGGCGCTTTCGCTCGCGGACGCGCTGGTATGCACGCAGACGGCAGTTCCGCTGATCCAGAAGGCGCTCGAGCAGGAGGGCTACGCGCAGATGCAGGCAGAACGCCAGGTGGGCAGCGAGCTGATCGGGGAGACGGATTTCCTCGGGATCATACGGCCCGGCATCTACAAGGTCGATTACTGCCTGCTGGAGCCCGCGCGGAACAGAAAAGAGTCTGATGTACAGGGAGACAGACGGCAGCAGAAGCAGATGGAGTCGGCGGAGATCTCGGAGCTTACGAAGCTTTTTGAGCCGGAGGGGCGGGTGATCATCGAGCCGATCACAAGCAGACTGGAGCTTAAGTGGATGCAGGAGGAACCTGTGCTGTGCGGCGTGAGCTGCCATATGGACGGTGCGGAGCACTATGAGCCTGCAGATGACGGCAGGATCCGGATCTATTTCCGGGCGATCAGTTTTGAGCAGGTGGCAAAATACCGCATCCTCGACGGTGAATGCAGGATCCGGCTGCACTTTCTGCAGGCGGACGGGACAAAGGAAGAGCGGGAGGTCCGTCTGGAGCTGCCGCTTGCGTACGAATGGAGTGAATGAGATGAACGGACAGGAAAAGAGCGCGTATCAGTATCTTCTGACGCTGGTGCGCCTGCAGCGGGAGGAGCCGGATAAACCCGTATCTCTGGAGGCAGTGAGCAACGAATTCGGCGTAAACCGTTCCACCGTATCCAGGGCACTCAGGCGCTATCGGGAGGACGGAACGCTTGACGAGCGCTACCGCCTGACCCCGCAGGGAGAAGGGTGGCTCAATTCGGAAAACCAGCAGGTCTACCGCCTGGAGGGCTTTCTCAAGGAGC
>JAUNHA010000039.1 GCA_030524135.1 Eubacteriales bacterium
AAAGCACTAAAGGAAATTCCAAAACAATACAGCTTTTCTCTGTTCTGACTGCGTATGTATACCTCACTCATTGCTTACCTCGCTTTCTTCGTTAGTCTCTGGCTCTTTGTGTTCCTCGTACCCCTCTTTCATTTTCCAGTAAAATTCATTCACAAGCAGCATTTCCCGACTGAAAATCAGATATAGACCCATAGGCGCTGTAAGCACGGCTATGGTCGCGTCTCCGTCCAGCAGCCATACCGCCAGCACAGTAAGCAGCAGCATAGCTGCTCCCGCTAATTTCTGCTTAAAGAAGTACCAACACCTCTGCCTCCGCAGCTGCTCCCGCTTTATCCGGCGCGCTCTGGCTCCCTGATATTCCGCTATTTTCTCCGCGCTGGTCGTTTCAGCGCATATAATGACTGCGTACCTCATGCTCTCCCTTTCCTTTGCGGCGGCGCTCTTATTCTTTTCATAGCTGCCGCTCTCCTATTCTGGCGTTTATTTACCGTGCGGGCTGCTTTTCGCATTAAAAAGCAACTGAAAACCTGTTGACCGTCCACATACTCTATAGCTGGTATGACCGCTGCCATTTTTCCACGGTATACAGATACAGCTATTTGCTTGCTGCCTCTGCCGCAGGCCCGCCATGCCTGCTACGCAATGCGCCGTGCTGGAATTGAACCAGCTACGCCCAGCCTGTAAGACTGGCGCTCTAACCAATGAGCTAACGACGCTTATATATAAAAGCGTTGATACCGCAGCCAGCGCTTTGCTGTTGTGGCTGTCTCTGTTTACATTCCGTGCCAATGGTCTTACCTTATGTCACGCCCATTTCTCAACGCTCTTATATCTACTTGCTGGCGGCTATCCCCGTCCGTTTTCTTTGTCCAGCTCTTGCCTGTATTCATAGGCTTTGTCACTGTCTATATATCCGTATTCATTGCAAAGCTCCGACGCGTCCACCTGCTGTATCTCTATTCCTTTCAACCCCTCTATCGGTTCTGGCGCTATGTATCCTTTTAAAAATATGTTCCATTTCCCGCCTGCTGCCTTTAAGCTGTCCTTATTCTCATAAGTCTCCCCTATATGTAAAAAACCTGCTCCTGTCGTCTGGAAGCCCTCGCCTTTCCATGCCTTTTTACGCTTTTCCTCCTCTGTCGGCGGCGGATTCTTAAGCAATCGCTTTCTTTCCCGTTCCTCCTGCCGTTTCCGTAGCTTTTCCGCGTATTCTGGTGTATATCTCTTAACCGTCTTAGGTTTCGGGCGCTTTCCAGTCCCTCCGCACCCGTAACATATCCTGCCTGTATACTCCCACTTTTGAGCCTCCCCCGCTCCTCCGCAACGCGGACAAATCCAGTCATAATAAATTTTTGTCCCGTTCCTGTCCGTCCTCACATATTGCAATTTCTCCATGTCCTCGCCTCCGCTCTTTGGTTATGATTTTCCCTTTATCATGCAGTTATACAGTCCTTGTATTCTTTGTATTCTCTTCGTTTTTTCGTTGTATATATAACAAGCCACGCCTCCCCTTTTTCCTATAAATAGCTGCCTGCTTTTTCTACAAAGTACACTTGCTAAAGTCCCCTCGTCGTTTTTCCTCCCCGTCTCAAAAGTAAGCACCACCGTCCCCCATTCCGTCTCTTTGACTTCCCATTCTTTAATTTCATAGGAAGTTTCATTGTAGAAATCAAAACGTGGTATTTCTTGCCTAATTTCCTCTATTGTCTCCTCCTGCGCCTTTGTCATTGTTCTCCTCTCTTTCGTCTCGCTTTGGCTAAAGCGCCTTTTGCGCAATATCGGCGCTGTATGTCTCTGGTGTAGCTCCGCAGCGGGCAAACTCTTTATAGATTGTGTCTCTATGCACACCCAGCGCCGCTGCAATCTCAATTATCTTTACTCCGGCTCTACTCATTTTCTCAATAGCCTGCCTGTCGCTATAGCAAAGCCTCTTATATTTTCTTGCCACCGTTCCCGCTCCTTTCTGGGCGTCTCGCGCCGCCCTTTGTCCTACTTTGTTTCCGCCTCTATACAGATAGGCTTGCAGAGAATGTGCATACACAAAAGCCCTTTTACCGCTGTCGGCAGGTCATACGGTATAATCTTTTCAGCATTACACCGGTCGAACATTGCATTTATTCCGGCTACCTGCCATTCCTCTATGTCGTTTTCTTTGTTCTTCAAAAACTCCGCTGCGTCTCGTGCCTCTCTCATGCAATCTTTCATAACCTCTGCATTGTGACTGTGCGCACTTACTCTGTATTGCAGCTTGTCCGGTTCTTCCTTGCACTGTTTCTCAAACTCTGCCGCCTCCTTTACTTCTGCGTCCTCCTCGTTCAGCATTTCATCAACAAACCAGTAAACCAGCTTGTACAATCTCTTTATTGCCTTTTGTCTGTCCTCGCTTAATTCGTCTTTTTCCGTGCTTTCCGGCTTACTCTCTCCTCCATCTACATATAAGCGGCTCTCGCTATGTTCTGTACTCCAAAACTCTGTTTTCCCGTTCTCCGTCCGCTCGTAAAACACTCCGCTACCGTCTTTGCACACATACTGCTTATAAATTACGTTGTTTTCCATGTTTGAATTTTCTTTGTACTCTTTCCCGTACAGCACTGCCGTCTTAGCTGCCTCATACTCTTTTAATGTCACTCTTTCCATGCCCTATACCTCTCTTTCGTTGTAAAAAAATAAGCGTGCCAGAGATTTTTTCTCTAACACGCTTATCATTTTTCCTATTCATTTTCTGAAAAATGAAATTCGCTCTAAGACTTAATATCTCTTGTCGAATTTCATTCTAAAACTTTCCATGGAAAAAGCTGTAGACGCTCTTTGCCGCGCGCTCGTTCATCTGCGGAAGCGCGGCAAGCTCCTCCACCGAGGCCTCCTTAAGTCGTCCGATATCCCCGAAATGCTTCATCAGCGCGCGTCTGCGCACGGTTCCGATGCCCTCGATATCATCCAGCACGGAATGCACGCCTGCCTTGCCTCTGAGGCTCTTATGGTATTCGATTGCAAACCGGTGGGTCTCATCCTGTATGCGCGTGATCAGGCGGAACGCCTCCGAATGCGTATCAATGGGGATCTCTTCATTGTTGAAATACAGCCCGCGGGTACGGTGATGGTCGTCCTTTACCATGCCGCATACCGCGATCGAAAGGCCGAGCTCCGAAAGCACGGACTGCGCAATGTTCACCTGCCCCCTGCCGCCGTCCATCATGATGAGCTCCGGAAACCGGGTAAAGGATCCCTGCAGGAACACACTGCCGTCCTGCTCCGCGTCCGAAGCCGCAGTTCTGCCTGCCAGAGCCGCCCTGGATGAAAGCTCTTCCCGCTCCCGCAATCCGTGTGAAAAGCGCCGCGTGAGCACTTCCCGCATGGACGCGTAATCATTCGGGCCCTCTACGGAACGAATCCGGAATTTACGGTAATCGCTCCGCTTCGGCCTTCCGTTTTCATATACGACCATGCTCCCGACCGATTCAAATCCGTTCGTATTGGAGATATCGTAGGCCTCTATGCGTGTTAACGCTTCCATTCCAAGAAGCGCTCTCAGTTCCTCTGCCGCACCGACCGTCCGCTTTTCTTCCTGCTTCATCCGGCTGCCATCGCGCTCAAAGACGACCTTTGCATTCTGCACGGCCATCTCGACCAGCTTTTCCTTCTGTCCCTTCTTCGGTGAAACGATGCGGACCCTCTGCCCCTTTGCCTGTCCGAGCCACATTTCGATCAGCTCAGGATCCTCGATCGCCGTCTGTATCCATATTTCCTTCGGAATATAAGGTGTGCCGGTATAAAACTGTTTGATAAAGGACAGAAGGATATCTGAAATGCTGTCCTTTTCATCGACATCGAGATGAAAGCTTTCCCGTCCGATCAGCCTTCCGTCACGGATAAAGAACACCTGCGCGACCGCTTCGTGCCCGCCGGTGAAAAGACCGATAATATCCCTGTCATCCGTATCAGTGGAGGTCACCTTCTGACGTGTCGCGATCTCCGCGATCGCTTTCAAAAGCTCCCTGTATTCAATGGCCTTTTCAAACTGCATCTCCTCAGATGCCTGCTGCATCTTTTCCGTCAGGTATTTTCTGACCGGTTCGTACTTTCCCTGCAGAAACTCAAGCGCCTGTTCCACATTCAGACGGTAGTCAAACTGGGAAATGCTTCCGGCACAGGGCGCGTCGCACTGCCCGAGGTGATGGTACAGACAGGGGCGTTCCTTTCCGATATCCCGCGGCAGCACGCGGCTGCAGGTGCGGATCCGGAACAGCTTGTGCAGAAGCTCGATCGTTTCCTTCACCGCAAGCCCGCTCGTGTACGGACCAAAGTAACGCGCACGGTCCTTTTTCACCCTGCGCGTCATATAGATCCTCGGAAACGGCTCTTCAACAGATACCTTGATATAGGGATAGGTCTTATCATCCTTCAGAAGCGTGTTGTATTTCGGCCGGTATTCCTTGATCAGATTGTTCTCAAGTACCAGAGCTTCGAGCTCCGAATCTACCACGATATACTCAAAACGGCGGATGAGTGAGATCATCCGCAGAATTTTGGCCGTTTTACCTTTTGAAGACTGAAAATACTGCCGGACTCGGTTTTTCAGGTTGACCGCCTTGCCGACATAAATGATCTCATCCCGGGGGCCGTGCATCAGGTAGACCCCGGGCGAGGCGGGGAGTTTTTTCAGCTCCTCCGCAATATCAAAAACTTCCGCCATACACTAGCGGCTGTCATCCGATATAACGACAGCTCCCTCCTGTTCCAGAATTGCAATATCGCTTTCGGAAAGGTCATCTCCGGAAAGCGCACTCTCAAGCTCCTGCGGAAGCACATCCTCATCCGTTGACGGCGCATTGTCAGTATTGCGTTCTCCGGCATCGGTCTCCGGAAGCGTTTCCGGCGGAAGTGCCGCCCTTGATTCCGCAATTCTGACGCTTTCTTCCTCCGCCGCTTCCTCTGTCAGCAGTCCGTCGTAATAATAATTTGCCGATGCGGACCAGAGGATCCATTCATCATACCCCGCATCATAGACGGCCTGTATCTGCTCTCTCGTTGTCTCCGCGTTATATTCGATATAGTTGCCTGCGCCCAGATAGGAGGCGGTAAACGACTGCAGCCACGGCCGCACGACAGCCTGTGTTTTGCCGTCCTCTGCCGCGCGCAGAAGCTCAGTACGGGAATTTTCAAGCGCGCCCAGAATGCAGGCATAGGGCTCCGTATCCGGATGCTCCAGCCCGAAATTTCCTGAGGCATAATGGGACGGGTAGATCATCGGGCAGATATAATCAATGGCTTCCGCCATCTGTGTATAATCCTGACCGACAGACTGCGTATCAATCGGGCTTCCGATAATCGTTCCAAATACGTCACAGGATACAAACAGTCCTTCCGCCCGGAGCTTGTCGGACATATAGGCGACGAGCTCACTGATAATGCTGATTTTATCCCTGCCCTTTGTGTCCGCAGCGTCATATACCACGGCATCGATTCCCCGCTCCGTACAGAAGCGGATGTAGTCAAACTGGATCTCATCGAAGCCCAGTGCGCCGCAGGCCCTTGCGACATCCACCAGATAATCCCAGTATTCCTGCTTGTAGGGATTCACCCAGGCATCGCCCTTTCCGTCACGGAATACGGAGCCGTCCGCAAGATGCAGCGCCCATTCGGGCTTTTTCTCCGCAATATACGGATCCTTCAGCGCAACGATACGCGCGATGCAGTAAATCCCATGCGACTTAAGCTTCCGGATCACGCCCGGCATATCCCCGATCTTTACCTCGACCGCCGCGATCTCATTGACAAGCGGAACGTCATCCATCGCATAGGTAATGCGTCCATAGTCGTCCTTGACGTCGATCACGACCGCGTTGAGCTCCGTCTCGTCGATCCGCGTGATCACGCGGTCCATAAAATCCGATACGCCGACCGCGTTCGCTCCCAGATAAATTCCCTTTACCTTTACAGGCTCCCGCTCCGTCTCTGAATGAAGGCTGATCGGTGTTTCCGGGACAGCCTCCGCCGCAGCGCCCGTCTCCGGAGACTGCGCCGCATCATTGTTCTGCTCCGCTGTTCTCCCGTTTCCCGCCTCCGGCGATATGGTTTCGCTCTGCAGGGCTGCCGGCTCATAGCGCGCACAGCCTGCGGCGAGTGCCGCGAGGCAAAGCAGCATACATGTTATTATGCGTCGTGTTACTTTCATCATACTCCTAATTTTCAAATCTCGTCCACTTAAAGCCCGGAATGATATCCGACCACTTTTTGATTCCGATGATTTCCTTTGCAAATTCCGTCGTTTCAAGCGTACGGCTGCGTTTATCGATCTCCTTAAATACATTCCAGATGTACTTCTTGCGCACCGGCGTGATATTGTTGTCCGTCGTCGCGTCAGTCGTCCAGAGACCAAACGCGCAGGAGGTCGCTACCTCAGACGGCGCGTCGATCTGGCGGGAGAGAATAAACGCGTCGATATAGCGGTTGGAATCGACCAGATAATACGCGTAGGCAAAAGCTGCCGCCTGCAGCTCCTCACAGGTTCCGCGTGTAAGCGACTGCGAGGTAAAGCCCTGCTCGGACAGAATGATATGTCTCACATTTCCTTCCCTGTCCCGAAGCCCGGAGCGCTGCATATAATCCGTCAGCACTGCAAGATTGGAGAAATTCACGACCGGTGAGGTCTCCGTCCAGTTCGTAAGACCGGTAGCAGAATCATCCCAGAACTCCGGCTCCGTCATCGGAATGCTGTACGGATGATATGCAAGGTTCCAGTCGATATTTCCTCTCTGGCTGACCAGCGCCGCAAACTGATCGATAAATTCCTTTGCTCCGTACTTCGTCGAACCGTTCGCCTCGTTCATCCAGTTGTAATCCGTCGAGAAGAACACGCGGTCATTCGCGCAGGTGGATTTGATCGCCGTATAAAAGATGCGGAACGTCCGCTCATACTCGTTTACATAGTGGGAAAGCGGCATCGGTCCGATATAATTCCACTGCTGGTTGTTGACCTCATTGCCAATGATCCAGTTCTGGATCCTTCCGTAGTTTGTATTGCGGCCCGAATAACGATCCGCGAGGAAGGAAGCCACGGCCTTGATATCCTTATAGCCTGCCTGCGTCCTGCTATTAAAATGATAATAATTTGCCGCCGCTGTCTTCTGCGTGCCCGGGTAGTAAAGATCCGGCGTGGAGCTGTTCCATCCGTTTAAAATAACCGCATTTACAAGCATGCTTTTCCCGGAGAAGGTCGAGATCGTCCTGTCGTACGCCTCCACGATCGCCTTGTTAAAATGATAGGTCTCTCCCTCGTAGGTGTAATCAATGCCTTCGCCGAAAATCGCATTATAGGGAATGTTCACGATGACCTGTCCCACGCCGAGCTCAAATGCATCGTCCACCTGCGAAAGCTCGATCAGAAGTCCCTTTTTCGTGTAGGAATCCGTATAAGCATCCTTATTTGCCGCAACCGCTTCCGGATTGTTGATGTAAATCGGCTCCGACACCGGAATATAGCGTGTTCCGTCCCAGATACATGCGATAAACTTGTTGTACAGTCTTGACTTCGCGGTATCCAGCTGAAGTGAAAGCTTAAACTCAAGGCTACCGAGCTTCTTTTCCGTACGGGTCGTAAAATGATTGTCCGTCACATCATCATCCCAGGGCTCAAGCTCCAGAAGATACAGGTTCTGATCGCTTCCTGCTGCCGTCTCCGGGGAAGTGATACCGCCGGAGAGCTCCCCCTTTATTTCGACCATGGAGCCGTCTATATAGCAGGCATTCCATGTCACCCGCTCAGGCGGAGCCGCGGTCTCATCCGCATATGCCCTGAGTCTTCCGTATCCTGTAAAGCAAAAAAGAACCAAAAGCGCCGCCGCAAAAAAGAGCGGTCGAAGCGCTGAAAAAGTCCTTGTTTTAACTGTCATTTCGTCTTCCTGTCCTTTCATTTTTGCTGTTTTACAGTATACCATATCAAAAAAGGAATGTAAGCACCGAAATGCTTACATTCCCGTTACGATTACATGAAGCCGTTCTTCAGAAACTTTCGAACTGCCTGTCCGTGACCAGATTACCTGTCCTTATTGTCCTCGGCCGCCGCCGCGATCACCGCATTCTGCACGTCATTCGGCGCCTGCTCATAACGCGCGAGTTCATAGCTGTAGCTTCCGATGCCGCCCGTCATGGAACGCAGATCCGTGCCATAGCCATACAGCTCGCTCATCGGGATCTCCGCCTCAATGGTCTGCTTACCGTGATGATCGGAGTTCATGCCGAGCACGCGTCCTCTTCTGCGGTTGAGATCTCCCATGATATCTCCGGTATAGGAATCCGGCACGGTCACCTTAAGGCTTGCGATCGGCTCAAGCAGAACAGGCTGTGCCTGCATGAAGCCCTCCTTGAACGCAAGGGTGGCTGCCATCTTGAACGCCATCTCCGAAGAGTCTACCGGATGATAGGAACCGTCCACAAGCGTCGCCTTGATGCCTACGACCGGATAGCCTGCCATCGGTCCCTTCTGTACGCATTCCTGCAGACCCTTTTCAACTGCCGGGAAGTAATTCTTCGGCACGGAGCCGCCGAATACCTTCTCCTCGAAGATATAGCTCTTTGTCAGATCGCCGGACGGCTCGAACTCCATTACAACGTCTCCGTACTGTCCGTGTCCTCCTGACTGCTTTTTGTGCTTGCCCTGGACCTTTACCTTCTTGCGGATCGTCTCGCGGTATGCAAATTTCGGCTTTGAAAGCTCGATCTGCACCTTGTAGCGCTGCTCAAGCCTGGATTTTACAACGTCGAGCTGCTGCTCTCCGATCGCATAGAGGAGGGACTGACGGTTTTCCGCGTCGTTGACCGCTTTCAGAGTAAGGTCCTCGTCCATCATCTTCTGAAGCGCGGAGGATACCTTATCGTCGTCTCCCTTATTGACAGGCTTATATGCCATATAGGTATACGGCTTGTCGATATCCGGCTTTGCATATTCGACCGGTGCATTCTTAAGTGCGATGGTGTCGCCCGTCTGGGTCACCGTAAGCTTTGAGATCGCGCCGATGTCGCCCGCGCAGAGCTCACTCACCTCGATCGCATCCTTGCCGCGCAGTACATAAAGCTTTCCGATCTTCTCATCGGCATCGCGGTTTACATTATAGACTGTGCTGTCCGGCTTCATCACGCCCGTGATCACCTTCACAAGGCTGTATTTTCCGATGAACGGATCCACGATGGTCTTCCATACCTTCGCCGTAAGGTTCGTCTCCGGATTGTATTTCGCGGTAAAATGCTCTCCGCTCGCCATATCCACACCGGAGCAGGTACGGTTAAACGGCGACGGGAAATACTTGTCGATCGCCTGCAGCAGAATATTCATGCCCTGGCAGTTGATGCCCGATCCCATGATGACCGGTACGATATTTCCATTGTTGACATTTTCCCTGAGCGCCTGTGAGATCTCCTCCTGGCTGAATTCGCCGCCCTCAAAATACCGCTCCATATATTCGTCAGAGGTCTCCGCAACCGCCTCCATGAGTGCGCTTCTTGCCGTGTCGAGCTGTTTTTCAACATACTCCGGGATCGGGCACTCCTCATGGCTTGACAGCGTGGTATAGCGGCGTCCCTTCATCTTTACGACATTGACATAGCCGACAAACTTCCGGTCCTCTCTGATCGGGATCTGGAACGGCGCCACCTTACGGCCGAACTGTTTCGAAAGCTTTACGATCAGTTCGCGGAAGGATGCCTCATCATCATCCATATTCGTTACAAAAAACAGTCTCGGAAGTCTGTGCTTTTCACAGTATTCCCAGGCCTTGATCGTGCCGGGCTCGATACCAGATTTGCAGTTTACAACGATTACCGCAGCTCCGGCGGCAGAAAGTGCCTCTTCCACCTCGCCGCAGAAATCAAAATAACCCGGCGTATCCAGAAGGTTGATCTTGATGTCTCCCGACTCTCCCTTATATTCAAGCGGAATTACGGTAGTGGAAATAGAGAACTTACGCTTCTGCTCTTCCTTGTCATAATCGCTGATCGTATTGCCGTCATCCACCCTGCCCATGCGGCTGGTAAGCCCGAGCACATGTGCCAGAGCCTCCGTAATGGTGGTCTTTCCGGCCCCTCCATGTCCAAGTAATACCACGTTTCTTAAATCTTTTGTCTGATACGCCTGCATGATATATCCCCCTTTTCGCTATAATATGGCGTTAATATCGTTTTTCTTAGAAATCATATCCCTTTGTCCGCATGTAACAGCGGATGATCTCTGTCATCTGCGGATAAGTCAAATCGCTGGAATTGATGCAGAGATCATAGTGCTGCATCTCCATCCAGTCCCTTCCCGTGTAGTATCTGCAGAACTCCGTGCGCTCCTTGTCGATCCGCTTTACATGGCTCTCCGCCGTCTCGGCATCAACCGATTCGAGCTCCATGATACGCTCTACCTTTTTCGGAAGATCCGCATAGACGAATATGCTTACGAGATCCTCTCTCCCGGCCTCCTGCAGAATATAATTCGCCGCGCGCCCCGCAATGATGCAGCTCTCTTTTTCCGCGAGCTCCTTTATGATCTTTGCCTGGAAGCGGAACAAATTTTCCGGAGAGGTCATCTTTTCCCCTACCTTCGGCTCCCCGATCGTCGGTCTGATCGCGTCAAAGATTTTGTACAGCAGGTTATTTCCCGCCTTTTCATCCGCGATGCGGAAATACTGCTCTCCGATCGCCGAGGTCTCGGAAGTGATCTTAAGGATCTCCTCGTCATAAAAATGAACGCCGAGCTCCTCCGCGAGCGCCTTTCCGACTGCCCGCCCTCCGGCGCCGTACTGCCTTTCGATCGTCATAACAAATTTTTTCTTCTCTGCCATTTCAAGTTCCTCCGTGATGCCAGTTTTTCTGCTGGAGATTACTTATCTATAATATCATATATATCGTAAAAAAGGGAGTTTTTTTTGTGGATTTTGCCGCAATACTTCAAAATACTACACATTGTCATCCCGGGAACGAAAAAAGCCCTCTCCATACCTCTGCGGCATGAAGAGAGCCTTCTGTCTTTTTATAATATGAGCGGTACTGTAAGCCGGGTTATGTCGCGGATAGTCATCTATCTAGGACCTATGTCACCATAGGCCTCAAGCGGCCTACCCGAAGCATGGCGGGCAGCCATATCGCTTCTTCGCGGCCTTGCTTCGGATGGGGTTTACAATGCGCACTCCGTTACCGGACTGCCGGTGGTCTCTTACACCGCCATTTCACCCTTACCCGTAAATGCATACGGGCGGTATCCTTTCTGTTGCACTTTCCTTAGGCTCACGCCCACCTGACGTTATCAGGCATCCTGCCCTGTGAAGCCCGGACTTTCCTCTCCTGCAATTTTCATGCAGCAGCGACTATCCATACCGCTCTGTTGTATTCTACTAAATATTTCCTGTTTCCGCAAGTCAGATATTGATCTTGGCGCAGAAAGACGGAAGCTCCTTCAGTGTGATCGCCGCCGCCTGGCTTAAGATACGGTCCCTGTGATACAGCATATAGAACTTTCTTGTCGTGTCGATCTGCGGGAATTCAAACATCAGTACCCTGCCGTCGCGCACATAGTCCATGACCGCAAGCTTTGCGATAAAGGCGGAACCCACATTGCCCGCCACCGCGCGCTTTACAAGCTCCGTGCTGTCAAACTGCGCCGCGATATTCATCTCCGCTTCATTGAGCCCGAGCGCCGTCTCAACATTGTGCGCGGCGTAGCCCGTTCCGCTTCCCTTTTCCCTTACGACAAACGCAAGCTTCGAAAGCTCCGCGGAGGTGATCTTTCCGCCAAGGCTCGCAAAATACGGCGTATTCGGCGTGATCAGCACGATCTGGCCGGTGAAAAGCTCGTCATAATTGCACTTGGAGTTCCGGGTCTTGTAGCCGCAGACCCCGATCTCCGCCTCAAAACGCATGATCTTCTGGAAGACCTCCGTACTGTCCCCTTCCGATACCTTGAAGGTAATATCCGGATATTTTCCGTTCATGTAGGCGATGAAGTCTGCAAGAATATAATTGGACGGAACCGTGGATGAGGCGATCTGCACCGTGCCCCGGATCCCGTTTTCCTTTCCGTGCAGCAGGAGAAGCGCCTCCTGCTCTGTCTCAAGCAGCCGCAGTGCGTAAGGATAAAAGATAAGACCCGCCTGCGTCAGCTGGATATCCTTGGTAGAGCGTGTCAGAAGCTGCACGCAAAGCTCATCCTCGAGCTGCTTGATATGCGTGCTGATCGCCGGCTGCGACAAGAAGAGCCTCTTGGCAGCCGCCGAAAAACTTCTGCTTTCCACAACAGCCGTAAAACTTTTTAAGTACTCTGTCTTCATCTGTAATACCCTCCTGATTCTGGGATGCTATCCATTATAGCACAAATTCAACATGAAAAGTAGTTTTTTTCACATATTGTACTATTTTTCCCAATCACCCCACGTCCAGGCAGCTTCCGCCGATGAATTCACGTACGATCGATGTCTTCGGTATGATCTCAGGGCTTACGGAAAGCACATAGTCCAGAAATTTGAGCAGACGTCTTGCCTCCAGGTATTCCGGTGCCTCCCGCGGAATGGAAAACAGCAGCGGCTCCGCATACTGCTTGATGACCGCGAGTTCATAGATCATGGCCGTGTTAAAGATCACGTCAGCCTCGTCCTGATACGGAAAAATATTTTTTTCCTCTCCCGCGCGGACAGACGGCCAGCGGCTGATCGTCTCCGCCGCGCTGTAGCCGCGCGTCCGGCTGTCCCTGACCATACGGCGTAGAAGTCTTCCGTCCGTCGTGGGAATCCGGTTGTGTTCATCGATATTAAGCTGCGTGAGCGCAGAGACATAGATCTTGTACTTTGCATCCCGCGGAAGCTTCTCCGAAAACGCCTCATTCAGACAGTGAATACCCTCTACGATCAGCACGTCATCCTTTGAGAGGCTTGTTGCGCTTCTGCCGTACTCCCGTTTTCCGTTCAGAAAATTATAATGCGGCAGGACGACCGCCTCTCCCGCGAGTAATTTCAGCATATCCTCATTAAACTGTTCCGTATCCACGGCACGGATCGATTCAAAATCCGGAGCGCCGTTTTCGTCAAATTCCCGCGCGCTGATATCCTTAAAATAATCGTCCGCCGAGATCGTATGCGGACACATCCCGTAAGCGCGCAGCTGCAGGGACAGACGGTGCGCCGTCGACGTTTTTCCGGAGCTTGACGGTCCCGCGATCAGAATGATCTTTTTATCCTGTCTGGAAATAATCTGCGCGATCTCCCCAATCTTTTTTTCAAAAAACGCTTCCTGCATCAGAATCAGATCATTCGCATCTCCGCGGCAGATCGCCTCATTCAGATCCGCGATGTTCTCGATTCCGATCCGCTCCGCCCAGCGAAAGGATTCGTTCTGCACGGAAAACAGTTTCTCCGACGGCCTGAACGGCGCAATGGCATCCGGGTTTTCCTTCTGCGGAAGCATCAGCATGAAGCCGTCCTGATAAGGCAGCAGGTCAAAGTGTTTTATATAGCGCGTGCTCATGCACATCGGTCCGTAAAAATAGTCTTCAAACCCGCCGAGGTTGTAAACATTCACCCTTGCCACACGACGATAGGAAAACAGCTTTGCCTTATCCTCCATCCCGTGAAACGCGAATTTCCGCACCGCTTCTTCTGTCGGAAGATTGTACTTCATAAACGGAAGATCAGCCGCGATGTATTCCTGCATTTTTGCCCTGATCTCCGGAAGCAGCACCTCCTTTAGTGCCATTCTGCGCTCATCTGCACCGAGTTTTTCGAAACAGAGATCCCCCTTCGGCACAATATAAAAATTCCCGCCGATCGTAAATTCCACCGTAACGCGGGAGAGCTTTTCCTTCGGGATCACATTGTAGATCGCCTTGAGAAGAATCAGGATCGCAGAGCGCGCGTATGCCATGCGCCCGTCATTGTCCTGAAAGGTCACAAAGGAAATCTCCGCGTCCTGCCCGATCTTCTTATGCAGTTCAATCATCCTGCCGTGCGTTTTGTCATGCACGAGCAGGATGTCATTTTTATAGTTCCCGGCAAACGTCTCCGCAAGCTCCGCCCAGGTACTTCCCTGCTGCGTTTCCGTCTCCGTCCGTCTGCCGTTATGTTCAATAATGATTTTTGCCATAGTCCCTTCTCACATAAAATGTCTGTAATCCGTCTCATCCGTCAGAAGTTCAAGTTCCGGCATCTCCCGTTCGAGAAGATCCTTCATAAACTTCACAAAAATATGTTCCAGCCCAAAATGTCCCGCATCGATCAGAGACATTCCCATATCCAGAGCGTCGATGCCGTCATGATGTCCCATATCTCCCGTGATCAGCACATCAGCGGAAAGTTCAGCGGCGCGCAAAAGCTCTCCCCTGCCCGATCCCGGACAAACTGCTGCCCGCTGCACCGGTTTCCCGGTATCATAATAGACAGCTCCCTCCAGTGTAAACGCCTCCGCGATGCGCCTGCAGAGCTCCGGCACCGGCACAGGTTCCGGAAGAATGCCGATAAAGCCGATTCCGGCCTTCCCTGCGCCGGGAATCTCCTCCGCCTCAGAAGGGATCAGCGGCTGTTCTTTTTGCATGCCCATTTTATCGCATACGAGATCCGCCATGCAGCCGGGCGCGGCATCAAAATTCGTATGCATTGCAAAACAGCAGATATCCGACGAGATCAGTCGAATGAGTTTTCTTCCAAGCGGCGTGTCCGTATTTATTTTCTGCACCGCCTTGAAAATCATCGGGTGATGCGTCAGCAGAAAATCACAGCCCGCATCCGCCGCCTTTTCCACAACGTCTTCCGTCGCGTCGAGCGCGATCATAACTTTTTTAATTTCCTTATCTCTTCTTCCGCAGATCAGTCCCGGATTATCCCAGGAGAGCGCAAGCCCCGGAGGAGCAAGCTGCTCCAGCCGTTCGATCAGTTTTCCTGACAGCATCCAATACACCTCTTTTCTAATACTTTTCTAATTTTTCCTAATTCTCTTCATATGCGCCGAGCGCGTTTTCCGTCTGTATCAGAAGCTCCATAAGCTCCTGCGCCCTTTCCCGGGCAGCTTCTCCTTCTTCCCCGGACAGCGCTTTCAGAAGCTTCGAAAGCTTATTCTTCTGCGCCAGCAGATATTCCCTGTAGACCATGTCTTTTTTTTCAGCCAGAATGACGCCGTTTTCATAGTCCCATTCCATTTGATAGCGCGGATCCCGCTGCCGCTTTTCCCCGGGGCGGCAGGGCTCTGCCGTAATGATAACATAATATTTGCCGTCCTCAGACAACATCTCTTCATCCGTAATCCGTGCCTGAAGCTCATCGATCAGGAAATGCCGCAGCACGGAAGGCTCCGACTGCGGACTGAGCACAAGCCGCCTTACCCCTGAAAGAAAAGAAACAGCTTCTTTCAGAAGAAGCTCCCTGTCGCAGCTGATATCCCCGTTCGTCGGAAGAAGGCTTAAGATATCCCGGATCAGTCGCCCGCCCATTCCGGAGATCAGAATCGTATCCGGCATCACTGAACAGCCGGGCAAGCCGCTTATTTTCGCGGCGTCCTCCTGCTTCAGGCGGTCCGGACAGGTATCCGGGTACCTCGTCCAGAAAACGTCCCGCTTCTTCCGCTCGCCCGTCTTTAACTGCCTGTCCGAAAGACAGAGCGCCCGCAGACCATCGCTCAGATAAAACGAGCAGCGGGGCATGACCCCCGCCTGTCTCATATTTTCAGCCGCAATGGAAAGCGGCCCTGCATTCGTATCGATGAGCACCGCCCTTGCTGAAGCCTCCCTGTTCAGGATCTCAAGAGCGGCATATCCGTGGTCACAGCCCACGTCGGCGAGCACATGAGCCCCGCCTGCGGCTTTGGACAATTTCTGAAGCCGTTTTGAAATATTCATTATTGGTTCTCCGATAGATCTATGTGTAATTTTTCAAGCGAGGTTTTTTCCGCAAGCAGTGTCTGCAGCTTCTTAAGATCCGCCCCCGCCCTTGCGATCTCCTGTTCGAGCGCAGCGCGCCTCAAGGTGACGACCGCCTCTGTCACCGCCTTCTCCTTATCCGGTACGGACATATCCGAAAGCGCGCGGTGCGTCGCGTCAGCGTTCAGAATCGCGCCTGCAAGCTTCCGCGCTTCCTGATCCTCCGCATAGCTGTCCATGATCGCCGCCGCGCTGATTTTTCCGGCACGGCTTCCCTCGTAAATCGCTTCCGCGATCTCCCGGTAGATACCTTCACTGAAGTCCTCCGGGTGCAGGTAGTCGCCTACGCGTCCGATCAGAAACGGTTCTTCACAGAACCAGGACAAAAGCAGACGCTCTGATTTTAAAAGCGCGGAGGGCCGTCCGGCTCCGGCAGCGCCATGCGGCCGCGCCTCCCTGCCCGCATGCGGTTCCCCGGTTTTCTGTCTTTCCTTCTTTTCCTCACGCTCCGCCTCTTCCCTGCGGTAAGCCCTGTCCGGATCATACTCCTGTCTTTCCGGCGCGCGGCCGCCGCGCTTTAACATCTTCCGGTCCACAAGGCTCTTTAATTCCTCGTACGGGATCTGCTGCTCCATGCTGACGGCACGGACATAATTATCCCGTTCGAGATCCTCGGAAAAACCGCAGAGGCGATCCGCAGTCTCATTATAGAACGCTGTCACCTCGGCAGGATCGGAAAACTGATATCCCCTGCGCAGCACGTCGATCTCAAACAGAAACGCATTTTTTGCCTTTCTGATATAAGACTCATATTCATCCGGTCCGTATTTTCTTAAAAATTCATCCGGATCCTTGCATCCCGAATCGCTCGTATCAAGGACCCTTACATTCAGTCCCGCATCCTTCAGAATCGGAAACGCACGGAGCTTCGCGCGTACGCCGGCATCATCATTGTCCTGCGTCAGGATCACGCTGCCGGTATAGCGCTTTAAAAGCTGCGCATGCTTCTCGTTAAACGCGGTCCCGAGCGAAGCAACCGCATTCGTAAATCCCGCCTGGTGCAGGGCGATCACATCCATGTAGCCCTCACAGAGCAGGAGAAAATTCCTGCGGCTCTTTCTCGCAAAATTAAGGCCGTAAAGATTGCGGCTTTTATCAAATAAAATGGTCTCAGGAGAATTCAGGTATTTCGGCATACCGTCTCCCATCACTCTTCCGCCAAAGCCCACGACGCGGTTATTAACGTCCATGATCGGGAACATGACGCGGTTCCAGAACTTGTCCCGCGCGCCTTTTTCTGACAGGAACACAAGCCCGCTCTCGGAAAGCAGTTCGTCACTGTAGCCACGCTCTTTCAGATGGCGGTACAGCGCATCCTGACTTTTCGGTGCAAATCCCAAACCGAAATGCGTGATCGTCGCATCGCTCAGGCGCCTTTTTTCCCTGAAATACTGATATCCGATCCGGCCGGCGTCCGTCTTCAGCTGCTCATAAAAGAACAGCGCCGCCGTGCGGTTGATCTCCAGGAGCTTCATGCGCTTTTCGGAAAGGCTCCTGTCCTCCCCGCCCGAGGATGCCTCGGGAAGCGTAATATGCGCGCGCTCGGCAAGCACCTTCAGGGCTTCCGTGAAGCTGTAATTCTCATACTCCATCAGAAAGCTCAGCACATTTCCGCCCGCCCCGCAGCCAAAACAGTAATAGATCTGCTTCTGCGGACTGACCGAAAACGAGGGCGTCTTTTCCCCATGAAAAGGACAGAGGCCGAAATAATTTGCCCCCTTCTTCGTCAGCTTCACGTATTGCCCGATGACATCCACGATGTCGTTTGCATTTCTGACCGCTTCGATCACATCTTCGCTGTAGCGCATTTTTCCTACCTGCTTATCTTACATGCCAGCCCGCCGGCACGAAGAGTTCCTCAAACTTTTCGATTGCATAGTTGTCCGTCATGCCTGAAATATAATCACAGACCACACGGATCAGCTCCGTTCCCTCCGCGTACAGGCGCTGGTACTCGCCCGGCATCTCCTCCGGATGATCCATATAGTAAAGGAACAGAAGCTCGATCATTTTCTTCGCCTTCCCCTCTTCCTCCTTGGCCTTCCCGCCGATATAGACATGGCGGAACATCCAGGAGCGGAGGCCGAGCATCGCCTTCTGGTAATCCGGGCTCATCTCGATATGATCCCTGCCCACGCTGCTCCTGATCACATCATGGATCAGATTATTAAGACGGTCGTGCACGTTTTTCCCGAGGACATCCGTATACTCCTTCGGGATATCAGCCTCCGTCAGAAGCCCCCCGCGGATCGCGTCATCCACATCATGATTGAGGTACGCGATCTTGTCCGAGAGGCGCACGACCTGACCTTCCAGCGTCTTCGGATGTCCGCTCGTCTGGTGATTCAGGATGCCGTCCCGCACCTCTTTCGTGAGGTTCAGGCCTTCTCCGTCCTTTTCCAGCACCTCCACGATCCGCACGGACTGCTCGCTGTGGTCAAATCCGCCTGCGCCGCGCTCCTTGCAGAGCCGGTCAAGCACTGCCTCACCGCTGTGTCCAAACGGCGTATGTCCGAGGTCATGCCCGAGCGCGATCGCTTCCGTCAGATCCTCATTTAAACGAAGCGCCTTGGAGATCGTCCGTGCAATCTGCGCGACCTCCAGCGTATGGGTAAGCCGCGTCCGGTAATGATCTCCCTCCGGTGCAAGAAACACCTGGGTCTTATGCTTCATTCTGCGAAAAGCTTTTGAATGCAGAATCTTGTCACGGTCCCTCTGATATTCCGGCCGGATATCGCATTTTCGTTCCGCCCGGTCCCGACCTTTCGTGTATTTTGAAAGTGCAGCATAAGGAGAGAGCGTTTTTTCCTCCATCTCCTCAAGCATTTCGCGGATACATCCGTACTTCGTTTCCATCAAGCCTCTCCTCCGAACCATAAGGGCAAAAGCAGCACTGATCCGCTTCTCCCACACAGGCATCCCAAAGCCTTTGACACCCCGTCCCGCAGGATAAAACAGGTGCAGCATTCCTTAAGAATAACTGCACCCATTGTATCATAAAAGTATCAATGTTATCAATAGACCGGCAGGACAACGGTGTCCCTGCGGTCCCACGCTATCAGATGTTCGGGTTGAGACAGTGGCCCCTGTATCCGTCTGATACATCGCTGAACTGATAGGTCTTTCCGTTGATCGTATAGCTTCCGGTCACCATGCGTCCGCGTACGCCGTTGCTCAGCTCCTGGAGATAGTACCAGTAGCCGTTTGCAGGATCCTGATACCAGCCCGTATGCATGTAGCCGTTTGCGTCAAAATAGAACCAGTCGAAAAGCTGCTGACCCGCCGCCGTATTCGCGTACATGGAATTGTCAACTGCCGCCCATTCATTGCGGTACTGGTGTCCGTCAGCGCCGGTAAAGGTCCAGAGGCCGCTGCCGGTTCCCTGCTCTCTCCAGGTACCTCTTACAACATAGGATGGAAGCGAAGCGCTTCCGGTGCCGGTGGAGGTTCCGTTCGTGGTTCCGGAAGTCTGCACATCCGTGCTTCCGGAATTGCTTACCGCGTCAGACCAGGAGCTGAAGTCATCCTCATACTCACTATAATCCGCATCACCGCTCCACACGCCGTTTGCAATGCGCGTATTGCTGCCCGCGTTTCCAATCGCTCTGATCGAGAAGCCGGTGACCTTGGAGTCGTCTCTGTCGCTGTTGCTGCCCGTGTATTCCTTATTGTAGCTCTTAACGCTTAAGGAGTTCGTCGTCACGGTTCCGTGCTTGGACTTCTCCTCGCCGTAGGTATCTGTCCACTCGAGTACATATTCCCACTTGGACGCACCGCCCTTATCCCAGGTGATCTTTGTGCTGTCCGCGCTCACGCCTTCGATTCCGGTAACCTCCGGCCACTGATAGTACGGGTATGCCCTTACGCGGATGATGAAGGTCGTCGAATCCTCCGTGTCCTTTTTCACGATACGGCTTACACCCGCAACGGATACGCTTACGCTCGTCTCCTTCGGGAACGTGTATCCCTCGTTCGCATCAAGGCGGATCTCGTAGGTATGCTCCTTTTTCGGATTCTGATCGTCCGAAGAGGACGTGTCGGTATAGCTTACCTCATACGCGCTCGAATCGCTGTAGAATTCCGGGGACACGCATACGCCTGCCTGCACCTCCGAATCCTCCGGTCCCGACTTGATATTCACGCTCGTGATCGATGCCGCAAACGCAGTCATCGAAAGAGCCGCTGTCAGGATGGCAGAAGCCGCCGCTGATCTTAACAGATACTTTTTCATATTTTTCCTCTCTTTCGTGCTTTTCCGGTACACAGCACCTGTTTCCCGGAAGGGGATGCTGCTGTTCCGTATTTCAGCGCTTTTGTCGAAACTATTATATCCTATCGCGCTTTTTCATACAACAATTCAGTTCCTACAAAAGCCTTACAATTTTCTGATTTTACCATCCGCTTTTCTTCCCGTTCCCT
>JAUNHA010000040.1:0-3779 GCA_030524135.1 Eubacteriales bacterium
CGACCTTGTACCGGTTTGAAAAAGATGATATAATCGGGACAGTTGAGAGGGATAAAAAGGATTATGACCTGATCAATGTGGTGGTTGTACGGATCAATGACCGTGTACCGGCAGAGGATGGGACGCTCGCGATGCTGCAGAGCCTTTGCAGCAATGAACTGAAGAAGGAAGAGAAGCTAAGGAAACTGGAAGGATACGGTCTTAGGGTAAAAGGACCGATCGAAGGAGGTGTGGAGCGGATGTGTAACCTGAGTGAGCTTGTGGAGAAGAGGGGCGAAGAGCGTGGTTTAAAATTAGGTGAAGAGCGCGGTCTAAGGGAAGGAATACTGTTAGGCGAAGAGCGTGGCTTGAAGGCGGGTGAGGAACGCGGTTTAAAACTTGGCGAAGAGCGCGGAAAACTGGAAAAAGCAAAGACCATGGCGATCAGCATGCTCCGCGACGGGATGCCACGGGAGCAGGTGGCGAAGTATGCAAGCGTGAGCGTTGAGACGCTGAAGCAGTGGGAAAAAGATGCGTTCAACTGAGCAGACAACTGATCATGAAATATTGGAACAGATCAAAATACAATGAAGGGTGTGACAGCTTTTGCGCCCGTTTTGGAGGAATGGAAATATGAAGGGAATTATACTGGCGGGCGGCTCCGGAACCCGGCTCTATCCGCTGACAAAGGTGACATCAAAGCAGCTTTTGCCGATTTATGACAAGCCAATGATTTATTATCCGCTGTCCGTGCTGATGAATGCGGGGATCAAGGATATCCTGATCATTTCAACGCCGGACGATACGCCGAGATTTAAAGCGCTGCTGGGAGACGGAAGCCAGTTTGGTATTTCTCTTTCCTATAAAGTGCAGCCGTCTCCGGATGGTCTGGCACAGGCGTTTATCATCGGTGAGGAATTCATCGGCAGTGACAATGTGGCGATGATTCTCGGCGATAATATTTTCCATGGTCATGGCTTTACGGAGCGTCTCCGGAGAGCGGCGGAAAAGGAAAACCGGGCGACGGTATTCGGCTATTATGTGGAGGATCCGGAGCGCTTTGGTATCGTTGAGTTTGATGCCGAGGGAAAGGCGGTTTCGATCGAGGAGAAACCGCAGCAGCCGAAGTCCAATTACTGCGTAACAGGTCTCTACTTCTATGACAACCGTGTTGTGGAATATGCAAAAAATCTGAAGCCTTCCGCGCGCGGGGAGCTTGAGATCACCGACCTGAACCGGATCTATCTGGAGCAGGGGGAGCTTGATGTTGAGCTTCTGGGACAGGGCTTTACCTGGCTTGACACGGGAACCCATGAGTCGCTTATGGATGCGGGCAATTTC
Source organism: Eubacteriales bacterium (assembly GCA_030524135.1). Classification (GTDB taxonomy): domain Bacteria; phylum Bacillota; class Clostridia; order Lachnospirales; family Lachnospiraceae; genus Avilachnospira. The sequence continues at coordinate 1,321 of JAUNHA010000040.1, forward strand.
GTCCGCACGGTTGAGACGCATCAGCACAGAAAGATCGCATGCCTTGAGGAGATCGCGTATCTGAACGGCTGGATCAGCAAAGAAGAGGTGCTCAAGTCCTACGAGGTACTGAAAAAGAACCAGTACGGAAAATATCTGAAGGATGTGCTGGACGGAAAGTATGTGGACAAGCTGCGCAGATAAGGAAAGCGGCGTGGGAAATGTACGGATGCCCGGATGTTTGAGAGGAACAGAGAATGAGAGAAATACCGCAGGATCCGGTGATCCTGATGAGTTATCTGAATACGCTTTTGCGTGACCGCTATGGTTCGCTTTCAGAACTGTGCGAGGACATGGAGCTTTCAGAAGCGGAGCTTAAGGAAAAACTTTCGGCAGCAGGATTTGATTACAGCAGGGAGCGGAACCGTTTCGCATAAAGCCTGTGAGGATGCTGCAGGATATTGTGAAATCCGATGTTCGGGTTGAGAAATATTAAGCATATCAGCATGGATATTAAGACACTTTTAAGTCCGTACAGGTGGAAATCTGTACGGACTTGTGTTATGATTACACCAAATTATGCTTTTTCATAACACATAGATATATCATACGTTTTTATACAGGAAAAAGCCGATACAGGAGGACTTTTAAACATGAAAATCATCGTGACCGGAGGCGCGGGCTTTATCGGCAGCGTCATGGTACAGTATCTTGTAAATAAATACCCGGAGGATATGATCATCAACCTCGATAAGCTCACCTACGCGGGTAATCTGGAAAATCTGAAGCCGGTGGAGGATAAGCCGAACTACAGATTCGTAAAAGGCGATATTGCTGACCGTAAGTTCATTTTTGAACTGTTTGAGACGGAAAAACCGGATGTGATCATCAATTTCGCGGCAGAATCCCATGTAGACCGTTCTGTTGAGCATCCGGAGGAGTTTGTGCGTACCAATGTCATGGGTACGACGACACTGCTCGATGCCTGCAAGGCTTACGGCATCAAGCGCTATCATCAGGTTTCCACGGACGAAGTATACGGAGATCTTCCGCTTGACCGTCCGGATCTCTTCTTTACGGAGACGACACCGCTCCACGCGTCGAGCCCGTATTCCGCATCAAAGGCATCTGCAGATATGTTTGTTATGGCTTACCACAGAACCTTTGGCATTCCGGTGACGATCTCGCGCTGCTCCAATAACTATGGGCAGTACCAGTTCCCGGAGAAGCTGATCCCGCTGATGATCAGCCGCGCGCTTGCTGACGAGCAGCTTCCGGTTTACGGAGACGGCGCAAACGTACGCGACTGGCTGCATGTTGAGGATCACTGCCAGGCGATCGATCTGATCGTGAGAAACGGCAGGGAAGGAGAGATCTACAACATCGGCGGACACAATGAGCGTACGAATCTGCAGGTGGTAAAGACGATTCTTGCGGCACTTGATAAGCCGGAGAGCCTGATCAAGTATGTGAAGGACAGACCGGGACACGACCGCCGCTATGCGATCGATCCGGAAAAACTGACGAAGGAGCTTGGCTGGAAGCCGCAGTATAATTTTGATACCGGAATCCGCCAGACGATCGAGTGGTATCTTGACAATAAGTCCTGGTGGGAGCGCATTATTTCCGGCGAGTATCAGAACTATTTTAAAGAAATGTACAAGGACAGAGTGACTGACTAAACGGCAGCCTGGGAGTACGGAATGAAAATATTAGTAACTGGTGTAAAAGGACAGCTTGGACATGATATCATGCTGGAGCTTGCAGAGCGCGGCATGGAAGGCTTTGGCGTTGACATTGAAGAGATGGACATCACAAAGCCGGAGGACGTTGCGCGCGTGATCTCCGGTGCGGCGCCGGACGCGGTGATTCACTGCGCGGCATGGACCGCGGTTGACGCGGCGGAGGATAATGAGGACAAGTGCCGTCTGGTTAATGCATTTGGTACAGAGAATATTGCGCGCGTCTGCGCAGAGCGCGGGATTCCGATGATGTATTTTTCGACGGATTATGTGTTTAACGGCGAGGGCACCCGCCCGTGGGAGCCGGAGGACCCGGCAGAGCCTCTTAATATCTACGGACAGACCAAATATGAGGGAGAAGAGGCGGTACGGAAGTTTGTGCCAAAGCAGCATTTCATCCTGCGCATTCAGTGGGTATACGGGCTGAACGGTAAAAATTTCGTGAAGACGATGCTGCGCCTTTCGGAAGACCATGACAGGCTCACCGTGGTGGACGACCAGGTGGGGTCTCCTACCTATACGCCGGATATCGCAAGGCTTGCAGTTGATATGATCCGGTCAGATAAGTTTGGCACCTATCATGTGGCAAATGCAGGACTTTGCTCCTGGTATGAGTTTGCGAAAGAAATATTTGCGGATGCAGGCAGGAAGGTGGAGGTCGCTCCGGTAAGCTCCGTGGCTTATGCGGCAAAGGCAAAGCGCCCGCATAACAGCCGGATGGATGTGAGCAAGGTGGAA
>JAUNHA010000040.1:3879-20318 GCA_030524135.1 Eubacteriales bacterium
GAGACGCTGACCGCTGTCTTGCGGTGGATGACAAGGGACATCTGATCAATGGAGATCAGATCATGTATATCTGCGGCAAGCATATGAAGGAACAGGGAAAGCTGCATGACGATGTGATCGTGGCGACAGTCATGTCCAATCTGGGCTTTTTCAAAGCGCTTGACCGGGAGGGCATTAAATACGAAAAGACGAAGGTGGGAGACCGTTTTGTCTACGAGCGTATGTCTGCGGATGGTCTCAGCCTTGGCGGCGAGCAGTCCGGACATATCATTTTTTCCAAGAATGCCACGACGGGAGACGGCATTCTGACTTCCCTGAAGCTGATGGATGTGGTGCTTGATAAAAAACAGCCGCTTTCAAAGCTTGCAGAGGAATGTCCGATGTTCCCGCAGTGCCTGAAGAATGTAAGAGTGGCGGACAAGCTTGCCGCGGTGGAGAACAAGGCTGTACAGGCTGCGGTAAAAGAGGTTGAGACGCGCCTTTCGGACAGCGGACGTATCCTGCTTCGGGAATCCGGCACGGAGCCTTTGATCCGCGTTATGGTGGAGGCACCTACCTACGAAGCGTGTGAAGAAAATGTTGATGCGGTCATCGCGGTTATGGAGGCAGAAGGTCTGATAGAAAAACATGCTTAATTATCAACGGTACAAGGCGGCCCCGGTCCTTTCCTTTCCGGAGAGGACGTGGCCGGACCGCACAATTGAACATGCACCGGTCTGGTGCTCGGTCGATCTCCGCGATGGAAATCAGGCGCTTGTGACGCCGATGAACGTCGAGGAGAAGATCGAGTTTTTTCTGATGCTGGTAAAGCTCGGATTTAAGGAAATCGAGGTCGGTTTTCCGGCGGCGTCCCAGGTGGAGTACGATTTTGTACGTCAGCTCGTGACGCGCCGGCTGATTCCGGATGACGTCTATATCCAGGTAATCACGCAGTGCAGGGAAGAACAGATCCGGAAAACCTTTGATGCAATCACAGGAATCGACAAGGTCATATTCAATATTTATAATTCTATTTCCACATTGCAGCGGGATGTCGTGTTCCATAAGGATCAGGGCGCGGTAAAGCACATTGCACTGCGGGCGGCAAGACAGGTTCAGGCGCTTCGCTGGGAAGAGGAATTCCCCGGAGAGTTTGTTTTTGAATATACGGCGGAAAGCTTCACCGGAGCGGATATGAAATTTGCGCTGGATGTCTGCGAATCGGTAAAGGAGATCTGGCAGCCGTCTGAACACAACCGCATGATTATCAATCTCCCTGCGACAGTGGAGCAGCATACGCCTAATGTCTATGCGGATATGGTGGAGTGGATGCATACACACCTTTCAGACCGGGATAAATTTACGCTGAGCATTCATCCGCACAATGACCGCGGCACCGGTGTGGCGGCGACAGAGCTTGCGCTGCTTGCGGGGGCCGAGCGAGTGGAAGGAACCCTGTTCGGCAACGGGGAACGGACCGGAAACGCGGATATCCTGACAACCGCGTACAACATGTTTGCACAGGGAATTAATCCGGGACTTGATCTGGAAAATGAACCGGAAATCCAGGAGGTCTATGAGCGCTGCACGAAAATGCCGGTTCCGGACCGCTATCCCTATGCCGGAAAACTGGTATTTACGGCATTTTCGGGTTCACATCAGGATGCGATCAACAAGGGCATTCACATGATGCAGAAGGAAAATAAGGAAACCTGGGAGGTGCCTTATCTTCCGATCGATCCGGCGGATATCGGAAGGACCTATGAACCGATCGTCCGCATCAATTCCCAGTCCGGCAAAGGCGGCGTAGCGTTTGTGCTGGAGAGCTTCTACGGATACCGTCTGCCGAAGGCGATGCATCGCGAGTTTGCCGATATCATTCAGCGTATCAGCGAAACACGCGGGGAAATCCAGCCGGCAGAGGTCTACGAGGCATTTGTGGAAAATTATATCGAGGCGAAAGAACCGATCCGCTTCGACAGCATCGGCATCATCGATACAGCCTTCGATCACGGAGAGCGGCAGACGCTGGTGGATCTGAGCTTCCTCGATCATGGAAAAACCGTCAAAACGAGGGGACTTGGAACGGGTCCGCTGGACGCGGCGCAGCTTGCGCTGGAGGAAGAGCTGCATGTGCAGATGCGCATTATGGATTATTCGGAGCACTCTCTGACCTCCGGTTCGTCCGCGGACGCGGTAGCCTATGTGCAGCTTCTGGATCAGGAGAGCGGCAGGATCGCGTTCGGCGTCGGACGCAGTTCCAATACGATGAAAGCATCGATCAGAGGATTGTTCAGTGCGGTTAACCGCCTGTATTTTCTGGGGAAACAGGAAAAGAAGGAAGTGAAAGGAGCATCTGATGGAAAAACATTATGATTATCTGCTCGTGGGAGCGGGACTTTATAACGGCGTATTCGCGTATTTTGCAAAAAAGGCTGGGAAGAGCTGCCTTGTCATCGATAAAAGAGCGCATCTCGGCGGAAATATTTACTGCGAGGAGATCGAGGGAATTCAGGTGCATAAGTACGGCGCGCACATTTTCCATACCTCGGATAAGCGCGTATGGAATTTCGTGAACAGCCTCTGCGAGTTTAACCGTTATACGAACTCTCCGATCGCGAATTATCACGGAGAGATCTACAACATGCCCTTTAACATGAATACCTTCAATAAACTCTGGGGCGTGGTGACGCCTGCCGAGGCGAAGGCAAAGATCGACAGTCAGAGGGCGCTTGCGGCGGCAGAGCCGAAAAACCTCGAAGAGCAGGCGATCAGCCTTGTCGGAGATGATATATACAGAAAGCTGATCAAGGGCTATACCGAAAAGCAGTGGGGCAGAGACTGTAAGGATCTTCCGGCCTTCATTATCAAGCGGCTTCCGGTACGTTTTATTTATGATAATAACTATTTCAACGATAAATATCAGGGCATCCCCGAGGATGGCTATAACGTGCTTGTGGAAAAGCTGTTTGAGGGCTGCGATGTGCGCCTTTCCTGTGATTTCCTTGCGAACAGGGAGGAGCTTACCGCGCTTGCGGACAAGATCATCTACACAGGACCGATCGATGCCTACTATGGCTACAGCGAGGGCGAGCTTTCCTACAGAAGCCTGCGTTTTGAGACGGAGACGCTTGACTGTAAGGATTATCAGGGCAATGCAGTCGTGAATTATACAGACCGTGAGACACCGTATACACGTATTATTGAACACAAGCATTTTGCGTTCGGCACGCAGGAAAAAACGGTTATCACACGAGAGTACCCGAGCGACTGGAAGCAGGGCATGGAGCCGTATTACCCGGTCAATGACGAGAAGAACCAGGCGCTTTATCAGAAATATGCAGAGAAGGCGGCGGGAGAGAAGAATGTTATCTTTGGAGGCCGTCTCGGTGAGTATAAGTATTATGACATGGACAAGGTGATCGCGTCCGCATTTAATCTGGTTGAAAAGGAACTTCACACAACGGTATCATGATGGATATCTGCTATGCCTCCAATGAAAACTATGTGCCCTATCTTGCGGTGAGTATGTTTTCCTGCATCCTGCATAATCTGCAGGATGCACCGCTTTGTTTTCACGTGATCTCAAACGGGATCACGGCGGAAAGCAGGAAAAAGCTTCAGGAAAATGCAGAGCTTGCCCGGAAAAGCTGCAAAGCAGGAAAAGAGGAAAATTGCGTGCGGCTTAATTTTTACGAGCTATCGGATCTTCCCGGAAGGCTTGGGGGAGATCCGGATACGGGGAGCTATGATATCAGCATGCTGGGCAGATTTTTTATCGGTGAGCTTCTGCCGGAAGATGTCGGAGAACTGCTGTATCTGGATTGTGATACGATCATCGCAGACAGTCTTCTGCCCTTGTTTTCCCATCGGAAAGAAACGGGACGGATGCTGTACGGCGTGCCGGAGCCTACGATCTACCGATCCATTGTGAAGCAGCTTTCCCTGAAACCTGACAGGGAGTTATACATTAATTCAGGCGTCCTTCTGGTGAACCTTGACAGATGGAGGACGGCGCATGCCGGAGAACGTCTGCTGCAGTTCTACATAAAAAACGGAAGCAGGCTGTTCTGCGGAGATCAGGACGCAGTCAATTTCGTATTGCGGGGAGAAATCGGATATCTCTCTCCGCGCTATAATTTTTTTACAAATTATAAATATTTCCGCTATAATACTCTGGTAAGGCTGTGGCCGCTGTACGCGCGTGCAGCAGGCGGCAGGGAGGCTTTTGAAAAAGCAGGGAGGCAGCCTGCCGTGATCCATTACATGGGAGCGGAGCGCCCCTGGCTTAAGGGAAACAGAAATCCTTACCGCAGACAGTATGAAGAAATGCTTGCGCTTTCCGCTTTTGCGGGGCGGCAGCCGGAAAAGGGGAAAGAGCTTCAGATGACCTGCTACCATCTTATGAATCTGGTAAGCTTTATATGCCCGCCGGCAAGGACTTTTATCAGCAGGTGTTTTGAAAGAAAACATGTGCTGCCGCGGCTCGCGGAGCTTGAAGAATGATCAGACTAAGGAGAAGATCCAATATGTCCAGATATTGCAGAATAAACAGAAGACGTCCTCTGGACGTACCTTTATAAATCCGGAGGAGAAGCGGAAACCTATGAAAACAGCAGCAGTCATATTAAATTATAATGATTCAGACCAGACGATCGAAGCGGTCCAACGGATTGCCGGTTTTGAGCTGATCAATACGATCATCGTGGTGGACAACGCATCCACGGATGGGAGCGCGGAGAAGCTTAAGAGCTGGCTTAAGGAGGAGAACCGGCGTCTGGCAGAAGCCGGGGACGAAAATGACGAGGATGAGACGGAGCAGTTTCACCGGTATATGCTTGTGCGTGCGGATAAAAACGGCGGCTATGGCTATGGAAACAATCTGGGCGTGCAGTACGCTTATGAGATCGCAGGCGCGGAACTTGTACTGATTGCAAATCCGGACGCTGTATTTACCGAGGACTGCGTCAGGGAGATGATCCTCTGCTTCGAAAATGAACCGCAGGCGGCGGTCGTCTCCGTTCCCTCTGCGGGAAAAGACGGGAAGCCGCAGTGGCAGCTCTCGGCATGGCCGCTTCGCAGCTTTACCGGAGAGCTTGTGAATTCCGGACCGCTTCTCAGGAGAGTTTTCCGGAATACGCTGAATTATCCGGCAGCTGTTTTTAAGGGCGGACAGCCCGTGACCGTGGATGCGGTGCATGGGGCATTTCTCATGGTGGACGCGGACCGGTTTATGGCCTGCGGCGGATATGACGAGGAAATGTTTTTATATGGTGAAGAAAATGTTCTGGCATGGAAGATGCGGGAAAACGGCAGCAAGACCTTTTTGATCACGGACTGTACCTATCTTCACCGGGGCGGGGGAACAACGACCCGCAGCCTTGACGCACTGAAGCGTCAGAAGCTGAGGCAGAGCTCAGAGCTTTTTTACTATAAAAAATATCTGGAGGCCTCAGGCATTCAACTATTAGCAGCACGGCTGTTTCAGAAGTTTGTGCTTCTGGAAACAGGCCTGTTTATCAGGAAGTAAAATCGGGCGGGGGAGCCTTTCATGAGTCAGGAAGCGTTTCATAATCAGACAGAAATCAGTCATATCGGGCATACGGAGAACAGTGCGGAAAAGATCAGCATCGTAATTCCGGCCTATAACTGCGAGGATACAATCGAAAGATGCATAAATTCAGCGCTTTCCCAGACTTACGGCAATCTGGAGATCATCGTTGTGGATGACGGGTCGGAAGATGGGACGGCAAAGATACTGGACGGACTTCAGAAAGAACATGATGTAATTAAGGTGATCCGACAGGAAAACAGGGGCGTTTCGGCGGCGCGGAATGCCGGAATGAAGGCTGCGACCGGAAGCTGGCTTGTGACCCTGGACGCGGATGATTACATCGATTCCGATATGCTTTTGTGCATGCACCGGGAAGCAGTGCTTTCAGAGGTCCAGCTTGTGATCTGCGGCCTGCGCTTTGTATATGAGGACAGCGGCAGAAAGGAAGTGCGGACGGCTTCTGAGGATTTTGCCGGAAATCTTTCCGAATTTCTGAATACGGCATTTTTGAAGCTTTATGATCTGCAGCTTCTGAATAACCAGAACAATAAGCTTTACAGGCTGGATCTGATTCACAGGCACCAGATTTATTATGACACACAGATGGAGATCAATGAAGATCTCTGGTTTTCACTTAAATATCTGCAGTACTGCAGCGAGGTTGCGGTGCTGCGCCGGCCGTTCCTGAACTATACGCAGCATGAGGAAGGGGAAAGCCTGGTATCCCGCTTCCATGATAATTGCGTGGAAACCTGTTTTATCGTGCTGAAGGCCTATGACGAGCTGTTTGACGGACGTCCGGTATCAGATCAGATCGTAAATGAAATGAATAACCGGATGCTGTTTCTGATCTGCGGATATGCAGGATGGCAGTATTATAAATCGGATTATACGGAAGAGCAAATGCTTGAAAATATCCGCAGCCTCTGTGCCCGTCCGGAATTTCAGAAGCTGCTCGGACAGACGGATCCGACCGGGCTTAAAAACAAGACGGCATATTTTCTTCTGAAACGCGGTAAGGCGGAGGCGTATCACGCCCTCTGCAAGCTGCTTTATCGGGAGAAGGCAAAGAAGCGCCGGGAGGCAGAAGCGGAGATCCCGGGAGAGAAACTCCCGGAGGCTGCGGCAGAGGAAATTCCGGAGGCTGCGAAGGAGCCTGAAGAGGCGGCAGCAGAAACGGAAGTACTTCCGGAGCCGGTAACCGGGGAAGAAGAAACTCCGGAAGCTTCTGAAGAAGCGGAAGCTGAACCGGTGCCGGCGCAGGAGGCGGAGATCCCGGAGGCACCGGAAAAGGAAGAAACTCCGGACGTATCCGGGGAGCTCAGCGAAGAAGATCTCTATCGGATTTCAAAGCAGCTGGAAGAAAGCGTGTAAGATGCAGGAACAAAAAAAACAGATACTGGTAACGCAGGCATCCCTGCCGCCGTTTGAAGAATATGAGGCGCTGATCAGGGAAATCTGGGAAAGCCGCTGGCTTACCAATATGGGAAAATTTCATGAGGAGCTTAAGGAAGCGCTGAGAAGCTGTCTCGGGGTTCCCGGGATCGAGCTTTTTGTAAACGGACACATGGCGCTTGAAATGGCGCTTCAGGCGTTTGAGTTAAAGGGAGAGGTAATTACGACTCCCTTTACGTTTGCGTCTACGACGCATGCAATCGTGCGCAACGGGCTGAAACCTGTTTTCTGCGATATCCGGGAGGACGATGCCACGCTGGATGCGGATAAGCTTGAGGCGCTGATCACAAAGGATACGGCAGCGATCGTTCCGGTGCACGTTTACGGAAATATCTGTGATGACGGGAAAATCAGCAGGATCGCAAAGGAACACGGGCTTAAGGTCATCTATGACGCGGCGCATGCCTTCGGAGAAACGATAAAACAGCAGGCACCTGACGGGACGGAGCAGGAGAAAGGCGTCGGTACGCTTGGAGATGCCTCGATGTTCAGCTTTCATGCGACTAAGGTGTTTAATACGATAGAGGGCGGGGCGGTCTCGTGGAATGCAGGGAAAAATGAATTCCTTTCGGACAGGCTGTATAAGCTGAAAAACTTCGGTATTATGGGAAAGGAAAGCGTTGAGTTTGTCGGCGGGAACGGAAAGATGAATGAGTTCTGTGCGGCGATGGGGCTTTGCAATCTGAAGCATCTGCAAAGCTGGATCAGGGCAAGAAAAGCCGTGGCAGAGCGTTACAGAAACAATCTTTCCGGCGTACCGGGCATCCGGTTTCTCCGCATGCGGGAGGATGTGAAGTCCAATTATGCCTATATGCCCGTACTGATCGAAGGCGGAATTAAGAAGCGGGATGCCGTATACGGGTATCTTTCGGAGCAGGGAATTTTTCCGCGCAAGTATTTTTATCCGTGTGCGAATGCCTATGACTGCTATAAAGACCGGTATGACGCAAATGAAACACCAGTGGCAAAGACTGTTTCAGAGTGCGTGCTGACGCTGCCAGTCTATCCGGAGCTTCCGCTCCCGGAGGTGGACAGGATCTGCAGCCTGCTTGAGGAATGTGTGCTATGATCAATATTGTACTGCATGAGCCGGGGATCGCCCTGAATACCGGAAATATCGGGCGTACCTGTGTTGCGACGGAAAGCCCGCTGCATCTGATCCGGCCTTACGGATTTCGGATCAATGAAAAGGAAATAAAGCGCGCCGGCATGGACTACTGGCCGAAAGTGGATCTGCATGAATATACGGATTACGATGCATTTCTGGAGAAAAATGCGGGTGCAAAGATCTATTATGCCACGACGAAGGCGGAACAGGTTTATACGGAGGTGCAGTATGAGCCCGGATGCTTCATTATGTTCGGCAACGAATCCCGCGGGATACCGGAAGAAATTCTTGTAAAACACCCGGACACCTGCGTACGCATTCCGATGTGGGGAGACATCCGTTCGCTTAATCTCGCAAATTCTGTTGCGGTCGTACTCTACGAGGCGCTCAGACAGAACGGCTTCCCGGATATGAAGCGGGAGGGAAAGCTGCACAGGCTTAGCTGGCAGGACTGACAGAAAGAAAAATCTCATTTTTCCGTATACAAATGTTAAGAGAAAATTCAAGAAATTAAGACCTCGGTGTGTTATGATTGTGACAGTTTTAAGATGCGAAAATTTAAGGAGGTCTATCTTTATGAATAAAACAAAAAAAGCGGCGATGCTTGCGCTTACCGGCGCGCTGACAGTTGGAGGCGCATTTGCGGCATTTGCAGATAATCAGGGTACCGGACAGTGGTGCAACGGTGCGGAAGGTCACGCCGCAGATACGACCTGGCAGAATGCGGACGGACAGACGGTGAGCTCCTGGTGGTTTGCGGTGTCTCCGGACGGAAAAAATTCTCTTGCAAATACCTGGCACTGGATCAAGGGTTCTGACGGATCCATGTACTGCTATTATTTTGATAAGGACGGATGGCTGGTCGTAGACGGTACGGTAGACGGATCGTCAGTTGACGGTGCAGGCAGATATGTGACAGGCGGACAGCCGGAAGCGGGAGATGAGAGCAAGACCTACTATACGGCGAGCGTAAGCTTCCTCGCATCGGCAGGCGGTTCATCCAATAACCAGAGCAGCGGCACGCAGACACAGACGACCACGGAAGGCAACAAGACCGTGACGGGAAACAATACCTCGGAGACCAAGGTGAATTCCAAGGGCGAGACCCCGGATGCGGCACAGGTTGAATTTAAGGTTTCCGATGTGAGCGGAACCTCTTCCAAGACGGTTACCAACGACTGGGCAAACTTTACGATGACACTGAGCGGATTTTCAAGTGTTGAATCCGGAGATGGAAACAGCTACATGGATTTCCTTGCATATAACGATACCGGTGAGATCAGCGTGCAGTACTATCCGCTTGACTTCTTCACGGCAGGAAACACGAGCTTTGACGCGTTTGTGACCTCTTATATGGGAAGCAAGAAGCCGGGCGCACTCGAGAGCGACGGTACGTTTAAGAGTGCTGCGCTTGCAGGCGACAAGGAATTTGGTGGCTATACCTGGAAGCAGATCAACAGAACCTATGGCATTCCGATCAAAAAGACCGCTGACTATGCAACCTATCTGAGACAGGTCGAGGGCACGAACTATGTGATGGAGCTCTACACAAAGAACGACCCGAATAGCTTCTCCAGCATTCTCGGATCCATGCAGAAGGTAAGATAAAAAGGTTTACAGACCTTTTCGAAAAGCTTATAATAGGAACAAAGAAGATGGCGTGTGCAAGAACTGCATGCGCCATGTTTTCTATCAGGAGAGAAAAGGACCATGGTTTATACAATTACAGGCAGGGTGAGATATTCCGAGATCGATGAAGAGGGCGTTATGACACCGCTCTCTGTTATCAATTATCTGCAGGACTGCTCTACTTTCCAGTCTGAGGAACTGGGAATTGGGATGAACTGGCTTAAGGAGCGCGGCCGCGCCTGGTTTTTAAGTGCCTGGAAGATTCTGACAGACAGGCGACCTGTCTTTGGAGAAGAGATCACTGTGGGAACGTCCGCATATGATTTCAAGGGAATCTACGGATACCGCCATTTCTTCATAAAGGATGCGGCAGGGAACTATCTTGTCCGCGCGGATTCACTCTGGGTGCTTTGCGATACCAGGGCAGACTTTGCGCCGGTGAAGGTGACGGCAGAGTTCGGGGAACCGTATCTCGGCGGTGCTGTGGTGGAGGATCTGGGAATTCCTAGGCTTAAGCGAAAGCTGCCGCTTCCGGAGCATATGGAGGATGCCGGCACTGTGACGGTGCAGCGGCACCATCTTGATACCAACCATCATGTCAACAACGCACAGTATGTTGCGATCGGTCTTGAGGCAGCCGGACTTTCTTCGTCATACGGGATACAGGCGGAATACCGCCATGCGGCTGTGCTTGGGGACGTGTTTCACATAAGAAAAGGGACGGATGCGGACGGTGCTGTCTGCGTGAGCCTCGAAAATGGAGCAGGGCAGCCGTATGCGGTGCTGCGGTTCTTTTCGCATGAGCAGTAAAGGTCTGATGAAGCAAGCACTTTTGTGATCAGAGAAGGGAGAAGCCAGGATGAACAGACTGATTGAGATACTGACCGGATCGAACCGGCTCCGTATGCTGACAAATCTGTTTTCAAAGAAAAAGAAGAACCCGCTATTGTATTTTCTGACAGGAGGTGCCGTCTTTACGGCAGATCAGCTCCTGAAGTCGAGTATAGAGCGTCAGCCGGATGATACCTTCCCACGGGATGTACAGGGAACAAACGGGGTATTGCGCTATGAAAAATGCAGAAACAGAGGCTTTGTTCTCGGTGCCTTCCAGGAGCACGAAGAAATCGTGAAGACGATCCCGGCAGTGTGTACGGCGCTGCTCTCGGGACGCCTATGGGAAATGCTCTTTCATGAAAACGGCAGGCATGGGGAGAAGCTTGGGCTTACGCTGATCATTTCGGGAGCGCTTTCGAATCTGTGGGACAGACTCTGGAGAGGCTATGTAGTCGATTACGTCAGCATCAAAAAAGGATTTCTCAGAAAAATTGTGATCAATCTCGGCGATCTTGCGATTTTCGCAGGTGCATTCTGCCTTTTGCTTTCCGCTTTTGTGAAGCTCCTCAAAGGGGAAGATTAACAGTTCCGGGATTGAATAAAAGTGCTTTATATGCTATCATAACTTAGTTAAGCGCGAAGTTTCGCGCGGGCTGTGAATAAGACAGAGCCCGGGGGACAACAGGTTTGTCCTCGCGGCTCTGTTTTGTCAGGTACAAAACGGAATGTGCAAAAGCGCTTCCGTTATGATAAGGAGAGTGAATCTATGAAAGAAGAAAACAGGGGCAAAAGCCTTCTGAAGCTTCTCCTGATCGTGGCGGCGACCGCTGCGTTCTGCGTGATGGGCTATCTCAACATGCCGAATATCAAGCTGGGACTTGATCTTGCCGGCGGTGTGAGCATTACCTACCAGGCAACGGAGGAGAATCCGTCAAAGCAGGATATGGATGATACCATCTATAAGCTTCAGAAAAGAGCAGAAGGGTATTCGAGTGAGGCGGAGGTCTACCAGGAGGGCGCAAACCGGATCAATATCGACATTCCGGGTGTATCGGATGCAAATGCGATCCTCGAAGAGCTCGGAAAACCCGGTTCCCTGCAGTTTGTGGAAGGAAGCTATGATGCAGACGGCAATCTGACCGGATTTGACAATGTCGTGCTTGACGGTACTGCGGTCAAGCAGGCGCAGGTCGGCATGGTAGAGGGAAGAAACGGTGCTTCCGACAGCTATGAGGTCGGAATTACCTTTACGGATGAAGGCGCAAAGACCTTTGCCGAGGTGACCGGACGCAATATCGGAAAGCAGATCGCCATTGTCTATGATAATGAGATCGTATCCGCACCGCGTGTAAACGATGCGATCACGGGCGGACAGTGCTCCATTACGGGTGATTTTACGCTTGAGGAGGCACAGAGCCTTGCGTCTACGATCCGTCTCGGTGCGCTGAAGCTTGAATTGACGGAGCTTCGTTCCAATGTCGTGGGTGCAAAACTCGGACAGCAGGCGATCAGCACGTCTCTGCTTGCCGGAGCGATCGGATTTGCGATCGTTGTTGTATTTATGATCGCAGTATATCGTGTGGCAGGTGTGGCAGCTTCGATCGCGCTGAGCCTTTATGTAGGACTGATCCTCATTCTGCTGGATGCCTTCGAAGTGACGCTGACTCTTCCGGGAATTGCCGGAATCGTGCTTTCCATCGGTATGGCAGTGGATGCCAACGTCATTATATTTACGCGTATCAAGGAAGAGCTCGGAATTGGAAAGAGTGTCCGCGAGGCGCTGGATGCCGGATTTCACAAGGCGCTTTCCGCGATTATCGACGGCAATGTGACGACGATCATCGCGGCAGCGGTTCTTTACTTCCGCGGTTCAGGAACGGTAAAGGGCTTTGCACAGACGCTCGCGCTCGGTATTATTCTGTCGATGATGACGGCGCTCTTTGTGACCCGCTGGCTGCTGCATGCGTTCTACGGAATGGGGCTTGACAAGCCTTCCATGTACGGTATCAAGAAGCCCGTGGAGAAGCCTGTGGACTTCATTGGAAAGAGAAAGCTCTGCTATACCGTATCCGCGCTTGTGATCGCCTGCGGCATTGCATTCATGGGTATCAACAAGGCAAGTATCGGAGATATGTTCAATTACGGCCTTGACTTTAAGGGCGGTACCTCTACGAATGTTACCTTTAATGAGGATATGAGCCTCGAGGATATTTCCGCAAAGGTCGTGCCGGTCGTAACAGAGGTTACCGGTGATCAGGCGCCGCAGACCCAGAAGGTACAGGGCACGAATGAGGTCATTATCAAGACCGGTTCACTGTCTGCCGAGCAGAGGGAAGCGCTCAATCAGAGGCTTGCCGATGAATTCGGCGTTGATCAGGAAAAGATTACCGCTGAAAATATTTCCGGTGCTGTATCCGGAGAGATGAAGCGTGACGCGGTTGCAGCAACAGCGATCGCTACGGTCCTGATGCTTCTGTATATCTGGTTCCGCTTTAAGGATATCCGCTTTGCGTCATCCGCGGTACTTGCGCTCTGCCATGACGTCATGGTGGTCGTAACCTGCTATGCAGTGCTGAAATGGGCGGTAGGATCGACATTTATTGCATGTATTCTTACGATCGTAGGATATTCGATCAATGCAACGATCGTTATTTTCGACCGTATTCGTGAGAATTTAAAGATTTACGGAAATACGGATCTCAAGATGATCGTGAACCGTTCCATTACGGAAACGCTTACGAGAAGCCTGAATACCTCGCTTACGACGTTTGTCATGGTGCTCTGCCTGTATATCATCGGCGTCTCCTCCATCCGTGAGTTTGCGCTGCCGCTGATGGTGGGTATCGTAGCAGGCGCTTATTCCTCCGTATGCGTGACCGGACCGCTCTGGTATGATCTTACTTCGAGAAATATGAAGAAGGTCGGGGAAAAGCGTGCCGCGGAGCTTGAGGCTGATAGACTTGCGAAGAGCTCGAAAAAGAAGGCAAAGGCTTCTAGGTCGAAGGAAGTTAAGTAAATGAAGTATCAGATTATTGCTGAAGAAGGACGGGCGAAATCTGCGCACATGGAGACGATCCATGGTGTCATAGAGACGCCCGTCTTTATGAATGTAGGAACCGTGGGCGCGATCAAGGGCGCCGTATCGAGCATGGATTTAAAGGAGATCGGCTGTCAGGTTGAGCTGTCCAATACGTATCACCTGCATGTCCGCACGGGCGACAGGCTGATCCGGGAATTCGGCGGACTTCATAAGTTCATGAACTGGGACCGTCCGATTCTCACTGATTCCGGCGGTTTCCAGGTGTTTTCGCTGTCTTCGATCCGGAAAATCAAGGAAGAAGGTGTTACCTTCCGCTCTCACATCGACGGGCATAAGATCTTTATGGGTCCGGAGGAGAGCATGCAGATCCAGTCAAATCTCGGTTCTACGATCGCCATGGCATTCGATGAATGTCCGCCGGCGCTTGCGGACAGAGCATATATCGAGCGTTCCGTGGCAAGAACGACGAGATGGCTCAGGCGCTGCAAGACGGAGATGAACAGGCTTAACAGTCTGCCGGATACGATAAACCGGGAGCAGCTTCTGTTTGGAATTAACCAGGGCGGCATCCTGCCGGATGTACGAAAGGCACAGGCGGATGAGATATCGGAGCTTGATCTCGACGGATATGCGGTGGGCGGTCTTGCCGTAGGCGAGACGCATGAGCAGATGTATGAGGTTCTTGATGAGGTCGTGCCGCATCTGCCGCGCACGAAGCCGACCTATCTGATGGGCGTGGGGACACCGCTCAATATCATTGAGGGCGTAGCCCGCGGCGTAGACTTTTTTGACTGCGTCTATCCGAGCCGCAACGGCCGCCACGGCCATGTCTATACAAAGTTCGGAAAGCTCAATATGATGAATAAGAAATATGAGCTCGACAGCCGTCCGATCGAAGAGGGGTGCGGCTGCCCAGCCTGCCGTTCCTATTCGAGGGCTTATATCCGCCACCTGCTGAAAGCGGGCGAGATGCTGGGGCTTCGGCTTTGCACCTTGCATAATTTGTATTTTTATAATAAAATGATGGAAGATATCAGAGCGTCGATCAGAAACGGCAGCTTTGAAACATATCGCAGAGAGATGACCGCCTCCATGACGGCAGGAACGGATTAAACAAAAGGGAGAAGTGATTTTATGAATTCAGCGTCAATTATGTCAATTGTAGTGTACTTTGTCTTTATTTTCGGTATTTTCTATTTTATCGGAATCAGACCGCAGAAAAAGGAGCAGAAGAAGCAGCAGGAAATGATGGCTTCTCTTGCGATCGGCGACTATGTAAAGACGACGAGCGGTTTCTACGGACAGGTGATCGATATCACGGATGATATGGTGATCGTGGAGTTCGGCAACAAGAACTGCCGCATTCCGATGGTAAAGGCTGCGATCGCAGAGATCGAGAAGCAGACTGTATCCTCTGCTCCGGCTGAGACGAAGATCAACGGCAAATAATGTGCCGCAGGGCAGTTTAAAGCAGAATAGAAACGGGAAACAAAAGTGAAACCCAAAAGACCCGCCGTCATCATGACGGCAGGTCTTTTTTTCGGGTAAGCGCTTTCAATAGCGCCGGCTTTCAGATTATGCTTTTGCAAGCGCCTCTCCGAGTGCCTTGCATTTTGCGGAAGCCTCGTCATCCGGAGCTTCATAGGAGATAACCGGTTCAGCTACAAGCTCAGCCTTGGTGGAGCTCTTTACCTGCTCTTCCCAGGTCTTCATCCACTGACCCTCAGCCCAGGAGTAGGAACCGAAAAGTACGATCTTCTTTCCATCAAGCAGCGGGCAGAGTGCATCATAGAACGGCTGGAATTCGCTGTCCTCAAGCTCTTCATCACCCATTGCCGGGCAGCCGAGCGCAAGCTTGTCATACTTTGCAGCGTCATCAGCGCTGATGTCGCTGACTGCGAAAACCTCAGCCTCGCCGCCTGCAGCGTTAACACCCTCAGCTACGAGATTTGCCATTGCCTCGGTATTGCCGGTTCCGGACCAATAAATAACAGCTACTTTACTCATGTCTTTTTCCTCCAATGATATATTTGTTTTCTGGTGAGACGATGTCCGCCGCCCGTCTGCCGGCGCGGGAGACATCAATATTTCAGGCTGCAAAGAGCAGCGTTGAAATCGGTATTCCGTTCTGCAGGCTGCAGCAAAGATAGCGCCTGCATCTGTCATAGAGTGTAAATTTCCGTTTTGCACTCTCCGGATCGTGATAAACCTTCCAGTAACCGCAAAGCCTCTCGCCGCGTCCTCCGAAACGAATGAAATCTGCTACATCTTCGGCGGGATATCCCAGAAATAGTCCGATCTCGTGCGGAAATTCTCCGCAGGAATGCAAAAAACGTCCTTCCAGTCTGGAAAGCAGCGCTTCGGGATCTGCGTCTGCCGGGTATCCGAGCTTGCTGAGGATTCGCCGGGCACCGGGCTTTGAAAGCTGCATGGAAAGCTGTTCCCGCCGGTACAAAAGCAGAAGCGCGCGTTTGTCGCAGCTGCAGATGATACGGCAGGAGATACCGTGCGGGAGAAAGGTTCTGCTGTAATCCGACAAAAAGGAGAGATCCGGAAAGGTGCGCCTTGAAAGCGTAACAAGGCTTGCACACTTATGAGAAAGCAATGTCGGTGCACAATGTTCAGCAAGCAGTAATTCAAACTCCCGGTGCGGCATAAGTGATACTCCGTTTTAGAATAATTAATTAGTTAAAACTAACCTAAAATCAAAAAATATAGTTAGCTAAAACTAACCTTTAATACTGTAGCACAATGCTGCCTGTCTGTCAAGATATGCAGAGCTGGTGGATAGAGTAAAGCAGTTGTCAGTTATAAAAGGAAAGGATGCCCCCTGAATGCGG
>JAUNHA010000041.1:0-12407 GCA_030524135.1 Eubacteriales bacterium
TCAGCACATTGTCTCTCAGCCTGCTCTCCTTTAAGCCCATATGTCCCGCCGTATAACGGACGGCCGGCGCGTCCTGCGGCCTCTCATGCAGGATGCGGATGCATCGCCATTCTTCCTCCCGGAACAGGGGTCTGATTTCCTGCAGCTCCATGCAGCTCCTCCTCTCCAAAGCCTGTTTGTCTTAACTAACTCAATGTCAAATGAAAAGCATCTGCCCTGATTTTTCTATGTGATCGCGGATGCAGATGCTTTTGTTTTGAGATTATATACACAAGCTGCAGAAAATAGCAAGCTGTTTTTTTTTCAATTACCGCAGAAGCCAGCCGTCCATGACCGCCCTTGCGACCGGTGCGGCCGTGGATCCGCCGCTCTTTCCGTCCTCGACGATCACGCTGACGGCGATCCTCCTTCCGCCGTATTCCGCATAGGAGATGCAGAGCGCGTGGGTCTTTCGCTCGCCCCCGTCCTCATACTCCGCCGAGCCGGTCTTCGCATGCGTTTCATAGGCGGCATCCCGGAAGGCGGAGCCCGTTCCGTCCGTCACGACGGCGCGCATGTATTCCGCAAGCAGCGCCGCGTCCTCCGCCTTAAGGAGCCCGCCCCATTCCTTTTCGCGGAAGGTCCTGATCTCCTGTCCGCCCGCCGTCACGATGCGATCGAGGAGCATGGGCTCCATCAGCCTGCCGCCGTTTGCGACGGCGGATGCGATCAGAAGATTGTGGAGCGGGCTCATCGTCGTCCTGCCCTGTCCGATCGCGGTCTGTCCCTTCATAAACGCCGTATCCTCCTCCGAGAGCCGGAAGCTGCTCTTCACGTACGGAAGGCGATAGGGCAGGCTCTCATTGAAGAGAAGCTCCTTTGCGAGCGCGTTCATATCCGCCGCCGGAAGCGTCTCTCCGAGCTTTGCAAACGCGCCGTTGCAGGAGTTTGCAAAGGCCTGCTTAAGGCTCTGGTGCCCGTGTGCCGTATTGCCGTAGCAGCGGATCTCATTGCCCTCGCTGTCCGTATAGACGCCCGTGCAGTCAAAGCTGAATTCCTCATACGCGTCCGGATGCGCGCGGACATAGGCGAGGAGCGTCACGAGCTTAAAGGTGGAGCCCGGCGGATACGCCCCCTGCGCCGCGCGGTTTAAAAGCTGCCCCTTATCGTTGTCCTCCGCCGTGATCGACTCCCAGTCATCCGCTATGGTGTTGGGATCAAAGGTCGGCTTTGACACCATGCACAGGATGCGGCCCGTCTCATAGTCCATGGCAATGACCGCGCCGCGCCGGTCCCCGAGCGCGTCGGACGCCGTCTTCTGCAGCGCGCTGTCCACGGTGAGCACCAGATCGTCTCCGGGGTTCTTCACGCCCACAAGCTCGTTTCCGGCCTGCTGCAGCGCGTTGATATGGGAGCTCAGGAGATAAAAGTTCGCGAGCGATTCCACGCCGGTCCTGCCCTTCTGCACATAGCCCGTCACCGGCGCGAACAGGCTGCCAAAGGGATAGACCCTCGTCTCCGTCCCGTCCTCTCCGACCTGTGTTTTGGCGAGGACCTCCCCGTCCGCGGAGCGGATCTCGCCGCGCACCACCCGGTCGGACATCAGGTTTACGCGCGGATTGTAGGAGCTTCCGATCACATTCGGCGCCTCAAACTGCACGAACCACACGAGATAGATGATGAGTGCAAAGAACAGCCCTACCGCCGCATAGCAGATGCGCAGGATCGACCGGTTGAACTTGTTTTTTCCGCTTCTGGAACTCTTTCTGTGCTTCATGCCTGTTTATACTCCGTCATACTTCCGGTATGCATCCGGGTCCGTGTCGTCATCATCATAGTCGTCGTAGTCTTCGTAGTCATCTTCGTAGGCGTCATCCGGATATTCATCTTCCGTTTCCCCGTCCGCATCCGCGTCGTTCAGCATGATCACATGCATGCCCTGGATGACCATGAACAGAAGAAACGAACCGAGCACCGAGCTTCCGCCGTAGGAGACAAAGGGCAGCGTCACGCCGGTGGACGGGATGAACTTCGTCACGCCGCCGATCGTTAAAAATACCTGCATGAGATACAGCGTCCCGAGCCCCGCCGCGAGCAGCTTGTAAAACAGCACGTCCATGTAGAGCGCCGTCAGGATCATCTGCAGGAAGCAGCCGAGGCAGATCAGGATCAGACAGATCGCCGTCACCGCGCCGAGCTCCTCCGAGATCGCCGCAAAGATAAAGTCTTTTTCCACGATCGGGATGCGGTCCGGCATGCCCTGCATGAGACCGGTTCCCGCAAATCCGCCCGTGCCGATCGCAAACAGGGAATTTGCGATCTGATAGCCGCCGGAGGTGATATCCGCCCACGGGTCCCGCCACGCCGCGACGCGCGTGCGCACATGGGAGAACAGCCTGTAGGCGAGCGCTCCCGCCGCCGCAAAAGCACAGGCGCCGAGCGTCACGTAGACCGTCCTTCCCGTCGCGATATACAGTATGACGATATAGGTCACAAAAAAGATCAGCGCGGTCCCCAGGTCCCTGCTCGCAATCAGGATCACGACGTGCAGGGCGCAGAGCGCGGAGGTAAGACAGATATTTTTAAATTCCAGCGACTCCGAAAGCATGCTCGCCGCAAAGAATACAAAGGTCAGCTTGACAAATTCGGCGGGCTGCAGCGAGATGCCGCCGAAGGAGAGCGTCATCTTCGCGCCGTAGCTCGTGGTGCCCACGAGGAACACGGCAAGCAAAAGCAGAAGCCCGGCCCCCATGTAAAGCCAGCGCCAGCCGGGAATGCCCCATACCCGGTCCATGATCCACGGCACCGGCAGCGTCAGCAGGGCGCCTGCCGCAACGATCACAAACTGCCGCATCGCATAGGCCTGCGACAGCCTCGTCAGCATGATAAAGCCCAACACGAGGAACAGGCAGACGTTGTTTAACAAGAGCGAGGAGATATTCGGGTAAATATGCCGCAGCACAAACGGGTACAGCAGGAAAAACAAGAGCTGCATCCCGTAAAAATACAGGATCTTTACCTCCTCCGTCTTGAAAAACAGCACGGAAAACGCAATAAAATGAAGCAGCAGCAGGATCTTCTGCTGCCACATGCAGTACTCCTCCTTATCCTCCGCCTCCGCCGCCGTGAAGTAACGGAAGTTGCAGAAGGTATAGAGCGCCATCAGGATGAGGATCAGATATTTGCTGATTTCGATATACAGGTTAAGCATCTTTTATTCGACACCCCGTTTAAAATGTCCGCGGGTAAATTCATTCTCTCTCCAGATACGTTTGCCGGACAGGATTTCTTTCACCTCTTTTGCAGTTTCCGTCGTAAACTCATAGCGGAGGCTGTCCGCTCCGATCTCGGAGAGCTCCTTTTCCCGGTCGTAGATCACGGTGGGACCCGCGTTCAGGATCGTGTTGTAACAAAAGGTACAGTTGTTTTTTACCGGAAGCAGTGCGCCCTTCCTGTCCTTAAGCTGCATGACGACAGGCCTTTTATCACAGCCGCAAAGCGTCTTCCGGATGCACTGCGCACTCACCATCATGGGTGCGCGGCCATATACCAAAAGCTCATGCGGCACCTTCCGGTCCATGCGGCAGAGCGCCGCAAGCTCCCTGCTGTTAAGCTCAAGCGGAAGCGTGATCCGGACGCCTCTGTCCGCTCCCAAAGCTTCCGTTCCCGCAGCTGCCGCCCCGCCCTCCGCGAGGAGCTCCTCCATGACCGCTGCCGCAAAGCTGTTGAAGACGTACAGGCTGTGATCCGTCACAAGCTCGGCGTCTGTCTCCATCCCCGTTTCCTTTTTCAGTTCCCGGAGAAAGCAGAGCTCCTCAAGGCTTCGTATGAGAAAGGCGTCAAAGCCCGCGCCGAAGACCTCGTTTTTATGCCTCAGAAAAAAATCCGCCCCGTCCTCCCGGAAAATATGCGGAAAGCGAAGCCCGCAGGCCTTTCCCGCCGCGTGCGCCGCTCCGCAGAGCGCCCGGAAGCTTCCGGGCGCAAAATATCCGCTGTCGATATAGATCAGCGTCACCTCCGTATCAAGAAGCGCTTCAAATTGTTCCGCCGTCTCTGCGGCTGCCCGCAAGGATCCGTTCTGTAAGCTCATCTGCTGCCTTTCTTCTTAACTCGTTGATCTCCCTGACCGGCAGAAAGATGCTCTCGTCCGCCTCTATGCCGATCTCATCCGCCGCGTAGGGCGTAGCGCCGAACTTATCAAGGCTCTCTCTCAGCCGCCCTTTATCCATCGGACTTTTCTGCGCCGGCTCGACGCGCACGGTGCGGTCCTCATAGACCGATTTTACGCATACGCTCTCCCGGATGCCCCGCCATGAAACGGAAAGCCGGAGCTCTGCGGGCGCGCCTGTTCTGAATACCGCCTCCGCACGGACCGGCACGCGCAGATCCGTTTCCAGAAAGCGCTTTTTGATCGCCGTGAGCATGGCCCCGTCAGGTCTCCGCTCCGCCTTTTCCGAGAGGACGATCATGTCCCTGCCGTTATGGTGCGACAGATATCCGTCCGTGCTTCCGCCGCGGTCAAATACCTCCCGCAGAAGCCGCTCGTCCTCCGCCGCGATCCTTTCCGGACACCCCGCGTCCAGATATTTCCTGTAAATGTGCGTGACCGCCGCCACATAGAGCGGGGATTTCATGCGTCCCTCGATCTTGAGCGAGCAGATGCCCGCCTCTGTCACCGCGCGAAGCTCAGGGAGCGTATTGAAATCCTTCATCGACAGCACATATTTGCCGTTTTTTTGTGTGAGCTGCCTGCCGTTTTCATCATATACCTCATACGGCAGCCTGCAGGTCCCGGCACAGCGTCCCCGGTTGCCGGAGCGCCCGCCGATCATCGAACTCATCAGGCACTGTCCGCTGTAGCAGTAGCAGAGCGCGCCGTGGATAAAGCCCTCGATCTCGATATCGACATGCGCATGAATGTCCCGCACCTCCTCGAGCGAGAGCTCCCTCGCCGTCACGATGCGGCTTGCCCCGAGCTCCTTTAACAGCGCGGCGGAGTAGCGTCCCGTCACGGTCATCTGCGTGCTCGCGTGGATCGGAAGCTCCGGAAAATGCTTCTTTACAAAACCGAGCACGCCCGGATCCTGGACGATCACCGCGTCAAGTCCCTCCCGGTAATACGGGAGCAGATATTCGTACAGTCCGGAAAACTCCCGCTCCTTTAAGAGCGTATTGAGCGTCATATAGACCTTCACGCCGCGCAGATGGCAAAAGCGGATCGCCTCCGTGAGCATGTCGCTTTCCGCGCTTTCCGCATAGGCGCGCGCAGAAAACAGAGGGCCGCCCATATATATGGCGTCAGCCCCCGCATTGACCGCCGCGCGGGCTGCTTCGATCGATCCCGCCGGTGAGAGCAGCTCAACGCTTCGCGCCATCGTTCTTTGCCTTAAGCTCCTCATATTTCTTTTTCCACTCCTCGGCGCGTTCCCCAAGTCTGTCCTGCTGCTTAAGCGCCGCCTCGAGCTTCATCTGCACGGAAACCATGTCATGCTTTAACGCATAGAGCTCGCGGTCCTTTTCCTCCGCTTCCTCGGTAAGGCGCGCCATGTTCTCGCGCTCGCGAAAGCAGGCGTCCGCGAGGTTCAGATTGAGCAGCAGCGCCTGATATGCGTCGTCAAGTCGCTTATACCCCGGAATGGTCCGGACCTCCTGAATTGTATCGTTTACAAGCTGTGCGACCTTCTGGATATGCTCCGCGTCTTCCGTTCCGCTGATGGAGTAGATCTTTCCGTCGATCAGCACATCTGTCAGATTTGATTTCTTGATTGCCATCTTTATGCTCCTGTCCTGTTGAAATACGGTTACAGACCAAATTCCAGCGTCTGCTGTCCGTCCTGATCCGCCGCGCCTGTTTTTCTGTCCGCCTCCGGAAGATACATCGCGCTGAGGCCGAGATGCCGGTAAGCATGCTCCGTCGCGATTCTGCCGCGCGGCGTGCGCTGGATGAGTCCGTTCATCAGAAGATAGGGCTCATATACGTCCTCGATCGTCCCGGCGTCCTCGCCGATCGCCGCTGACAGCGTATCGAGGCCGACCGGACCGCCTCCGAATTTTTCTATGATCGTATAGAGGATGCTCCTGTCGTTGTTGTCGAGGCCGAGCCTGTCCACATCGAGGATATCGAGCGCGGCGTCCGCGACCTCTGTCGTGATGCGGCCGTCGTGCTTTACCTCCGCAAAGTCGCGCACGCGCCTTAAAAGCCTGTTTGCAAGACGCGGCGTACCGCGGCTCCGTAAGGCAATGCGGTATGCGCCGTCCTCATCGATCCCGACGCCGAGCACCTCCGCCGAGCGCAGCACGATCGTCTTAAGCTCGTCCGGCGTATAAAATTCCATCTTCTGGACCATGCCGAAACGGTCTCTGAGCGGTGCCGTCAGAAGGCCCACTCTGGTCGTTGCGCCGACGAGCGTAAACTTCGGCACATCCAGCCGGATGCTTCTCGCGCTCGTTTCCTTTCCGAGCATGACGTCGATCGCAAAGTCCTCCATCGCCGGATACAGCACCTCTTCTACCTGGCGGTTCAGGCGGTGGATCTCGTCGATGAACAAGACGTCCCCTTCCTTGAGCTGCATGAGGATCGTCGCCATCTCCCCGGGCTTTTCGATCGCGGGTCCCGAGGTCACCTTCATGTGGACGCCCATCTCATTTGCGATAATGCCCGCAAGCGTCGTCTTTCCAAGTCCCGGCGGTCCGTAAAAGAGCACGTGATCAAGCGGCTCGCCCCGGCGCTTTGCTGCCTCGATATAGACCTCCATCATCCCGCGCAGCTTCTCCTGGCCGATATAGCTGTCGAGGCTCTGCGGACGGAGGGAAAGCTCCGCGCTCTTCTCCTCCTTCATGACCTCTGTATTGATGATGCGCCGTCTCCCGGTCCCTTCCTGTCCGGTCCGGATGCCCGGCGCGGTATGATTTCCCTGTTCGTTATTCTTCATTCGTTCTTCCTTTGGACCCGGCATGATCTTCCGGCTCAAAAGTCCCCCCCTTTTTCCGTGCGGAGACTGTCTGCAGCCGTTTTTCCGCCGCCTACCTTGCGCTCTGCAAAAAGCTCTTAAGCGCCTCGTTCTGGTTGGTCTCCTGATATGCAAATCCTGCCACGCGCTTTTTGATCGGCGCCGCGAGCGGGATCTCCACAAGCGTGCCCTCATGGAGCTCCGTCAGCACAAACTCCCGGATGACCGCGGAAACGCCCATGCCGATCTTTGCAAATTCGATCAGAAGGTCCATCGTCGAGATCTCGAGGATCTGCCGCGGCACGATGCCGTGATCCCTGAAATATTCGTCGATGTGCCGTCTCGTGATATTTTCCTTATCAAGGAGCATGAGGTTTGCCTGTTCAAATATATCCACGCTCTCGCCCGCGATCTCCTTCAGATGCTTCAGATAGTCCGGCGTGCAGACGAACACGTCCTCGACCTCCATGATTCTTGAGAACTTCATGCCGTGCCGGAACTGCGAGAGCACGACCACACCCACGTCGAGCTTGTGGTTTTCGATCTTCTGGATCGTTTTTGCCGTCGCCTGGTTTTCGATCGTGATCTTCATGTGCGGGTTCTTTTTCAGATACTCGCGCAGAAACGGGAGCAGCACATACTTGCAGAGCGTCGTGGAGGATCCGATGCGCAGGTGTCCGATGTGGAATTCCCGGATCCGCTTAAGCTCGTCCTCTCCGCGCTCAATATAGCTGAACGCTTCCTCGATGTGCGTAAAGAGCACCTCTCCCTCCGCCGTCAGATGCACGCCGCGGGAGTTGCGGTTAAAGAGCTTGACGCCGACCTGTTCCTCAAGCTTTACGATCGACTTCGAAATAGCCGGCTGGCTGATCTGCAGCTGCTTTGCCGCCTTTGAGATGTTGCCGGCCTTCGCTACCTCGAAAAATACCTTGTAAGATGAAAGAGCCTGTTCCATAGCCGCCTCCTGTTCCGTCCCCGGTCAGAGTGTCTGCCAGGTTTCATAACAAAATATCATACTGAAAGCTGTCATTATCAGCTTTGTTTATATTAAATTAATGATAACAAATTCAATATTCAAAAGCAATCCCTTCTTCGCATCCGGAATACCCCGGCCTTGCATTTTGCCTCAGCATTCTGTCCTGGCATTCTGTCTCAGTATTTTGCCTCAGCATTCTGCGGTACTTCTGCTGTCCTTCTGCCGGGCGAGAAAGTGCCTGAGCACCGCTGCCGCATAGGCAGAGAGGCGGCCGCCGTCCGTAAGGAGGCTGTCGGAATAGACCGCGTACTGCCGCTTTCCCTTATATTCCTCATAAAATGAAGGCTCAAACACGGCCTCGGGCTGCGGCAGAAACACCCCTGCCTTCCTCTGGTAGCAGGTCCTTGCCGTTGCCTGCTTTCTTGCCTTCCGGTCTACGAATTCCCCGACCGACTTATGCACGGCGCAGTCCTCCGCCGGCAGGTAATAATAGTTTTTATAATCCGGGAAGAAATACTTAAGCTCTCCCCGGCAAAGCTCCGCCGTGATATTGAGTATGTCTCCGAGATCCGCCGCATAGGTCTCATCCTCGAAGGACATCCCCCGCGGCAGCCCCTCCGGAAGCGAAAACCTGAGATCGAGCACCTGTCTTTCCTCCGCGCCGCTTATTCCCGGAAGCCTTACAAGCTCCGCTTCCCTGAAGCTTAAGCGCCCGGAAAAGAGCGCCTCAAAGCCCATCACGCCGCAGATCATCGGGAGATTGAAGAGGTCCTCCGCATTGTGCAGAAGCAGCGTTTCGAGCAGCTGCTCCCTGAGCGCGAGATTCTGCGCATTGTATTCGCAGCTTCCGTCGTCGAGATTTTTAAGCCGCAGATACTCCTCATATACATAGATCAGCTCGCCGCCGCTGTACCTGTCATCCCGGAAGATGCCAAACAGCCGCTCGACCGATTTCAGCTTGCAGTCCGGAAGCCCGAGAAATGCCTTGTACGGCTTCGTCTTTTTATAGAGATCGACGCTCACCGTGCCCGTGAAGACGTCCGGCAGCCGGTAGTGCTGTGCCACGCGGCGGATGAACGGAATATCGAACATATCCCCGTTGTAATGCACGAGCACGACACTTGCGTACTTTCCGCCGTCCCGCTGCGCCGCGCGCCGCTTTTCAGAAAGCAGCCCGGCAAACGCATGGACCATTTCCTCTTCGTCAAACACACTCTCCGCAAACCACTGCACGAGCTGCCACGCGCCCGCCTCAAAATAAACGGCACCGATCAGATAAAGCCCCGCTCTGGACGCGGAAAGTCCCGTCGTTTCGATATCAAAAAACACGATGCGCTCTCTCGGCGCGATCTGTGAAAAATCATAAGCCGGATGGATGTCCGGTGTTTTTCTGATCGTAAGCATAAACCCTTCTGTCCCTTTTACTGCCTGATTTACCGCCCGGTTTATTGCCCGGCCGGCTGCCCTGCTGACTGCCTGATTCCGTAGCCGTCATACGTTGAAAGTACAAATGCCTCTGCGCCTTCCGATGCCGTGATGCTTCCGTCCTTTCCGATAAAGAACGCGTAATATGCGCCATTCTCCCCGGCATGCGCCTCATTGAATTCCGCGAGAAACGCCTGTCCGCCCTCCGTTCCCTTGATAAACAGGGTCGTACTGAGCGCGTCGCAGTATGCGGAATTCGCGCCGACGACGCTCACGGCGCTCAGTTCATTCTGCACCGGCCACCCGTCCTTCGTGCTGAGGATGTGATGATAGTGCACGCCGTTTTCTTCGAAAAAGCGCTCGTAGATTCCCGCCGTCACGACTGAGAGGTCACGTACGGAAAGCGTCGCGATCGCATCCTGCGAATCCTTCTCCGGCTTTCTTAAGCTTATGACAAAATCCTCCGCCTCCGTGCGTCCGCCGACGCAGAGCACGTTTCCGCCGAGGTTGATGATCGCGGACTGCACGCCGTCCGAGAGCATGCCCTCCTTCAGGCGGTCTGCGATAAAGCCCTTTGCGATCGCGCCCACATCGATCTGAATCCTGCTGTTTTCCGTAACGAAGAATGCCTTCCCTCCGCGGCGCACGATCTCAAAGCCGTCCATATCGCAGGCTGAAAGCGCCTCCGCGACCTCTGCCTCCGCCGGTGCCGTCTTCCTGTTCTTAAGATCCCAGAGCTCCGTAAGCTGCCCTACCGTCACGTCAAAGTCTCCGCCGCTCTCCTCTGAAAAAGCTTTTGCCGTCTCCAGAAGCGATGCCATATCCTCCGAGATCTCCACCTCGTTCGTGTCCCTGTGATTGATGCGGTAGATATCCGATTCTGTCCGGCTCTGGTTAAAGAGGCTGTCATAGTGTCCGAGCAGTTTCTCCGCTTTGGAAAGCGCCTCTTCGCCGCCGCCCTCATAGATCGTAAGCGTCCAGAAGGTATCGAGGGAAAATCCGGATACGGAAAGCGGAAGCGTGCTCCCGCCGTCCGCCGAAGCCGCATTGTTTTCTGCTGCCGTGTTTTCCGCCTGCAGGGACTGATTGACCGCCTCCGCGTCCCGCGCGGCTTTTTTCTCCGGCGTGTCCATTGCGATGATGAGAAGCAGCGCGCCGAGCATAAGCGCGACGGGAAGCATGCGCTTCAGTGCGGAAAGAACGCCGTCCTGCGTACCCTGCTGCTTTCCGGAAAGGCGCTCCTCATGTATCTTTTTTTTCTGCTCCCAGGCGTTGTTTTCATCCATCCCGTTTCTGTCCCTTTTCGTTCCTTTTCTTTCCTTTTCGTTCCTTTTCTGAAAGCAAGAGGGCGCGCCGTCCGTCCCGGACCCGTGCCCCCTCGATTATGTTTATTATTAGTTATGGCAGACCACGATCGTGCCGACGCTGATCAGATCGTATAGCGCCGCTGCCTTTGCCGGCGGCAGATTGACACAGCCGTGTGAGCCTGAGGTCTTGTAGATGCTTCCTCCGAAGTTGCTGCGCCAGTTCGCGTCATGCAGGCCGATGCCTCCGTTAAACGGCATCCAGTAAGATACCGGCGTCTCATACTCGGGCTTTCCGTTTACAAGCTTGCCTCTGAGCACGCGGTTGCGCTCCTTGGAATAGATGCTGTAAACGCCGTCCGGCGTCGTGTAATCCTTTGATACATTTCCGGTCACGCAGGGCGCGTCCCATACGACCGTGCCATCCTTAAAGAAGTATACGTGCTGTCTCGCCATGTCTACTTCCACGAAGGTATTGCCCCATTCCGGCATCGTGGCGGAATTGCCCTTTTTCGCCCATACCGGCTCTCTGGTCTGGCTCTGCGCGCTCTGGATCGCCGCCGTAAGCGCCGCTGCCTCTCCCGCCGCATCGATGCGCCAGCCGTAGACTGTCTTAAGGCCGACCTGCGCGCCCGAGCCTCCGGTAAAGGTCCGGTAGGTTCCCGCAGTGTCATACTTTGCCTTCAGCCCGTTTACATAGGCGAGCACGCTTTCCTGATTGACCGCGATCTGTCCGTTCGCGTCCGTGCCGGTAAGCCAGGTCACGATCGTTGATCCCGGCAGCACCTCGCTCGCTCCCCTGATGCTGTAGGTGATGCTGATATTTACGATCTCATTCATCTTCGCCGCAAGCGCGTTGAGCCCCGCGTCGTCCTGTCTGAGCGTGATCTCATCATATACGCCGATCGCGTTTAAATCGAGCTCCTTTGTGCGGTCGTTGATCGCCTGACGGATCGCCGCCTTCGCATGCTCCGTATCGAGGGAATTGCCGTCCACCTCCGGCAGCACCGTAAACGGCTGCCCTTCCTGGTAAGCGGAGATCCGCGCATTTTCCGTCTTCGTCTGCTGGGAAATGCACGAAAGCGAATTCATCCTTTCCTCGAGCTTTTCCTGGTTATAGGTCGGGGTGCCCGCGATCTCCGTGTTGAGCGGCACGGTCGAGCCGAATACCCTTCCGTTCGCATTCTGCGCATCCAGGACCTCCTGAAACGCTTCGATGGAGAATGAGGTCCCGAGATCGATGTCCTGATAGCCGATCTGCTCCTCGGCGCCCCCTTTTTCCTTAATGGTAAGCGTGTAATAATTGGTGCTGCCCGAGGAGACCGACTGCATCGCCTCCTCCGGGGTCATCCCGCCGACCTGGTAGCCGTTTATCTTGGAACCGGTTATATAAGTGCTGTCATCTGCAAATGCCGTAAATGCGCTTCCCGCAGTGATCAAAGCCGTAAGGAAAAGCGCCTTCAGCAGCTTTTTCTTTGTCATTTTCATCTTCCTTTCGCCGTATGCCGGCCTGTATTGATATGAATTATCGTTTTTCCGAAGTTTTTCAGAAGCTTCTCCTTCTCCTGAATCCTCTCCTGAGATTTCTCCTGAGGCTGCTCTGGAAAATGCGGTTGGTCTTATGCCCGCTCATTGCAGTATAGCATAGAAAACACCCGTGTTTTCTTAAAAAATGCTTACATTTTGAATTAATCGACCTCTTCCAGATTGCGGTAGCGGTTTTTGATCCATTCATCCGTAAAATGCGTATCCACATAGCGTTCCGCCCAGTTC
>JAUNHA010000041.1:12507-20070 GCA_030524135.1 Eubacteriales bacterium
GTTTTTGATCCATTCATCCGTAAAATGCGTATCCACATAGCGTTCCGCCCAGTTCCTGGGCTGAGGATCCGCATCTCTCATATTCATGCGGTAAAGCGCGGCCGCGGAGATAAAGATATTTACGACCATGAAGACGAGCAGGACCCAGGTGAGCACCTTGCCCCACAGCACCGGGATGCGCTCAATGCATTTGCTCATCCACGGGTAGATCATCTTGAGCCAGACCACCGCCATGATGCCCCAGAAAAAGCAGTACAGCAGGTTGATACGGCCGTTCAGATTAAAGCGCATGTGGCTGTAGTCCCAGAAGACGACGCCGAAGGCCTTTTCTGTAAAGACCGAACAGAAATACTCAAACGCGCCGCCGAGCACCGTGCCCGCGATCAGGATATAGCGGTCCTCCCATCCGATCATTCTGTGCAGAAACAGCGTAAGCAGGAAACAGCCGATGCCCCATACGAGGGAAAACTGTCCGAACACGAGAGAGCTTCTGCTCATCCATTCGCCCGCAGTAACGCGCACGAACAAAGTCTCCACGATGTCCCCGTAAAACGAACCCAGAAGGAATACCCAGAACAGCTTGTAAAATCCGCAGCCGTCCGCAAATACCTTTTTCTGCTCGTGCTTATGGTCTGACAGCTCCTTTTTCGGGAGCGATGCGTGTTCGCTGACATGCTGATGCGCAATGCTGTAGCGCGTCCAGTATTTTTCCAGCAGTTCCCTGTATTTTTTAAGATTGTCCATGTATCATCTCGCTTTACTGTTTATATTGTTATGATTCTGCTGCCCTGCGCCGGTCATGCGGATCATACGATCTTCTCCCGCATCTGCCCGATCACGCGCCTGCAGATCAGATGCGCCGTGACAAATGAGAGGAAATCCGCGGCAGGCTGCGCAAGAACGATCCCCCACAGACCGAATACCTGCGGCAGCACCAGGATCAGCGGGATATACCAGATTCCCTGGCGCAGAAGCGATACGATTGTCGCGTGCAGGGAATAGCCGATCGTCTGCGTAAACATGTTGGCCATCGTAAGATATCCCGCACACATGAGGCTCACGGCCTGCGCCCTGAGCGCAAGCGTTCCGATCGCGACGACCTCCGCGTCCTCTTTCCGGAAGACGGCAATGATCTCCGGCGCAAACAGGAACGAGATTACCGCAAGGCCCAGCAGGAATCTCACCGCCGTGCGGACGCAGAAGTCAAATGCATCCAGCACGCGTTTGTAGTTTCCCGCGCCGTAATTGAAGCCGCAGACCGGCTGGAAGCCCTGTCCGAAGCCAATGACCGCGGAATTCAGGAAATTACCGTATCGGGAAACGATGGACATTGCCGCGATCGCCGCGTCGCCGTAGGGCTTTGCCGCAAAATTCATGATGATGACCGCCACGCTCGCAATGCCCTGTCTGGAAAGTGACGGGAAGCCGTTTGTGAGGATCGCGCGGTATACATGTCCGCTCGGCCTGAAATTGGAAAGCCGGATGGACAGGCAGCTCTTTCTCAGATTGCACTGACAGGTCAGTATGATAAAGGAAATGAGCTGTGAAAGTCCCGTTGCGATCGCTGCTCCGGATATTCCCATGCCAAATCCGAAAATAAACAGCGGATCGAGGATCATGTTGAGAATGCCGCCCGTCGCGATGCCCATCATCGCATAGAAGGCATTGCCCTGAAAGCGCAGCATGTTGTTCATGCCGAGCGAGCACATCAGGAACGGCGCTGCAAACAGGATATATTTTGCATAGTCCATCGCGTACGGAGCGATCGTATCCGTCGCGCCGAGCAGATAGACGACCCTATTCAGGTTTGGCAAGAGAATCGCTGCGATCAGCGTGCCTGCAAGAAATTCCGTGACAAAGCAGACCGCCGCGAAGATCTCCGCCTGCTTCTGCTTCTGCTGCCCGAGCAGTCTTGCGATATTGTTGCCGCTGCCCATGCCGATCATGAACGCGAATGCCTGCAAAATGGCCATCAGGGAAAATATGATGCCCACGGCGCCCGACGCCGAGGTGCTGATCTGGCTTACGAAAAAGGTATCCGCCATATTGTAGATCGCCGTCACCAGCATGCTGACGATCGTGGGCGCCGCAAATTTAAGGATCAGTTTGCTGACCGGTTCCTCCAGCATTTCCTGATAATGTCCGTTTTGTGTTTCCGTCTGCTCCGCCTTGTGTGTTTCCGCCTGTTTCACCTGATACTTCCTCCGTCAATTCCAAGAAAGACTGTTTTCAGTCTCCGCGGCTTAAGAAGCCCTCACCCATCACTTCATTTGCATCCGCGATGATCACAAATGCATTTTCATCGATCTGTGCAATAATATCCTCGACGACAGGGATCTCCCTGTGCGCCACCACGCAGAACAGGACCTCCTTGTCAGTGCCTGTATACATGCCGCGCGCCTTAAGCGCCGTCGCGCCGCGCGAAAGCTCCTGCATGATCGTCTGCGCGATCTCCTCCGATCTGTCCGAAACGATATAGACCGTCTTCGCGAACTTAAGACCGTCGATCAGCCCGTCCGAGACCTTCGTGACAAGATAGACCGCGATCACGGCATAAAGCGCCGTATTGATGCCGAAGATCCCCGCGCCAAGCAGGACCACAAGACCGTCAAGCACCATCAGGATCTGCGCGACCGTGCGATGCCGCATGAAATGCTGGATCACCGCCGCGAGCATGTCCGTACCGCCGGTCGTTGCTTTATTCATAAATACAAGACCGGTGCCCACACCCGTGATCAGACCGCCGAACAGCGCGGAAAGGAGCATATCCCCGTCCTCGATCAGCGCATGCTCCGGAATGACGAGCAGGGCGACTGACAGCACCACCGTGGAAAACAGCGTCCGCATCATGAATTTCCAGCCCTTCACAAAGTAGGTCACAACAAAGAGCGGGATATTCAGCAGTGTATTCGACAGCCAGAGCGGAATGGAAAAGAGCGCGTTGAAGATGACCGCAAAGCCGGACACGCCGCCGGTTACAAGATTGATCGGATCATAAATGTTTTTGATCGCGTATCCGATCATAAAGGAGCCGATAAAGATCAGCGCATATTCGTAAAACTTGTTCTTTCTTCTGAGTGTGTTCAGCATAAAAGCTCCTCTCCAAAAGATCTGGTCTGCAAGCGTATTTTGAAATCACAAAGACCGAACCCATTGCTGAATTCGGCCTCTGTATTTTGTTCTGGACCTGAGGGGAATCGAACCCCTGTCCGAAAACCAATTCCTCGTTCTTCTACTATCATAGTCCGCCGGATTTATTCGCTATGAAACGGTGTGGCAGACACCGCCGATCCATAACTAGCTTCATGTTACAGCCATATCCGCAAAGCTTAAGATATGCCGTTTCCTGCTAAGTCGATGCCTCTTACTTAATGAGCAGGTGCACTAAGAGAGACACAAGCTGCGGTTAGGCAGCGAGAGCTAACTGATTGTCGTCAGCGTTTATATTTAGGTTTTGGAATTTAACGCATCGCCCTGCGGATAGCTTCACCGACTGCATGATCCCCGTCGAAACCAGTACAAGCCCGTTATTCAAACCGAAACAGGATAGATAAGTGTTTCAGCTTAAATGCCTTTAAAGTATAACACTCTTTTTGATTCCCGTCAAATCAGTCGTTTCTCTGGTCACCATTATCATCAACAGTATCCCGGCAGATCAGCTGATCAGCGGTAGCACTTCTTACACGCCTCGTAGCCATTTGCGCGCGCATCAGAAAGTGAGACTTCCTTTGACGTCTTCGTTGTTCCGCAGTCCGGCTTATTATGATATTTTGTGCCGGTCTTCGTTATGTATACAGTAACGCCGACTGATGCCTGCTCCGTATTCCGGTATGCTGCGGTGCCTCCATCGGAAGCAGCGTTGTTTGTCTGTTTTTTCCCGGATGTTGCCTCATTTGCCGCGGCCGTTTGTGTCTGTACCGGCTGCTGCACATCAGCTGCGGCTGATACCGCGCCCGCAGACAGCGTCTGTGTCTGTACTGCACCGTCAGAAATCCACGCACCGATTTCATTTACCTGTAATCCATCCGGTGTTACCGCATTGATCAGGCAGAACCCGTTTTCATCAAAATAATATCGCTCGGCAATGCCATCTCCGTTGCCATCGATCCAGTACCAGCCATTCGAAAGCAGGCTTCCGTCATCGTTCTGATACCAGGAGCCGCCTTCGCTCTGCATCCATTGTCCGGCAAAGCTGCTGATGCCTGTCATAAGGCTCATGCAGAGCGCTATTAAAAGTAAAAATCTTCTCTTCATCAGATATTCCTCCTGCCGCATATATATGCGGCAAAACAAATTCAAATATAATACAGATAAGCTCTGACCTAATAACTCTGTGTCCTTAGCAAAGCTTTACTTGTCCAACATTGAATTAATATTGAAAGGCGGAAGGACAACACTGTCCGTATCCGGCTGCGCTGTTAATAACGTCAATTCGCTCCTTAGATATGGCATCATAATTGCAACTGCATTTTTATTTATTAAGTTTCGGGTCATTTCTTCACTCATAGAATCCGGTGTTTCAATCTTAAAGAAGCCCGACAAACTAATTGTAAAATTATATTCTTCTTTTTTTTCACCTTTCAATACTAGCGTTACTTTATGTATACTGTCCTCACCTATCCCTATTTGAACCTGTAATTCGAAAGTTAATTCATTTTCATTTTTAAACCCTTTTCTATCAAATTCAATTCTATCAAACACTAATTTTTGCAAAGTTAATGAACTATCGTAATTTTTCATCACATCTCCTTCACGCTGCATCTGTAAAGCTACTATCATTTAAATCAATTTTCACGTCAATATTACTTCTCAAAAAAGTATCATAATAATTGTTCAATATCTCTCTGTAATTGCTTTGACTTATGTGTTTAACCTTATTTACTGACAGCTTACCATCTACATACAGTGTATTCACTAATTTACTTGAAATAGTTTTATTTTCTACCTGTGATACAAGCTCATTAATTTTTTCTGTTACAAATTTAAAATCCGGATTTACAGTTTTAACTTCCCTGATAATGTTCTTATAATAATTTTTGTCATAAGAAACCTGGTTAATCAATGTAGTATAGTAAGCAATGTCATCATCAAATTCGCCTTCTTCAGCAAACATGTATGAATCTTCTTTAGGTAAATATATACTATTCGAATCCCAATCCGAATTATTATACTCCGTCCTATATTCCATATTAAAATAATCAACAGATAATTTCCCCGACGAGTGATTACAAATCAATTCCCGAATCGTTATTTCATCTTTGAGCATTCGAATAACACTTCCAGCATCTGTTTTTCCAACCAGCCACTTACATCCTTTAGCATTATTCTGACAACATACACATATAAATATCTGATTCACATTATTTTTACAGGTAAAAAGGATTGGATAGTTTGTTTCAAAAAGTATTCTGTCAAAATATAATTTTCCATACTTATCTGTATTGACAAATTCTTTCATTTTCCTTATCTCTTTCTTGAATATATGCATTAAGGTGTTCTTCAAAATCTATTATCATTTCAAATTCATCATATGGTGTAGCATCTCTATAAAGCCACCAATCCACATGTGAACCGCTTTTTTTCTTTCTCTCCCGTGTTCTTTGCACAAGTCCATGCTTTGGATCTGTAAATCCAATTGCTATTTGATAAGGAACTTCCATGTCAGAAGTAGCGCCTGCAAACCGTTTGACATGTGTCGGTTTTTCGAAAGTTGACAGAGAATACTGACCGGGATCTTCCGGATCAGCAGATGGATTGAGCTGATATCCATGTTCTTCAAAAGATGGCAAAAATGACGCTCTATCACACTTACCACTCCTGCAAGCTCTGTACACTTTTAAACTTTCTTCCCTTGCACCAAAAGGCAATTTAAACCTGTCAAAATAATCCGGGAATATTTTTTCAATCCGTTTAGTCTTTTTAGCGTCCAACTTTACTCCTCACTATACATTGATTACTATAGTATCATAAAATTGTTACTGCTTCACAAATAATTCCTGATGAAAATAAAATGCACACCCTCAACCCGTCAAATTCTGATATTGGCGGATTTGAAATCCCGTTCGAGTTCCCTGCGCTGTGACTTCTTCGCAAGATCCTCACGCTTATCATAGAGTTTCTTACCGCGGCAAAGCCCGACCTGCACCTTCACGAGAGAGCCTTTGAAATAGACCTGCAGTGGGATGAGCGTATAGCCCTTTTCCGTCACCTTTCCCATGAGCTTATTGATCTCGCCTCTGTGCATCAGAAGCTTTCTTGTGCGCAGCGGGTCTTTGTTGAAGATATTTCCCTTCTCATAGGGGTTGATATGCATACCCATGACAAAGAGTTCACCCTTGTCCGCGCGAATAAACGCCTCCTTGACCGAACAGTGCCCCTGACGGATGGATTTTACCTCTGTCCCGAAAAGCTCTATTCCGGCTTCGAAGGTTTCGTCCACAAAGAAATCGTGATAAGCTTTTTTATTATTTGCAATTACTTTTATCGAATCTTTTCCCATATTTTTATTCTACCAGAGATGGCTCTTTGGGCGCAAGCCTGAAATCGATCGTCCGCATCACTTTATCCGCATCCGTCACCTGCACGCTGACGGGCTGCCCGAGCTTAAAGCTCCTGAGCGTCCGTTCGCCCTTTAATTCCATCGTTCCTTCATAATATACATAGTAATCATCTGTAAGCGTATTGACATGTACGAGACCCTCGCAGGTATTCGGAAGCTCGACGTAAAATCCAAACGATGTCACGCCTGAGATCACGCCCTCGAAGGTTTTTCCAAGGAACTGTCTCATATACTCACATTTCTTCATCTTATCGCACTCGCGCTCTGCCTCGTCCGCACGCCGCTCAAGCCTTGAGCTCTCCTCCGCAACGCCGGGAAGCAGCTTCTCATAATGGCTGATCCGCGCATCACTGAGACCATGACGCAGGTTTTCCTTAATAATACGGTGTATCTGCAGATCCGGATAGCGCCTGATCGGAGACGTAAAATGCGTATAGAACTTTGCCGCAAGTCCGAAATGCCCGCTGCAGGACACATCATACTTTGCCTGCTTCATGCTCCGAAGCGTAAGCCTTGCGATCAGCGCCTCCTCGGAAGCGCCCGTCACCTTTGCAAGCAGCTCCTGAAGCTGTCTCGGATGCACGCTGTCCGCAGTCTTTCCGCCTCTGATATAATAGCCGAAGTTCTCCACGAATACAGAGAGCGCGCGCATCTTTTCCGGATCCGGCGCCTCATGCACCCTGTAGAGAAACGGAAGCTGCTGCCAGTAGTAATCCTCTGCGACTGTTTCATTGGCCGCAAGCATGAAGTCCTCGATCAGAAGCTGCGCGCTGTTTCTCTCATACGGCTCGATCTTTGTCACGCGGCCTTTTTTATCCAGCAGGATCTTTGATTCCGGAAAATCAAAGTCGATCCCGCCTCTCTTTTTTCTCCGTCCGCGCAGAAGGTCCGAAAGCTTCTTCATCAGGAAAAACATCGGTACAAAGCGCGCAAACTGCTCTTTTCTCCGGGCGTCATTTTTCTCTATGATCGCATTGACATTGGTATAGCTCATCCTGCGGTCC
>JAUNHA010000086.1 GCA_030524135.1 Eubacteriales bacterium
TTAAACGGTCTCGGGATCGACTGCTCCGGAAAGCGTGCCAGACAGATGCGGCGTGCAGATTATGATGCATACGATTATCTGATCGGCATGGACGGCGCGAACATCCGCAATATAGAGCGCATCACGGGCGGAGACCCCGAGGGGAAGATCAGCTTCCTCCTTGCGCATGCGTCAAAGGGATATGCGCGGTATGGCAGGGAAGTCGCGGACCCGTGGTATACGGGCGACTTTGAGGCGACATACCGGGATGTGAAGGCAGGCTGCGAGGGTCTGCTGGAAGAATTGAAAAATAAGGTGCACGGCATTTAAAAATGGAGCAGGAGTGTTGTGTTCTATGAACAGAGAAATGCAGAAAGCAGTTCATGAAGAAATGCATGAAACAGCTCATGAGGCAGTTCATAAGAAAGAGCAGGCGGAAAATTGCCCGCTCGTTTCCGTGATCATTCCGGTTTATAACCGCAGCAAAACGATCGCGCGCTGCGCGGACAGTATTCTCGCGCAGACGTATCAGAATCTTGAGATTATTTTTGTAAATGACGGCAGCAGCGATGATTCGTTTGAACAGCTTCTTGCGTATGCAAAGCGGGATAAGCGGATCGTGCTGATCAACAAGCCGAATTCCGGCGTTTCGGACAGCCGGAACTATGCGCTCGAATCCGCGCATGGAACCTATATTCAGTTTGTGGATTCAGATGACTGGATTCCGGAAAATGCCACGGAGGAATATGTAAAGGCAGCGCTTGCGTCGGACAGCGACCTTGTGGTCGCGGACTATTACCGCGTGCGCGGAAAACAGGTGCATCAGAGCGGGGATATCCGTGCGGCGGGGGATTATACGCGCACGGAGTATGCAAAGCTCATGATGGACCGGGCGGGGGATTTTTATTACGGCGTGGTGTGGAATAAACTATTCAGACGGAGCCTGATCGAGGAAAATGCGCTGAATTTTAATGAAAAGCTTGACTGGTGTGAGGATTTTCTGTTTAATCTGGAATATCTGAAATATGCCGCACGGATCACGGTGATCCGCAAGCCCCTGTATTTTTATGTCAAGACAAAGGGGAGCCTCGTCAGCACGAAGACGACGCCTGCGAATGTGATCCTGACAAAGCTTACGCTTTACGAATATTATAAGGAGCTCTATCAGAGCCTGGATCTGTATGAGGACAATAAGCTGCGTGTACAGGGCTTTCTTCTGCAGGCTGCGGCAGATAAGAAAAAACTCGTGGATCCGGAGACCTATGACGTACTTTTGGAAAAATATCTGCGGGAACCGGGCGAGGGTGAGGATGAGGATTTGCGTGCGGATGCAGACGCAGACGCGGAAAAGCTGCGTCTGGCAGAATTTTATCCCGGCATGCAGGAGCTCAGGACCCGTCTTCTGGACCTTAACCGGAGATTGCAGGAATTATCCGTGGCAGAGGAAGACGGTCCG
Organism: Eubacteriales bacterium; assembly: GCA_030524135.1. Taxonomy (GTDB): domain Bacteria; phylum Bacillota; class Clostridia; order Lachnospirales; family Lachnospiraceae; genus Avilachnospira. Next base: position 1,436 of record JAUNHA010000086.1, read on the forward strand.
GATCTCATCGATCTCTGGAACCAGCAGTGGAAGGACTGGAAGAATGTCCGGAGCACGCAGCGGGAGGAGCAGAAGCGGGAGCGCAGGGAGCAGCGTGAACGCCGGATGGAAATGCTGATTCAGTTACTCCGGCAGCAGACAAGGCAGACTGCTTCCGGAAAAAGAAAGCGTATAGGGAAGAAAGCGGACAGAGGAGGACTTGAATGATACAGACAACAGCGCTTGGAATCCTGATTCCATTTATTGGCACAACGCTTGGCGCGGCGTGCGTTTATTTTCTGAAGGGCGAGATCAGACCGCAGGTGCAGAAAGCCCTGCTCGGATTTGCCTCGGGCGTGATGATCGCCGCGTCGGTGTGGTCGCTTCTGATCCCGGCCATGGATATGTCCGTGGACATGGGACGGCTCGCATTTATCCCGGCGGCTGTGGGATTTTTGCTCGGCATCATCTTTCTTTTATTTCTGGATCAGGTGATTCCGCACATGCATATCGATATGCAGGAGGAAGGACCTCACGCGCATCTTAAGAAAAATACGATGCTCGTGCTGGCGGTGACGCTCCACAACATTCCGGAAGGAATGGCGGTCGGCGTCGTGTTTGCAGGCTGGCTTTCCGGCGGCGTCAATATGACGATGGCTGGCGCGTTTGCGCTTGCGATCGGTATTGCGATCCAGAACTTTCCGGAAGGCGCGATCATTTCCATGCCGCTGCTTTCAGCAGGAAAATCAAAGCACAAGGCATTTTG
>JAUNHA010000042.1 GCA_030524135.1 Eubacteriales bacterium
AAATACAGCTTCGGCCGCATGCCGGTGGAGTACTACAAAAAAATGCAGGATTATGTATACGATTCGCTGGATGCACTGGTATCCGAATGCACGCGGGACAAGGAGTATGTATATCTTGTATATTTTGTACCGAAGCGGGATGAGGATAAGGTGGACGCGGTTTTTGCATCCCTGTATTTTGAAAAGATTTTTATTCCGGATGAATATCAGGGAACGCCGGAGCAGGCTGCAAATCATCTGCATGAAACCATGAAGACCTACCGGGAGGAGATTTTCCGTCTGGACATGCAGATCGCGGATTACCTGCAGGATCAGGGAAAAAGGATCCGCGGCGCGGCAGACCGGCTGGAGCGTTATGCGCTGAACTTTGACGTGCGCAAATATGCCGCCTGCACGAAGCATGATATTCACACATTCTATATCATATGCGGATGGATGAGCGAACGTGATGCCATAAGGTTCCGCAGGGAGATCGAACAGGATGAGCAGGTATTCTGCTTTGTGGAAAGGGATGTTTCAAAGCTTTTAAACGGTCCGCCGACAAAGCTGCGGCATTCCGCATTCCTGAAGCCGTTTGAGATGTTCCTTGAAATGTACGGACTTCCGTCCTATAACGAGATCGATCCGACCCCGTTGCTGGCGCTTACCTATATGGTATTTTTCGGATTTATGTTCGGAGATTTCGGACAGGGTGCCGTGCTGTTTTTAGGCGGTGCACTGCTTTACAGAAAAAAGGGCCTGAGACTTGCGGGCATCATTTCCTGCTGCGGCATCTTTTCCATGCTGTTTGGTCTTCTGTTCGGTTCCGTCTTCGGGTTTGAGGATATTATAGAACCGCTGTGGCTCAACCCGCAGAAGGCGATGACAAATCTTCCGTTTATCGGAAGCCTGAATACAGTGTTCGTCGTGGCCATTTCCATCGGCATGGGAATCATTCTTCTTTGCATGGTGCTGAATATCTTAAACGGCATCAAGCAGAGAAACGGAGAAAAGGTTCTGCTTGATACGAACGGCGCGGCAGGACTTGTGTTCTATGCGGCGATCGTCGTCTGCATTGTTCTGTTTATGACGGGGCATACGGTGCCGGGTGCGGCAGTGCTTGCAGTCCTGCTGGGAGTTCCGCTTATCCTGCTCTTCTTTAAGGAGCCGATCATAAACAAGGCGGAAAAGAAGCCCGAGCTGATCGAGGGCAGCAAAGGCATGTTCGTGACACAGGGATTTTTCGAACTGTTTGAAACGCTTTTGTCTTATTTCTCCAATACGCTTTCGTTTGTGCGTATCGGTGCGTTCGCAGTCAGCCATGCGGCGATGATGGGCGTGGTTCTGATGCTTGCGGGCGCGGAGAGCGGCGGCAGTATCAGCTGGCCGGTCATTGTGCTTGGAAACCTCTTTGTTTGCGGCATGGAGGGACTGATCGTGGGCATTCAGGTGCTGCGTCTTGAGTATTATGAGCTGTTCTCACGTTTTTACACGGGAGGCGGCAGAGCGTTTAAGCCCTACGGCAGAAACAGCGGGGATTGAGCCGCTGAACGGCCGAGGCAATCCGGTTTGGAAAGATTTGAACATATAATGATAAGATTACAGAAGAATTGACTGACTTGAGGAGGACAAACTAATGACACTTACGGTTAAGATTTTACTGGCGGCAGCACTGCTTCTCAGCATCGGCGTTCCGTTCGGCGCGTTCATTGCGGGAGAGAGGACAAAGGGCAGATACAAAAAGGCTCTGGCGCTCAACACGGTGCTGTTTTTCGGAACGCTGATCGCTTCGGCGCTCGTAATGGCAGGCGGAAATACCGCGCTCGCGGATGAGGCTGCAGGCGCAGCTTCTGCAGTCAGCGCGACGGGCTTCGGATATCTGGCGGCAGCGCTTTCCACAGGACTTTCCTGTGTGGGCGGCGGTATCGCGGTATCGGCAGCGGCATCGGCAGCGCTTGGCGCGATCTCGGAGGACGGCTCCATTCTCGGTAAGTCCCTGATCTTTGTAGGACTTGCAGAGGGCGTATGCCTTTACGGTCTGATCATTTCCTTTATGATCCTCGGACAGCTGTAACTGAAAGTGAGGTCAGCTTTCATGAAGATGTATGTCATCTGTGACAATAACGATACGTTGACGGGCATGCGGCTTGCCGGCGTTGAAGGAGAAAAAGCTGAGACAAAAGAAGCATTTGAGGCGGCGGCAGACCGCATCATTCATGACAGGAGCGTTGGCATTCTTATGATAACGGAGGGCTTCGGCAGAAAATATCCGGAGCTTGTCAACGCGCTTAAGATGAACAACGAGCCGCTCGTGATCGAAATTCCGGACCGGCACGGAACGGGCCGTAAGGCAAATTTCATCACGTCCTATATTAATGAGGCAATCGGGGTAAAGCTATGACGACAGAAGAAAAATTACAGCATTTTCAGGAGGTCTGCATGGAGGATGCCAGGGAGCGTTTCCGCCAGATCACCGGAGAATATGAAAAAGGGCTGAGATCCACGTTTGAGGAACATAAAACGGATGCGCTAAGGCGCCAGGAAATGCGGCTTTCCATCGAGACGGAAAAGATAGAACGCGAAGCGAAGCGGGAACTTTCCATGGAACAGCTTCACATGAAACGGGAGATTTCTAAAGAGCAGGATGCATATAAGGACAAGCTGTTTGCGGAGGTGAAGGAACTTCTTTCAGAATACCGGAAGACGGCTTCCTACAAGGCGCTTATTGAAAAGCAGATTGCAGAGATCCGGAAGCTTGCAGGAGAGAAAGACTGCGAGATCTATCTGGATGCATCTGACAGCGGATTGTTTGACAAGCTTCCGGCAGGCGTTTCGATAAGTGAAGAAAGCTTTCTGGGAGGAACGATGGCGGTCATTCCGTCGATCAATATTTTTGTCGACAATTCTTTTCGGACCAGACTTGAAAAGGAAAAGCATGAATTCAGCTTCATAACAGGAGAACAAGATGAGCAATGAGCTGCTGAGTGAAATTCTGGAAGGGAAGAAGACTTCCGATAAAAAGGCACAGGGCGTGATCTACGGGATCAACGGTCCGGTCATAACCCTTGAGGGAGATCAGGGCTTCCAGATGAATGAGATGGTTTATGTCGGGGAGAACCGTCTGGTCGGAGAGGTCATCGGCCTTACGACGGAGAAAACGACAATAGAGGTATATGAGGAAACCTCAGGCATGAAGCCGGGCGAGACCGTGGAGGGCAGCGGCGCTCCGGTCTCCTGCGTGCTTGCACCGGGTATTCTTAACAATATTTTTGACGGTATCGAGCGCCCGCTGTCATCGATCAGGGAAAAGGACGGCGCCTATATCAGCCGCGGCGTAAGCGTGGATTCGCTGGATCTGAAAAAACGCTGGAGCGCGCATATCACGGTAAAGACAGGGGATTATGTGGAGGGCGGAAGTATTATCGCCGAGGTTCCGGAGACGCGGGCGATCCTTCATAAGGTCATGGTGCCGCCGGGACTTTGCGGCGAGGTAGTAAAGACTGCTCCGGACGGAGAATATACGATTGAAGAGCCGCTTGTCACAGTTCGTCTTTCCGACGGAACGGAACGGGAGCTTTCCATGTGCCAGCGCTGGCCGATCCGTGTTCCGCGTCCTGTCGCAAAGCGTTATGCGCCGTCAAGGCCGCTTGTAACGGGACAGCGTATCCTGGACACCCTGTTTCCGATCGCAAAGGGCGGAACGGCAGCCATTCCGGGCGGATTCGGAACCGGAAAAACCATGAACCAGCACCAGATCGCGAAGTGGTCTGACGCGGATATCATTATCTATATCGGCTGCGGAGAGCGCGGAAACGAGATGACGCAGGTTCTGGAGGAATTTACGAAGCTGATCGATCCGAAGAGCGGAAATCCGCTTATGGACAGAACCACCCTGATCGCAAACACCTCGAACATGCCGGTTGCGGCCAGAGAGGCTTCGCTTTATTCAGGGCTTACGCTTGCGGAGTATTACCGGGATATGGGATACCATGTTGCGATCATGGCCGATTCCACATCCAGATGGGCGGAGGCACTGCGTGAGCTTTCCGGACGTCTTGAGGAAATGCCTGCGGAGGAAGGATATCCGGCTTACCTCGCATCGCGGCTTGCGGCATTCTACGAGAGAGCCGGACTTGTGCAGAATCTGAATGAAACGGAAGGTTCCGTGTCGATTATCGGTGCGGTTTCTCCGCAGGGCGGAGATTTTTCAGAGCCTGTAACGCAGAATACCAAACGATTTGTGCGCTGCTTCTGGGCGCTTGACAAGGCGCTTGCCTATGCCAGACATTATCCGGCGATCCAATGGCTCACGTCCTATTCGGATTATACGGGGGATCTTGCGAGCTGGTATACGGATAATGTAAGTCCGAAGTTCATGGATTACCGCAATCAGATGTACTATATTCTGACTGAGGAAGCAAAGCTCATGGATATCGTAAAGCTGATCGGCTCCGATGTGCTTCCGGATGATCAGAAGCTGACACTTCTGATCGCCAAGGTGATAAGACTTGGATTCCTGCAGCAGAACGCCTTCCATAAGGAGGATACCTGCGTGCCGATGAAAAAGCAGTTTTTGATGATGGATACGATTTTGTATCTCGACAAGAAGGCAAAGGCGCTCGTAAAACTGGGCATGCCTGTTTCCGTACTGGAAAAGTTCGGGATCTTCGATAAGATCATCAACATAAAGTATGATGTGCCGAATGACCGGCTTGAGATGTTCGACGACTACAAAAAGGAAATCGACGCTTTTTACAATGAGGTTCTGGAAAAGAACGGCTAAGGAGGAGCGGCAATGGCAATAGAATATTTGGGACTTTCGGGCATCAACGGACCGCTGGTCGTGCTCGAAGGACTGCAGGGCGCAGCCTTCGACGAGCTCTGCGAAATCAGCGTTGAGGGGAAGGAACGCCTCGGACGCATTATTGAAATATACAATGACCGTGCGATCATCCAGGTGTTTGAGGGCACGGAGGGCATGGCGCTGAAAAATGCGCATACAAAGCTTTCGGGTCATCCGATGGAGATCGCGGTCTCGGAGGATATGCTTGGCCGTACCTTTAACGGCGTCGGACAGCCGATCGACGGGATGGGAGAGATTGTAAGCGATATCAGGCTTGACGTAAACGGAAAGCCGCTCAATCCGGTCGCGCGTGAGTATCCGCGAAACTATATCCGTACCGGAATATCCGCGATCGACGGCCTGACGACGCTGATCCGCGGACAGAAACTGCCGATCTTTTCGGGAAACGGCCTGCCGCATGATATGCTGGCGGCGCAGATCGTTACGCAGTCTTCGCTCGGGGACAATGCGGGAGATGAAAAATTCGCGATCGTATTCGGCGCGATGGGCGTCACGCATGACGTGGCGGATTTCTTTAAGCGGACGTTTGCCGAAAGCGGCGTTGCGGATCACGTGGCAATGTTTGTCAATCTGGCAAACGAACCGGTAGTTGAGCGTCTGATCACACCGAAGGTGGCGCTGACGCTTGCGGAGTATCTGGCATTTGAGAAGAACATGCACATTCTTGTGGTGCTGACGGACATGACTTCCTACTGCGAGGCCATGCGTGAGGTCTCCTCTTCAAAGGGAGAGATCCCTTCCAGAAAGGGCTACCCGGGATATATGTATTCGGATCTTGCGTCGATCTATGAGCGCGCGGGCATTGTGGCGGGCAGAAACGGTTCCGTAACACAGATCCCGATCCTTACGATGCCAAATGACGATATTACGCATCCGATTCCTGACCTGACGGGATATATCACGGAGGGCCAGATCGTGCTCGACCGGAGTTTGAACGGAAAGAGCATTTACCCGCCGATCGGCGTACTTCCTTCGCTTTCCCGACTGATGAAGGATGGCATTGGAGAAGGCTTTACGAGAGAGGATCATCAGGATGTGGCAAACCAGCTGTTTTCCTCCTACGCGCATGCGGGAGATGCGAGAGCGCTTGCATCCGTTATCGGAGAAGATGAGCTGACGGATATCGACAAGGCATATCTGCGTTTCGGTGATGAATTTGAAAAGCATTTTGTAGGGCAGCAGCCCTCGGATAACCGTAAGATTGCGGCGACACTGGACCTCGGCTGGAAGCTCCTTGGAATTCTGCCGAAGGAAGAGCTTGACCGTATCGATACGAAGATTCTGGAGAAGTATTACAGGCCGGTGGACGTATCGGAGTTTGATACGGCGGAGGCATAAGGCAGGAATGAATCAGAATGCGTTCCCGACAAAGGGAAATTTAATCATATGCAAGAATTCGCTTGCGCTGGCACGGCAGGGATATGCGCTCATGGACAAGAAGCGCAATATTCTGATCCGGGAGCTGACGGGACTTGTCGAGCAGGCAAAGGATATTCAGTCCGAGATCGATGAAACCTTTTCAAATGCCTATAAGGCGCTTCAGAAGGCCAACATCGAGCATGGTATCAGTCATGTCTCGGAAATCAGCGAAACGATTCCCGTGGATGACAGCATCAGGCTGAAATACCGCAGTATTATGGGAACGGATATTCCGCTCGTCGAGTGGGAGAAGAAACCTTCAGCGCTGCATTATTCCTTTTATACGACGCGGGAATCCCTGGATCAGGCAAAGCTCTATTTCGACAAGGTAAAGGAGCTTACGATCCGGCTGTCCATGGTCGAAAACTCGGCCTATCGTCTCGCTGCGAATATCCGAAAGACGCAGAAGCGTGCGAATGCGCTCAAAAACATCACGATCCCGATGTATGACACGCTCGTGAAGGACATTGGCAACGCGCTTGAGGAAAAGGACCGTGAGGAGTTTACGCGGCTTAAGGTGATCAAACGGCAGAAAGAAGCGAAATAAGAAGCGAAACCGCAGGGTTTGAAAACCGGATGCGGAACCTTAATCAGCGGCAATATGCGCCCCTTTTCTGGAAAACAGGAAAGCGGGCGTTTTTGCGTTTCGCAGTCTTTACTTTGTATTTAAATTGTTTTTTCTGTAGTGAGTTTTTCACAAAAAGTCTTGTGAAAATACACGGTGAAAATATCGTTGACTTTCGGGGATACCGGGGTTATTATGGTAGCACGCTCCCCAAAACGGAGAGGCAGATCGGCAGTCAGTTCTGACGCCGTAAGCAGATCTATTTCATTTTATCTAAGTCTCTGATCGGGATCAGGTTTGATCAGATGACGTATCATTTTTCCATCAGTACTTCAATGTATTGTATGATTCGCTGTCCTGCATTATTTTACAGCAGAGAGGAGGCGGCTTTGTTTTCTGTACCCTTTTTTCAGGGAATCGTTCAGACGGTTCACACCAATCTGCAGGAGCTTATCCTGCTGCTTGTGCTCCTCTTTGCCGCGCTGTCGGATCTGGGTGAGCGCAGGGTGTCAAACAAACTGCTGTTAAGAGGCTTTGCCGCCATATTTCTGGTGAAGCTCGCAGGCGGATCAGAACTGCTTTTGCGGCCGCTTGTCGTTTCGCTTGGGTTTATTTTTCTGCTGCTTCCCATACATCGTTTCCGTATGATCGGAGGCGCTGATATCAAAGCGGCGGCACTCATTCTGTTCTGCAGACCGGATGCGCTCGGCGCGGGAAGCCTTTTTACAGCGCTTCTGCTGGGAGCAGTATATTCCCTTTACAAGCTTGGGACAGAGGCGGAATGCGCAGGACGGTTCCGGTATCTCCGGGAGTATGTGAAGGCGTATGTGAAACGGGCAGCATGCAGCGGGCTTTTGGGAGATCATGCGGTTTTCCCTTATTACAGCAGTGCGCGGGATGGCTACAGGGCAACGGTACCGCTTGCTGCCTGTCTGTTTTCGGGGACAGCGATCTGTCTGCTGCTCGCATCTCTTTAGGGAGGTCATCTCTTCAGAACGGTGCAGGAAGCCCCGGGAATGCGGAAAATGGGGAGCATCCGGCCGAAGCCGGATAAAAGCAGTCAGGAAATAAAAGAAGGAGAATGGGGTTTATGGAAAGAATTATGGCGATTCTGGACGGGGAGAAGAATTATGCGCAGAGGTTGTGCGATTATGCAAACCGCAGAAACTGTCTGCCGTTCAGGGCGGTTGCGTTCAGTGATGTGGCAAGCTATAAAAGCTTTGCAAAAGAGCATCGGGTACGGCTGCTTCTGGCAGATACCGGACTGATCGAAGGCGAATACGATCTGAGTGCGGACTGCGTGCTGGGATTAAGTGACAGCGAGGGCGGAAGAAATGGCGGGAACGGTCTTGTAAGTGTAGATCGGGAAGTATATAAATACCAGCCGGGAGAGGTGCTTTTCCGTACGGTGATGAGCTGTGTCGGAGAATTTGGAGAAGAGCTGAGGCTCTGCAGCCCGGAACGGAAGGCAAAACTGATCTGCGTCTATTCCCCCGTGAGCCGCTGCGGTAAAACGTCATTTGCGCTGGCGTATGCACTTTCAAGAGCGCGCAGGCAGAAGGTTTTATACCTCAATTTTGAGGCATTTTCCGGACTGTCCGCGCTGCTCGGGGAGCGGTTTCAGAGCGGATTGTCAGATGCACTGTACCATCTGAAACAGGGAAGTCTGGACGGCGCGCGGATCGCTTCGCTGATCCATCACTGCAGGGAGCTGGATTTTATTCCGCCGTTTGCCACGGAAGAGGATCTCCTTACCATGAGCGGGGAGGACTGCGCAGGTCTTATCGAGGTTCTGCTGCGTGAGACAGATCACGAGGTGGTTGTCGCGGATACGGGTGCGTTTTTCCCTGCTGCCGTACTGATGGAGGCAAGCGATCTCATCTATATGCCGGTTCGGGAAGATCCCATGTCGAAGGGAAAGCTTGATGCTTTTGAGGCCTATCTGCGGGAAAACGGAAAGGAGCAGATCCTAAGCCGGCTTCACAGGCTCAGGCTTCCTTTTGCCGGAAGTGCGCAGGACATTTTTCCGGAAAGCTTGCTGCTCGGTCCGCTCGGCGATTATGCAAGGGAGCTTGCGGGATGAGGCGGCAGGAGATCAGTGGAATCGAGCGGCGTGTGCGGGAGCGGATCGTTGCGGAAGAGAATCAGGCAGGGAGTTTTTCCGACCGCGAGCTCGGCCAGACGATCGATGAGATGATCACGAAAGAGTGCGGGGATACTGTGCTGCGCCTGTCCGAGCGGATCGAGCTCCGGCAGAGGCTGTTCAATTCTTTCCGCCGTCTGGGCATTCTGCAGGAGCTGATCGACGATAAGGAGGTCAGCGAGATCATGATAAACGGACATGAGACGATTTTCGTTGAGGAAAGGAACCGGATCCGGCGCTGGGACAAAAAGTTCGAAACGGAAGAACAGCTTGAGGATGTCATACAGCAGATCGTAAGCAGTATCAACCGCACGGCGAACCGCGCCAATCCGCTGACGGATGCAAGGCTGCGGGACGGCTCGCGCGTACATATCGCACTGCCGCCCGTCGCACTTGACGGGCCGGTGATGACGATACGAAAATTTCCGGAACCGGTCACGATCGAGCGTCTGATCGCATGGAACTCCGTCACGGAGGAAGCGGCAGAATATCTCAGGGTGCTGGTGCGGGCAGGCTACAACATTTTTATCTCGGGCGGGACCAATTCCGGCAAAACGACTTTTTTAAATGCGCTGTCCGCGTTTATTCCGGCGACAGAACGCGTGATCACGATAGAGGATTCGGCAGAGCTTCAGCTTCTGCACATCCCCAATCTGGTCCGCCTTGAGACGAGGAACGCAAATGTGGAGGGTGAAGGTGAGATCGGTATGTCGGAGCTGATCCGGGCATCGCTGAGAATGAACCCGTCCCGGATCGTCGTTGGAGAGGTCAGGGGAGGAGAGGCGCTTTATATGCTGCAGGCGATGAATACAGGTCATGACGGAAGCCTGTCCACAGGACACGCGAACTCCGCGGAAGATATGCTGAGGCGTCTTGAATCCATGGTGCTTTCGGCAGCGGCTCTGCCGCTCCCGGCGATACGCAGTCAGATCGCCTCGGCAATCGATCTTTTTATTCATCTGGGGAGGCTGCCGGATCAGTCCAGGCGCGTACTTGAAATAACGGAGATGAAGGGATATGAGCAGGATACCTTTTGCTTTAACAAAATATTTGCCTACGATCCGCAGGAAAAACGCCTCAAAAAAACGGGACGCCTCTGGCATCGGGAAAAACTGCTCCGGGCGGGGGAGCGGCTCTCCGACTGATTACAGGCACTACCGGCTTGGGCTCAGGGAATGGCTTTTGTATGGCGGAACAGGCGTATTTGTCTGCGGACTTTCCGCCTATACATTTTACCGGAGCATGACGGCATTTCTTTTGTTTCTGCCGTTCGGTCTGATCGGATGGCCGCTCAGCAGACGAAGTGCGCTTGCTGCAGAAAGAAGGTGGAAGCTTACACGTCAGTTCAAGGACGCGATCGGCAGCCTCAGCTCCTTTCTCGGAGCAGGATATTCCGTTGAAAATGCTGTTTTTGCAGCGACGGATGAGCTTGTGCATCTGTATGGCGCATCTGCGATGATCACGGAGGAATTTGCGCTGATCGGCCGGCAGATCCGCCTGAATAAACCGGCAGAGCTTATGCTTTCGGATTTTGCAAGACGAAGCGGAAGCGAGGAGATCAGAAATTTTGCGGAGGTATTCCGGATCGCAAGAAAGAGCGGAGGAGAGCTTTGCAGTATCATTGCGCATACAACATCCGTGATCGGGGACAGGATAGCCGTAACGGAAGAAATCAAAAACCTGACGGCGGCAAGGAGATATGAGCAGAAAATCATGAACCTGATGCCGTTTGCGATCATTCTGTATATTGATTTCAGTTCGGAAGGATTTTTTGACATCATGTATCAGACGCTGGCGGGAAGAGCGGTCATGACAGCCTGTCTCCTGTGCTACGCATTTGCATGCATGCTGTCGCAGAAGATTCTCGCGATCCGTTTTTAGGAGTTTCCGGGGAGAAGGCGGATATGTCATCTGGTTTACGAAAATATAAAACACAAATTGTAATCGTGGCAGCTGCGGCGCTGCTTGCGCTTCTCTGGACTTTTGCCGGACAGGAGGAGTTTGACGGACGGACGCTTTTGCGGGAGGGATATGGGGGAACTTCGCGGGAATATCGTCTTATGGTGGATGGCCTTCTGGGGGAAGGGGAGGAAGCGGAGATATCGGTAAGCGTAAAACCGCGCGTCTATTCTGAAGAAGAAGCCAGAGAGGCATTTGAACAGCTGGCAGAAGCGCTTCCGGAGCTTATCCTGGGGGAAAATGAAAGCCTGCAGGCGGTTCGGACAAAGCTGAACCTGGTCCGCTCGGTTCCGGAGACGGGGATTCGTCTTACATGGTATCCGGAGGACACCGGGCTGATCTCTTATGACGGACAGGTTCAGAATGAAACACTGAGGGAAGCAAGAGAGACGGCGATCCGCGCGGTGATGACGGACGGAAGCCATGACGGCGCATACGTATTTGACGTAACCGTACTTCCGCAGCTTCTGACCGGCAGGGAAGCCGTGCTCAGATCATTTGAAAAAGCACTTTCAGAAGAGGATGAAAAGCAGGCGCAGAAGATGCTGTTTTCCCTTCCGGAGGAGATTGCGGGAAAACCTGTGCGATACAGCATGAAAAAGAACCGGGACGGACTTTACATACTTATTCTCGGCGTGCTGGCAGCAGTGCTGCTGTTTGCCAGAGAGCGGACAAACGCGGATAAAAAGCAGAAGGAGCGCGCAGCAGAGCTTATGATCGATTATTCGGAGCTTGTTTCCAAACTTACCGTTTATCTGGGAGCCGGGCTTACGATCAGAAATGCATGGCAGCGGATCGCAGGATCCTATCAGGAAGCGAGAAGGGACGGAACCTCAGAAAAACGGTTTCTCTACGAGGAAATGCTGACGGCGCTTGAGGATATGCAAAAGGGAATACCGGAGGGAAGCGCATACAGAAAGTTTGCAGAACGGATCAGGCTGAGACCGTATACCAGACTTTGCGCGCTTCTGGAACAGAACAGGAAAAACGGCGGCAAAAATCTCCGGATGCTGCTTTCCGCTGAGATGGAGGCGGCATTTGAGGAACGGAAAAATACAGCGAAACGACTTGGTGAGGAGGCAGGGACCAAGCTTCTGATCCCGCTGTTTCTGATGCTGATGATCGTTATGGTAATTGTTGTGATCCCGGCTATGTTTTCCATGAGCTGAGCAGTGCGGCAAAAGCGGAACAGGGAAAAGGAACCGGGGAGAAAGGAGAGAGAATGAAACAGATGGAAATGAACGGATATCAGGTCGAAAGGGAGCCCCTTGGACCAGGCAAAATGAACGCGGGAGCGCTTGCAGCGCGGCCGGATCAGTGGAAGGAGCTGTCGGGTACCGCGCGGCGCGGGAAGATCCTTTCGGATTTTCTTTCGGACGAGGAAGGCGTCGGAACGATCGAAATCGTTCTTATACTCGTCGTGCTGATCGGTCTTGTGATTATTTTCAAGAACCAGCTGAACACGCTGATCGGAAATATTTTCAGGCAGATCGAATCGCTTTCTGAAAGCGTCTATTAAGGAGATATATGCGGTTTCGGGGAAAGCGCATGTCCGGGCAGATAACGGTTTTCTTTGCGCTGACCCTGACTGTGGTATGCGCACTGCTGCTAGGCATGGTGGAATCGGCCCGGACACAGGGAGCGAGGCTTTATTTTACGCAGGCGGTCAATTCCTCTATCGATTCCTTGTTTTCGCAGTATCACAGGAAGCTTTGGAAGGATTACAGGCTGCTTGGACTGGAGCATTATTCGGATGAACAGCTTTTTGATGAAATGGAACAGTTTATCACACCGTATTTTGAGGCATCCGACTGGTATCCGGAAAAAGTCCGCGAATTCACGGTGCGGGAAAAATATCTTTTGACGGATTTTGACGGGGAGCTGTTCGAAAAAGAGGTGCTCGAATATATGAAATACGGGGTCTGGAGCTCTCTCTGGGACTATGCAACGGCGGAAACAATGCTTCGTGAGATCGGAGAGGCGGGAGCGCTTGACCGGATCTCGGATCTGTATGAAGGTCATTCGAAAGAAGCGGCACGTCTGGAGGAAGCGATCGAAGCGATCGTGGGGGAGCTGGACGAACAGAAGCGTTTTTATGAGGAGGCACTGTCAGCGGTGGAGGCGCTTTCCGGCAGCAGGTTCATCCGGGCGATGCGGGATATGAAGCGTTCGCTTTCGCGGCTTCCGGAAAAGGTACAGAATTATGAAGAAAAGGCAGACAGGCTCGCGGAGGCGCTTTCTGTTTCGAGAAGCAGGTATGAGGAAGAAAAGGAAGCGCTGTCAGAGAGTGTAAGGCAGGCGATGGAGGCGGATATCAGGGAGTATGAGGCCTATGTGGAAAAGAACGGGATAAGGCGCATGGAGATTGCGGGATTTCCGGCGCGGGCAGAAGCGAATCAGCGTTTTCTGGATGAGGTAATTGCCGATGCAGAGGAGGTCGAAGACTACATCAGCTCATGGGAACCGGAGGATGAGGATGACGAACTCGATGAAGAAGCGCTCTGGTCGCCCGTAAGGGCCAGGTTTTTGAGATACGATCTCCTCTCCTTTGGAGGTGCGGGCGGAATTGCAGATAAAGAAAAAGAAGGATTTCTGGAAGGCGTTGGAAACCTGATCAGCGGAAATTTTCTGGAGCTCGTGCTTCCGGAGGGCGCAGACGTATCAAAGGCAAAGCTGCCGCTTACGGACAGCCCCTCACTTACCTCTTTTTCCGGGACGGACGGATGCAGGCTGAGCCTGTCAGAGCGCGTGCTGATGGGGGAGTATACGCTTAAGGTTCTGCATTATTTTGGAAGAGATCTGTATGGAAGCCATCCGGAAACGAAGGGAAGCGGAGGTCTGGAGGTTGAATATGTTTTGAACGGAAAGGAGACAGACTATGAAAATCTGGCGGATACCGCGATGCGGATCCTCGCACTGAGAGAGGGGATGAACCTGATCTATCTGTTTTCTGACAGTGAGAAAAGGGCAGAGGCCAGGACACTGGCGTTTACGATTACGGGAGCAGCGGGGTTTACGCCGCTGATCACGGTAATGACATTTTTTATTCTGGGCGTCTGGGCGCTCGGGCAGGCGATCTGTGACGTTAAGGATCTGCTTGCGGGGAAAAAGGTTCCGTTCCTTCATGGGAGAGACAGTTTTTACTTAAGTCTGCAGGGGCTTCTTATGCTGGGGCAGACAGGAAGGGTGACGGAGACCGCTGCAGGGGACAGGGGACTTCCTTACAGGGAATATCTTCGGATCCTGTTATTTAAGAATCAGTCGTCTCTGTATGAATACCGGATCATGGATATGATACAGATGAACGTAAAAAGCAGTCAGCAGGATTTTCTGCTGGATCGCTGCATTTATTCACTGGCAGTGCAGGCAGAGGCAGAAACAAAACATGTACTTGCCTCAATGGGGATGCTTGCAGCATATCTGCCGATTGAAAAAATGTATACGATACAGACGGAAACCGGCTTAAGCTACTGAGGAAAGGAGGCGGCATGCTGAGAACAGCGATCAAAGGGCAGCAGGGCTGTAAAGAGAAACAGGTGAATTGCCGCAGGATATGCGGCAGTTATGATCTGTCATACAGGTTAAAAAAACAAAAGCACAGGAAAAAAACTCTTCAGGCACAAAGCACTCCTGTCATCATCGAGGAAAACAGCCGTTGTCCGGACGGGAGCTGTCCGGCATGCCGGTCTTCCGGAGAGCGATGGCTATATGAGGAATGCAGGCTGAAAAAAAGAATACCGGCCAGTCTCACCATAGAGGCAGCGCTGTGTCTTCCGGTATTTTTGTTTGCGGCACTTATACTGCTTGCGCCGATGAAGATGATGGATGAAAAAAGGCAGCTGCAGAATGTAATGGAAGCGGCGGCGAAAGATATGGCGCAGGCAGCTTATATTGAAAGGCTGTTAGAGGAGGAAGGGAGCGGCTTTCTTTCCGGAGGAGAGGGCACAGGAAATGGAGCGGAGCAGGACGCCGGAAAAGCGGCGTCGGAAGGCAGCGGAGAAGGCAGCCTGTTTGAGGGCTTTACGGAGGGCATTAAAAACGGCCTTAATACCGGTTATACGGCAGGCCGCGTGCTCGCCTCGCTGAACGGGGCGGTGATCAGAAATCCGTATTTTGAAGCCTGTGATATCCTTCGCAGCGATATGATCGAAATGGAACTGCATTATGACATGCGTCTGCCGTTTCCGGTTTTTGGGATCGAGAGCATTCCAATGAGCTCTGTTGTGAACCGGCGCGCGTGGACGGGAAGCGAAGGCGGCCGCGGAGCAGACCGTTACGGTCCCGGCAATCTGACTGACGGGGACGGGAGCGGATATGACCTGGATGAGGAGGGGGACGAGGTGGTGTATATCGGAAAAACAAGTACGGTATATCATAAGAGTAGAAAGTGTCATTACCTCGACAATGTTTTAAAGCCTGTTTCGGGGGATACAGTCGATACGCTCCGCAATGCATCCGGAGGAAAATATCATGCGTGTACAAGCTGCAGGCCGGGGACAGGCGGAACGGTTTACATAATGGAAAACGGAACAGCCTATCACAGGGACGGAAGCTGCAGGGCGATCGGCGCCTATGTGGAAGAGATAAAGCGAAAAGATGCTGCGCATTTAGACGGCTGTTCCTACTGTACGAAGGGCAGCCATGCGTAAGGGAGGGCAGAATGATGCAGATATATGAATGGATCGGACGGGGCGGCATAACGGTGTTTGCTGTTTGTGCTGCGGTACAGGATATCAGATACAGGGGGATTTCAGTCCGGACCTTTCTGGCATTTACATTGCTTGGCGCGGGGATTTTTCTATGCGGGTACCTGTCCGGGGCAGGCAGCGGATATGCGTTTTTTACCGCGTTTATTCCGGGGATCTGCCTCTGGATAATCAGTAAAGTGACGGGCGGAATGGTCGGAGAAGGAGATGCAATGTATCTTCTGACCGTGGCATGGTATATCGGGATCCGGGAGCTCTTATGGATGCTGCTTGCAGGCAGTCTGCTCTGCATGCTTTTGGGACTTGTTATTCTTGCCTGCGGTATGATCCGGGGCTGCGAAGAGAAAAAACGCAGCCTGCCGCTCACCGCGTTCTGGCTGGTGCCGCTTGCGGGGGTGGTGTGGTGCTGAAATACAGGATCGGGGCAAGTATTACGGTAGAGGCCTCCTACATCATGGCGATCGTATTTGTCAGCCTTGCGCTGCTTCTGCGCTTTGGCTTTCAGCTGCATGACAGGGTGGTAGGCAATGCCGTACTGAATGAGGGGATAGAGCTTAGCGGACATACAGAAGATGCTGATACGGATGATCTTTCCGCGCGGGGCAGCAGGAGAATGGAGCATACGCTGTCCGGACGGGGATTTCAGATCAAAATTGAAAAAGACGGGGACGGCTATCGCGGAACGGCAGGCGGCAGCCGGTATCAAAGAGAAATAAAGGATAAGGGCTTTCATCCGGAAAAGCTGATGAGACGCATAACGCTTTTGGAAGCCTTTGGGGAAGAAAATGAATATTAAATATACCAGAAAAATCAGACAGAATTTTATGCTGCTTCCGAGGACGGAAAATGCAGTATATGAAGAGAAAATGCTGGAAGGAATCAATCGGGCGACGCTGCTCCGGTTTGGAATGCTTTATGAAGAAGGCGGGGCATATTTCGGCTACGAGATAACATCGCTGCAGCCGCTTGGCAGGCTGGCGGAGCAGAGAGGAATTTCCGGAAAACTGCTGAAGCATCTGATACTCCGTTTGGATGAAGCCTTGTTTGAAGCGGAGGAGCACATGCTCTCAAAAAGCAATCTGCTGCTGATACCGGATACGATCTATATCGATATGGTAAATGAAACGGTAAAATTCTGTCTTGTGCCCGGAGGCAGCTTCTCCTTTGAAGCACAGATGCAGGAGCTGATGCTGTTTTTGATGCGGTATGTGATGCCGGATGACGGGGATGCTGTGCTGTTATGTCATCGTCTGTTTGTCCGTGTCTGCAGAAATGAGTTTGAGATCAGCGATCTGACGGCACTGGTATTTGCAGGAAAGGCACCGGGAGCCGGGCGCCAGACGGTAAACCGGGAACAGTACGCGCTGCCTGACAATCTTCCTGAAGAAGGCGAGGATGGATACGCGGCAGCAGACGGGCCGTATACAGTGGATCAAATGATCCATCGGGCTGAAGACAGAGAGAGCAAAGAGGCATTTGCCGATACAGCATATGAGGAGCTGCCGGTTTCAGAGGAGGCAGAGGGAGGACTTGGGAAGCGCATACAAAGCGGCGGTCTGCCCCTGCTGCAGTTTTTGCTGTGCTTTGTCATTATCTGCGCGGCGCCGGGCGTTGTAGTGCTTCTGCGCGGTATGGAAGCTGCACTCCGGTTTTTGCCGGTATTTTGCATTGCGGATATCTGTGTGATCCTGTACTTTGGCATAAGCTTTCTGGAGAAGAGACGCAAAAATGCCGATGTATCTGAGGATGAGGCCGCTTATGAGGCAGAATATGAATCAGCTTATGAGGCAGAACGGCTGAAACCTGTGCGGACAGCTGCGGAAGATACCGGATTCTGGAAAGAAGATGAAACGGAGACGGCGCAGGCCTTCGTATCACCGGACGACTGCTCCACGGGAGAGCTGTTTGCAGGAGATGAGCTTGCGGCAGCGGGAATCCGCCGGCTGTCACCGCTTAACAAGGCATTCCCGCAGATCCTGCTGGACCATTTTCCCTTTGTCATCGGAAAGAGCCGGATCGGGACGGATGGGATCATTGAAGATGCCCGCGTCAGCCGGATGCATGCGAAAATCCAGCAGAACGGCAAGGGATATTTTCTGACGGATCTCAATTCAACAAACGGTACAAAACTGGACGGATATCTGCTGAATACAAATGAAACGCTTCCGCTCGTGCCGGGACAGGAGCTTTCCATAGCGGGAATCGGGTATGTGTTTTTATAATTGACAAAGCGTATTGCATGAAGTTATTATGGTGTCTGAAAGTATAAAAATCTATTGGTTTGCCAATTCAGAAAAGGACAGGACTAATCATTATGGCAGATAATCAAATGAAATTTTACGGAAAAACATCTGAACTTATGCGTACGCTTGTTACAGGCTTTTCTGCAGGTATCCTTACACTTGCGATTTCTTTTTCTGCGTTCGCCGGGAGCTGGCAGCAGAATGAAAAAGGCTGGTGGTGGCAGAATAATGACGGGAGCTATCCGGTTTCCCGATGGGTGCTTCTCGACGGAAACCGGGACGGCAGTGCACAGTATTATTATTTTGATGCAGACGGATACCTGATGGAAAATACAACAACACCCGATCATCGGACTGTAAACGCAGACGGCGCGCTTGTACGGAACGGTTCCGTAGTCGAGCGAAAGGTGAGCATATATACGCCGCCTGTATCGGGACGGCTTAAGGCTTCTCTCAATCCGGAGCTTCCGCTTTCTCTGCTGGGATTAAGCGTTGATGAGCTGCAGACGCGCTTTGGGGAAGAGCTGGAGCTTGAAGATAAGGCGGATTCGCTTGAATATTTGACGATCAGCAGTTATCCGGGGTATGAATTTGTTGTACGGCGCGGTGTCGTTAAAACCTTCTATACAACGCCGGATAATGTGCTGGATGAGTTTGAGGAAACGAAGAGCCTCGCCCGCATGCGAAATCTGCTGAATGCGGCGGGCATGTTCACGGATGCCGATACGGACTTTATGCTGAAAGCTTATTACAACGGATATGAATTTACCTTTGAATACCGGTATGATGAAAGCTTTGATTATGACAGCCGTGTAGGCGTAAGCTACAATGAACCGTAAGGACGGGCCCGCTGTACGTCCGTATGCCCGCCCTTAGGAGAAGTGGAATTTAATTTTACGATTTAGACCACAACGATTTGCATGAAGTTAGAGTAAAGAAGTAGTCAGTTGAATAAAAAGATAGAGAGAGCACCCCTC
>JAUNHA010000087.1 GCA_030524135.1 Eubacteriales bacterium
GATTCTGCTCTTTCCCGGCTGCCGCATGCCGCATTCTTACCGCATGCTGCTCAGCGAGATACAGCATGGCACGGATACACTGACTCGAGCCTTCCGTTGAATAACAGGTCCGCCCGCTTCCAAACAATGCCGCTGCATTTTTCTCGCTCTCCGCAATAATGCCATACGCCTCGTACAGCACATCCGCCCCCGCTACTTCCGTGATGTCATATTTATCAAACGAAAGCGCGCCCCTGCCCTTGTGACCGGGCATGTGCAGGCGCGCTGTTTGCTGTTTCTCATATTGATTTACAAAATCCGCAATGGGCGTATTCATCTTAGTCTTCTTCCTCGGCTGCCTGCAGCATGATCGCACATTCCATGCGCTTTTTGAAAAGCTCGCAGCCGGCTTCGTAAATCCCCTGGATGGAACCTGTCGCATGGTAGGCATTTGCCGCGCAGCCACCGGAGCAGTAAAGCTTTGCCCAGCAGTTTTCGCAGTCCTTACGCGAATAGGCATTGCACTGACGGAAGGATTCCCTGAGTGCCGTGTTTTCCACACCATCCCAGACATTGCCCAGTTTATAGCTCTCCTCACCGACAAACTGATGGCAGGGGTAGAGATCGCCCCATGGCGTCACCGCCATATATTCCGTACCCGAGCCACAGCCGGAAAGCCGCTTATAGACACAGGGACCGGACTTTAAGTCGATCATATAGTGATAAAATGTAAACGGTCTGCCTTCCTTTTTGCGCTTCAGCATGAGATCTGCAAGCTCTTCATACTGCTTTTTGACAATTTCAAGATCTTCCGGCGTAAGCGCTGCCGCGTCTCCCGGCGCGCAGACAACCGGTTCCATGGAAAGCTCCGTAAAGCCCAGATCCAGCATGCACTGGATATCCTTCAGGAAATCCGGATTTGCATGGGTAAAGGTTCCGCGCATATAGTAATTCTGGTTGCCTCTTGCCTTTACCAGCTTCTGGAACTTTGGAACAATGCGGTCCCAGCTTCCTTTTCCTGCGTAATCCACGCGCAGGCGGTCATGGATCTCCTTCCGGCCGTCCAGACTGAGGACAACGTTACTCATCTCGCGGTTTGCAAAATCAATGACATCGTCATCGATCAGCATGCCGTTCGTCGTAAGCGTAAACCGGAAGTTCTTTCCGCGCTCTTTTTCCACACTGCGGGCATACTCCACAAGCTGTTTTACCACATCCCAGTTCATTAGGGGTTCGCCGCCAAAGAAATCCACCTCCAGATTTCTTCTTGTGCCGGAGTGATCCATCAGAAAATCAAGTGCCTGTTTTCCGACCTCAAACGACATCATCGCGCGCTCCCCGTGATATTTGCCCTGACTTGCAAAGCAATAGGAACAGTTTAGGTTACAGGTATGCGCAACATGGAGACAAAGCGCCTTGACCA
This sequence comes from Eubacteriales bacterium, assembly GCA_030524135.1. Lineage (GTDB taxonomy): Bacteria > Bacillota > Clostridia > Lachnospirales > Lachnospiraceae > Avilachnospira. The sequence goes on from JAUNHA010000087.1 coordinate 1,403, forward strand.
CATCTCCGGAACGTTCCTTGAGTGTGCCTGCCATATCGGCATAGGTATCCGGCGTAAACAGCTTTCCAGCTGCTTTAAGGGCACGGATATCCTCGCAGCAGTCTGCAATATCCTCTTTCGTCACATCCGGTCGTCCGCTGTATTTTGAAAGGATCTCCCGTGTGATCTCCTCTTCGGACTTCTTCTCAAACATGCCGATGATATCGTATGCCACCTCATCCACAACGTGCACCGAGCCGGAGCAGGTGTCCAGCACAATATAATAGCCATTCAGTTCATACTGATGTACCATTGATGATTTCCCTCCCAGATCTGATCCCCTGATCAGCATGATATATTACAACAAAATGCCGCCTTTTCGGGCGGCATTCAATTACCGTTCGCGCTTCCGGAAACACATGCTGTGTGATCGGACATGTCTCCGGAACCATGGCCGCAAACGGCAACCAACAGTTCACATGTTTCTCAGCAGAGAAATTAGCGATTCTTATTCTCGCACTTCTGGTTTGCAACACCGCAGCTGGTCTTGCATGCGGACTGGCAGGAGGTCTGGCACTCGCCGCAGCCGCCCTTCTTTGCGCTCTCACATAAATTGCTGGTCTCAAGTGTTTTGATTCTCTTCATATTGGTATCTCCCCTGTCTTTTCTTTAACTGAAATCATTAAAAAAATAGCATACTTCC
>JAUNHA010000043.1 GCA_030524135.1 Eubacteriales bacterium
GAGGAGAATGCAATCTCAAAGATTGCATTCTCCTCTGTTTTACTGTTAAGTTGCGGACGGCTTCTGCATGGAAGTGCGTTTGCCGGAGGTTTTTTGTCCTGCAATATGTGGGATCCTGGTCTGATGCAGTTTTATACCTCCTCAAACGCCTCCGAAAGATCCTCTATGATATCGTCGATGTTCTCTGTTCCGATGGAGAGGCGGATCGTGTTCGGTTTAATTCCCTGCTCAAGAAGTTCTTCCTCGTTCAGCTGTGAGTGCGTGGTTGAGGCGGGATGGATGACGAGTGATTTTACATCCGCGACATTTGCAAGCAGGGAAAACAGCTCCAGGCTGTCGATGAACCGCTTTGCGGTTTCGGCATCACCCTTGATCTCAAAGGTAAAGATCGAACCGCCGCCATTTGGAAAATATCTTTGATAAAGCTCCTTCTGTACCGGATCATCGCTCACTGCCGGATGATGGACTGCTTCGACCTTCGGGTGCTTGCTGAGAAAATCCACGACCTTCAGCGCGTTCTGCACATGACGCTCCACTCGCAGGGAAAGGGTCTCAAGTCCCTGCAGGAAGAAGAAGGCATGGAAAGGGGAAAGCGTTGCGCCGGTATCCCGTAAAAGAATGGCGCGTATCTTTGTTGCAAATGCTGCTGCACCGGCGGCTTTCGTAAAGCTGATTCCGTGATAGCTCGGGTTCGGCTCTGTAAGCGCGGGAAATTTTCCGCTCTTTTCCCAGTCGAACTTTCCGCTGTCTACGATGACGCCGCCGATCGTCGTTCCGTGTCCGCCGATGAATTTTGTAGCGGAATGGATGACGATGTCTGCACCGTGCTCGATCGGACGGATGAGATAGGGGGTTCCAAAGGTATTGTCTATGACGAGCGGAATGCCGTGCGCATGCGCGATGGATGAGAGCTTTTCAATATCGACAATATCGGAATTGGGATTTCCAAGCGTTTCGATAAAAACCGCCTTCGTATTGTCTCCGATTGCAGCTTCCACCTCGCCGTAATTGAACGGATCGACAAAACTCGCCGTGATTCCGTATTCCGGAAGCGTATGCGCAAGGAGGTTATAGGTACCTCCGTAGATATTTTTTGCGGAAACGATGTGGTCACCGCTTTTGGCAAGGTTCAGAAAAGTATAGTTGATCGCGGCAGCGCCGGAAGCGACCGCAAGGGCTGCAACGCCGCCCTCAAGAGCAGCGATCCTCTTTTCAAACACATCCTGTGTCGGATTTGTAAGACGGCCGTAGATATTTCCTGCATCGGTAAGGTCAAAGCGTGCGGCTGCGTGGTCGCAGTCGTGGAAAACGTAGGAGGTCGTCTGATAGATCGGGACAGCCCGCGCATCGGTAACAGGATCCGCTGCCTCCTGTCCGACATGAAGCTGAAGTGTTTCAAATTTGAGGTTTCTGCTGCTGTAAGGTTTTCTTCCCATGTTTTACTCCTGTCTCAGGCATAAGGCCTGCTGTTGCCGGAACCCGCAAATGGATGCCGCGGATTCCCGTTGTTTCCGTTGTTTTCTTATTCGATTGGTTTGAGATCCCGAAGATCATAGGGGGTCTCCTGGTAGACAAAATTCAGCCAGTTGGAATAAATGCAGTTAGAGCTTGCGCGCCAGGTCAGGAGCGGCTCTCTGGACGGGTCATTATCCGGATAATAATTTACGGGGATGTCCGGATTCAGTCCGCGTGCAAGATCCCTGCGGTATTCACTGTCCAGGGTCATGCGGTCATACTCTGAATGACCTGTCACAAAGATCTGCCTGGAAGCTTTTGCAAGTATCACATAGCTTCCGGTCTCCTCGCCGTCAGCGACCACATACAGCTCGGGATTTTGCGCGACAGCCTCCTCATCCAGACCGGTATGTCTTGACTGCGGTGCAAAGAAGACGTCATCCATGCCGCGCATCATCATTTTTTTGCGGTGCAGAACGCGATGCTGATAGATACCGCTCAGTTTTTTCGGAAGCGGGATCTTGTTTATTCCGTAGTGATAATACAGCCCTGCCTGCGCACCCCAGCAGATGTGAAAGGTGGAAAAGACGTGGGAGCGGGACCAGGCCATGATCTCTGTGAGCTCTTTCCAGTATTCCACCTCTTCAAATGGAAGCTGTTCGACCGGCGCGCCTGTGATGATAAGGCCGTCAAATCGCTCGTTGCCAAGCTCAGGAAGTGTACGGTAAAATTTGTTCAGATGCGAAACAGGCGTGTTTTTGGAAACATGTGTCGCAACATACATGAGCTGGATCTCAGTCTGTATCGGGAAATTGGAGAGCGCGCGCAGAAGCTGCAGCTCCGTATCCTCCTTGAGGGGCATGAGATTCAGGATGCAGATGCGCAGCGGCCTGATATCCTGCGTGTCTGCCCTGTGTTCATCCATGACAAAAATGTTCTCATCTGTCAGAATCTGTTTTGCCGGAAGGTCATTTTGTACTTTGATCGGCATAATTTCTCCTTTGCTTTTAAGTTTGGCTTATATTCAGGTCAGAAGTAGAAATATGGGAGAGTATAGCACCTCTTTCCGATTGTAACCATTTCGAATTTCCGATAACTGGAAATAGGTTTTTCCGAACACTCCTGTTTTCGGGCTCACGTTCTGAACAGAAACATGTTATAATCGGAGCAAAACAACAGGAGAACAAACATGGATATATCTGAACTTTTTAAGGAAAGGGTCTCGCTTCGATCCTATGATGAACGAATGATTGAGGAAAAAGATCTGGATCAGATTCTGGAGGCAGCCATGCTCGCCCCGACGGCAGGCAATCAGCAGCTGTATTCGATCATAGTAATTAAAAATCAGGAAACAAAGGATAAGCTTGCCCGGAGCTGCGACAATCAGCCGTTTATCGCGAAAGCGCCGGTCCTGCTTCTTTTTGCGGCGGATCAGCAGAAATGGTTCGACTACTACAAGCTCAAAGGCTGCAGAGAATTTGCCGAACGGGAAGAAGGGCTTTCCTGGCAGGAACCGAATGAGGGGGATCTCCTGCTTTCGATCGAGGATGCAATGATCGCTGCGCAGAACGCAGTCATGATGGCGGAGGCGCTGGGGATTGGCTCGTGCTATATCGGGGATATTCTGGAGCAGTACGAGTATCACAGGGAATTGTTTAATCTGCCGCAGCATGCGGTGCCGGTCGCCCTTTTGTGTCTCGGCTATTATAAGGCGGACTATAAGCGCGTCCACAGAAAAAGGTTTGAACGCGGCTATGTTGTGTATGAAGAAACATATAAGAAGCTTACAGACAGTGAATTAGAGGAGATGTTCGCGCAGCGGGCGGAAAGCTTTGTAAAAGGACCGGCGAATACGGCCGAAAATTTTGCCCAGGCATTTTACAAACGGAAGACCGGAGCGGCATTTTCGAAAGAAATGGCAAGATCCGTAAAAGCAATGCTTGCAGCGTATGCTGCGCCGGAAAAAGATGAAATCTGATATAATTAAGAAAAGAAGGGGACTTCCGCATTCCGGTGCGGCAGTCCCTGTTCTGTTATAAGTGGTTTTCATTTATTCTGCCCTGACTTCCCGTTCCCTTGCCTCTGTCGCCTCATGTGTTCTGGCATTCATATAGCTCAGAAACTCCTTTTCCCGGTCGGTCGGCGCGTAGTCCTCGCGGAAGACAGCGCTTGTGTTTAAAAAGAAGCGGTGGTTGAGGAGCGGGATGAGCACCGTTCCGGGATAATCTCCGGCATCCAGCATGGAGGAGATCGTAATGTATCCGCCGGAGGTGATCGCATCCATCATACCGCCGCGGTTCGAGACGCGCAGCGTATCGCCCTTTGTCTCTATTCCCAGAATGTTCAGATAGCGCAGTGAGGAAGCATCGTTATAACAAACATAGCGGTAGTGCTTCAGATCATCGGTCGAGGCCTGTCCCCGGCGCGCGATCTCGTGCTGCTCGGAGGCAAAGATATAGAGCGGGAAAGGATCGATCAGCTTTTCGATACGGCAGTGCATATCCGAGGCAAGCTCGGCATACTTCTCATGCTTTGAAGGCGCATAGCAGATAATGCCAAGAGAAGCCTTTCCTTCCGCGACAGAGCGGATCGCCTCCTCATTTCCCATTTCTACATAAGTATCAGACGGGCAGTCAGAGATCTCCGAGCGGAAGCTGAGAAACAGCTTCATAAAAAAGGAAGAATAATAAGCTGCAACTTTAAGGGACAGGCATCCCGATTTATCCGAGAAGGAGTTGATCTTATCGAGCTCTCTCAGAATAATATTCGCGCTGTTCAGAAACAAAAGCCCCTCTTCCGTAGGCAGAAGCGAACGGGAGGTGCGGATAAAAATCGTGTAGCCAAGTTCCTTTTCGATTTTGGAAATCATCCCGCTCAGATAAGGCTGTGAAACGTAAAGTTCCCTTGCGGCAGCACTGATGCTTCCGTTTTTGGCAACGGCTATGATGCATTTCAAATGCTCAAAGTTCATATAGTTTCCTCATAAGACATGAATCCCTCATAATAATTCAGGAAGCATAATTGTTTACTTATGCTTTTATAAAAAACTGTGCATATCACTATATCTCTAAAATGTGATATAGTTCATTATAGCATAAATGAACAAAATGTTAATCGGTCAACCGAATTTTTCGGGGAAAGAGGGGTTACGCTTATGTATGAGAATTTATTAAAGGAAGCAAAGGATCTTTCGGCTGAGCTAGTTTCCTGGAGAAGAAATCTGCATCAGATTCCGGAGTTGGATCTGTCTCTGCCGCAGACGGTAGCATTCGTTACCTCGAAGCTGAAGGAAATGGATATTCCGTATCAGGTGATCGCGGACGGCGCAGGCGTTGTGGCGCTGATCGGTAAGGGCGACCGCTGCTTCATGCTGAGAAGCGACATGGACGCGCTTCCGGTGGAAGAGGAGAGCGGCGTTCCGTTCGCTTCGAAGAACGGATGCATGCACGCATGCGGACATGACCTGCACACAACGATCCTGCTTGGCACGGCCAAGATCCTGAAGGCGCATGAGAGCGAGCTTAAAGGTGTTGTAAAGCTTCTGTTCCAGCCGGGCGAGGAGACCTTCCGCGGAGCTGAAAAGGTGCTTGAATGCGGAATTCTTGAAAATCCGCACGTAGACGCGGCGTTTGCGATGCACGTAGGGTCCACCACCCCGGTCGGCATCATCGCTTACGGAGACAATCCGATGTCCTCCGTTTACGGCTTTAAGATCACGATTTCCGGCCGCGGCGGACACGGTTCCACACCGGAGATGTGTATTGACCCGATCAATGCGGGCGTACAGATCTATCTGGCGCTGCAGGCGCTGATCGCAAGAGAATGCCCGCCGTCTGCGGAGGCTGCGCTGACGATCGGACAGTTTGCCGCAGGACATGCATCGAATGTTATTCCGGACAAGGCGGTTCTGCAGGGCACCCTGCGTACCTTTGATCCGAAGGTGAGAGAAGATATGATCCGCAGAATCAATGAGATCGTTCCGGCGGTTGCGGAAGCTTACCGCTCAAAGACCGAGATCGAAGTGCTCAGCAATGTGCCGAGCGTTGTCTGCGACAAGGAGCTGAACGCTGAGTTTGCAGAGGTGATTTCCGGGCTGGATCCGGCGCTTCAGGTATATCCGCTGTTCCATGCGATGGGATCTGAGGATTTTGCGTTTATTTCCGAGAAGCTTCCGAATTCCGCGTATTTTGCGATCGGAGCGGCAGATCCGGATCAGAGCAAGTGGTATGCACAGCATAATCCGAAGGTGCTGTTTAACGAGGACTGCCTGCCGATCGGTGTGGCATCCTATGCGGCAGTTGCGATGAACTGGCTTTCCAAACACGCATAAAAATGATCCGGAAGACCGGATGTCTGAATATAAAATAATTAGGTAGGGGATATCCCGATGCCGTAAAGCTTACGACAGAAGAGAGGAACTGATGATATGAAAAAAATATTTTACGGATGGTATATAGTAATTGCCTGTCTCTTGCTGATGGGTCTGTGCTACGCGCCGCTTGTAAGCTGCGCCAGCCTGTTCATTAAGCCGATCACGGACGACCTGGGCTTTTCACGAAGCGCATATACGCTTGTAAGTACGATTTCAACCCTGATCGGTATCGTAATGGCTCCGATCATGGGTAAGTACATGTCCACGAAGCACATGCACAAGATCCTGATCCTGTGCGTGGCAGGCGTGTCCATCAGCTATGGAATGTATTCCACGGCTTCCACGCTTCCGGGCTTTTACATCCGCTCGGTATTTGTAGGGCTGTTCGCAATGGGCGCTTCGATGATCCCGGTATCCATCGTGATCACGAACTGGTTCCAGAAGCAGAGAGGTCTTGCAATGAGTATTGCGATGGCAGGCTCCGGCGTGGGCGGTGCGATCTTAAGCCCGCTGATCGGAACCTGGATCACAAACTATGGCTGGAGAAAGACCTACATGATCCTTGCAGTGCTGATGTTCGTCGTGCTCGTACCGATCTGCGTGCTGATCGTACGTCAGACCCCGGCCGACAAGGGACTCGAGCCTTACGGTGCGGGCGAGGCTGCAGCAGCAAAGAAGGCAGCTTCCAGCGGTCCGGAATGGAATGTAACGCTGAAGGAACTTAAGACGATGCCTGTATTCTGGGCGTTTGTAGCAGGCATACTGCTGATCTCCCTGACAGGTTCCATTATCTCCCATATCCCGTCGGCAGTTATGGACGCGGGCTATGCAACCACGACGGCGGCTTCCATCGCCTCCATGTATCTGGCAATTGCCGTACCGGGCAAGCTCCTGCTGGGACATATTTTTGACAAGTACGGCGCAAAGGCCGGCATCCTTTTTGGAAATGTGGCATTTCTGCTTTCCGTGATCGCCCTGATGTTCATCCAGGCACCGCCGATGCTCTATCTCATGGCTGTACTGTTCGGTTTTGGTACCTGTATCGGAACGATCACTCCGTCCGTGCTTACGAGTAAGCTGTTCGGCGTAAAGGGATATGGCGAGACCTACGGCTTTGTAACGATGTTTACCAATGCCGGATTCGCATTCGGTGTGCCGATCATCGCATCTGTTTATGATCTGACCGGCTCCTATAACATCGCGTGGATCATCGTAGCCGTAGCGGCAGTTATCATGACGATCGCTCTGCTCTACAGCGCGGCTGAGAGTAAGAAGCGCGCGGCAGAGGCTGCAAAAGCGGCATAAAATATAATATCGGGGAGTTCCGGTATAAAATAAAAAAATCCCGGATCATAGTCAATTGGACCGGGATAGGGAAAAGAGTTAGAGGACTGCCTCTTCGCCACGAAAAGCGAAGAGGCAGTTTATTATATGTATGGGAATCAGGCGATCAGATCTTTTCTGCTTCGTAAGTACTCCAGCTGTCAGGCATCGATGCTCCGCTTGTATCGGCGGATGTGGAATAGGAATCGACTGTGATCGTATAGGTACTTTTACCTGTCACATAGACAGTGCCGTCGGTGCCGACTATGGAAACGGTGCGCCCGCTTTCATCCGTAATACTGCCGGCAGCAGAGAGGGAGGAAAGCCGGCTGTCGCCGGTGACGGTCCAGCTGCTGGTGCTGTCGATCATGAGATTTGCATATCCGCTGCCGCCGTTTCCGGCATTGCTTTCATCATTCAGTACGGCTCCGGTAAGTGCGCTGCCGTCAGTCAGATAAAAATCAAGCTGACTGATGCTGTCCCAGATGATGTCGCCTTCAAGCTTCTGATCGATTGCCGTAAACGTGCAGTCCGCACCATTTGCACCTGACTGGCCCCAGCCGCGCTGATTGCTGTTGCCGGTACACTTAAGCAGGAATTCGCTGTCAGCAGCTCCCGTGATATCGACATCGGACAGAATGAAGGTGGATTCCGTATTGGTCGTATAGAACATGCCGCCGTTTTTCGCCGTCAGGCTTCCGCCGATCATTTCAAAGGTACTGTTTCCTTCCTCGGAATCTCCCGACATGCTCTGATACAGGATGACATTCCAGGTACAGTCATTCTGGCTCAGATCGCTCATATTGCCGGTCAGAGCACAGTCAAACAGGCGGATCGTGTTCAGGCCCTCGATGCAGACTGCCTCGGAGCCGTTTGCCGTAAGAGAGGCATCGTGAATGCTGATATCAGCGGTGCTGTAAACCGCCGGGGAACCGACACCGTTTGAAGTATAGCTTCCGCCGTCCACGACCATTGTTCCGCTGCCGCGGTCAGAGCGGATCGCTGCTGAGGATTCTCCGTCTGTCTCAACCGTGAGGTCCCAGGCGTAGAGTGTCCCGCCGCCTGCGACATGGATTCCACCGGATGTATCCTGTTTGGTTGTGATCGTGCTGCCGGAAACACAGGCTGTTCCGTCACCGTATGCAAAGACGCCCGCACCGCCCTTTGCATCGCTTGTGATCGTGCTGTCCGATATGGTCAGTTTTCCGTCGGTTACCAGAGCGGCTGCTCCCACACCGTAGAAGCTTGAGGTGTCGCCGCCGGTGCTGTCGGAAGAGGTTCGTTCGATCGTTGATTTGTCAAGGCTGACAGTGACGCCTTCCGAAGATACCAGGACCGCGTTTTCATCTGTTCCCGAGGAACGGATCGTTTCTCCGGTGATTGCGGCATTCTCTGTATATTGCTTGACAGCCTCATAGCTGTCCGCATCAAAGCTCTGTCCCGGTGCGCCGCCAGGCCCTCCGGGTGAACCGTTTCCGGGTCCTCCTGCTCCACCCGGACCTTCAGGACCGCCGCCTTTTTCGCTTCCGGGTCCGCTGTTTCCAGGACCTCCTTTTCCGTCTGCTTCTCCCGGTCCCCTCTGGCCGTCCGGGCCCCCGTTTCCCTCTCCGGGCGGTTCGGGACGTCCGTCTTCCGTGTTTTCAGCATTCCGTTCCGATGTATCTTTGCTTTCATCGGCAGCAAGTCCGGTATCCGGGGTGGTTACCGCGGCTGAACTTTGCGCGCCCTGACAGGCTGAAAGAGATAAGGTCAGAAGGGCGGCAGTCAGAACATTCCATTGTTTTTTCATACAAAAACCTCCTTGGCGTGTTTTGGATGCACGGCTGTTTGTGTTCACAGCTGTGATGCGCATACTTTATAGGCAGAATGTGAAAACAAATTGAATTTAAATCTAAAATAAAGTGAAAATAAACTGAAAGTAAACTGCGAACCTTAAATCACCTTAAACCATTGGCGATATGATTGAAAAAAGGAAGGGGAAGGAGTATGATTTTCTGAAAAGATGACAAACAGGACAGAAAATGTCAAAAAGAAGGCGGACTTGCTGAGGGGAAAACATGGATAAAGAGAATGTAAGCAGAAACGATGAAGCAATAGAAAATTCCGGGGCACAGGCGGAGCAGATCGACCGGGAAATAAAGGAAATCATGAGCGGGGAAACGGACAGCACGAAGCTGAAAAATCCTGCTGAAAAAAAGAGAAAGCGCGGAAAGCGCGTGAAACGGGTCGTGATCGCGGCAGTTGTGCTCCTTGCGGGCGCGGCGGGATACCGCGCGTTCGCGGGCGGCGGGACAGCGCTTCCGGTCGTGGAGACTAAGGCACTTTCAAAAGGCGATATCACGGAATATCTGACTGTAACGGGACCTGTGGAAGGAACGGACAGCGTGGATGTTACCTCAAGCCTTCATGCAAAGATCCTGACGCTTCCGGTCAGGGAGGGAGACCGCGTGACCGCGGGGGAAACCGTGCTTGCGACACTCGATACGTCCGCGCTCGAAAAAGAGGTAGAGGCGGCGCGCGGAAGCTACGAACTTGCAGTTGCGCAGCGGGATGAGAAAGTCAGATCGGACACGGAAGGCTATCAGAAGGCGCTGCAGGCGCTTAACAGCGCGCAGAATGAATATAACCGGCAGGCAGCTCTTGCACAGACCGGGGACGTGCCGCAGGCAGAGCTTGAAAAAGCGGCAGACGCGCTTTCGGATGCCAGACGTACGGTATCCTTTTACCGTGTAAAAAACGGAGAGGTGCTTCCGGACGAAACGATGGAGATCCAGATCGAAAATGCAAAGCTTTCGCTTTCTCAGGCGGAGGATAAGCTGAAGGATGCCGTTATTACTGCTCCGATCACGGGAACCGTGACCAGAGTAAATACGAAGGTCGGACAGTTTGCGGATGATATTGAAGACAGCAAGCCGATGATCACGATTGAAAATCTGGATGTGCTTCAGATGGAGATCAAGGTGAGTGAATACAGCATCGGAAAAGTAAAGCAGGGGCAGACTGCCAGAATCAGTGCGGATATCCTCGGAGAAGGAATGTCTGTCACGGGAGAGGTCAGCAGTATCAGTCCGACCGGAGAGGAAAAAGGCGGCGGCTCGACGGAACGTGTTATCCCGACGAGAATAACCATTCTTGACAGGAACACGGCACTGATCGCGGGAATTACCGCAAAGGCGCAGATCGAGCTGGATAAGGCTGAAGATGTCTTTGTCGTTCCCGCTTCCGCGGTCGGCCAGGATCTGAGCGGCCAGGCGGCCATGCAGTTTGCGGTGCCTGATGAGACCGGAACCAATACAGTGATAAAGATCGTTCCCGTCACAACAGGGCTTGAAAGCGATACGGAGACCGAGATCAGGGGAGCGGTAAATGCCGCTGATGAGTCTCTGTTTACTGCGGGCAGCAGCTACCTTTCCGTTTACGATGCGATGATGCCTGAAGGTACGGCGGTAACAGCTTTGGAAGACGGTGAGTTTTCTGATATGGCATCCGATGCCGCAGAGGGAAATATGGCGGGAGAGGAAAGTGAGAATTAAGATGAGTGATGAGAAAAAAAACGAAGCGCTCATTGAACTTAAAAACCTCGTAAAGATCTATGACACAGGCGCGCTCAGAGTACTCGGTCTTGACAAGATCAATCTCAGGATCGACAGAGGGGAATTCGTTGCGATCATGGGACATTCGGGATCCGGAAAATCAACGCTCATGAATATCCTTGGCTGTCTGGACCGGCCGACTCTCGGAGAATATTATCTGGATGGCACAAGCGTGGCGGAGCTTTCTCCGAATGAGCTTTCCCGGATCAGGAATAAGAAGATCGGTTTTGTGTTCCAGTCCTTTAATCTGATCAGCCGCATGACGATCGAGAAAAACGTTGAGGTTCCAATGATCTATGCGCGCATGAAGCCGGCGGAACGAAAGACCCGCGCGCTTAAGCTTCTGGAGACAGTCGGGCTTGGATCGAGAACGGAGCATGAACCGAACGAACTTTCAGGTGGACAGCGGCAGCGTGTGGCGATCGCCCGCGCGCTTGCAAATGAGCCGCCGCTCCTGCTTGCGGATGAACCGACGGGAAACCTCGATTCGCAGGCTTCTGTGGAGATCATGGAGCTCTTTGCAAAGCTGCACAAAAGCGGGGTGACGGTCGTAGTTGTAACGCATGAGGAAAATATAGCGGCGTATACGCATCGCATCATTACGTTTCAGGACGGAAGAGTGATCAGCGACCGCAGAAACGATCATCCGACGCCGGTGCTCACAACAGGGGGCCTGAGCGGCAGGTTATCTTAAGGAAGGATCAGAAGATGCTGATAGAAAATATGAAGATGGCGCTTTCAGCGCTTAAGGCGAATAAGATGCGGTCCTTTCTTACGATGCTCGGAATCATTATCGGAATCGGATCGGTCATAGCGATCACTTCGATCGGAGATACCATGCGGCGCATGTTTTCCGATATTTACAAGGACGTCGGGCTTACGCAGAGCTTTATCGGGATCAGTTATCAGATCGAGGACACGCGGGATAGTGATTACTTCACGATGGATGATATGACGCGCATCAAGGATGCGTTTGGAGATAAGATCGCCTATGCGGACAGCGAGGCATATCTGAGCGGTGAGATTCAGACAAGGCTCAGCAAAAAGAAATTCAATTTTACGGGAATCGACTATAATTATATTGACGTGCAGCCCGTGACTGTCAAATACGGACGTTACTTAAATGAGAGCGATATCCGCGGACAGAAGCCCAACTGCGTCATGGAAGCTTCTGCGGCAATGGAGCTTTACGGCACGGAAAATGCGGTCGGAAGAACGTTCAGACTGAATGTATACGGCAATATAACAGAATTTCAGATCGTGGGCGTTTACGAAAAAGAGGTGTCGGCGTTTCAGGCGATGATGATGGGAAACAGCGGAGAAACGGGGCAGGCATATATTCCGTGGACCCTTCTGACTTATCCGAATGACCTTTTTTATTACTACCATTATTATGCAGATCCATCCATGGATGAGGCACAGCTTAAGACCTTCAATCAGGAATTGCTCAGCTATGTCGCAAGGCTGAAAGGCAGAAGCGTCTCGGACTTCTATCTGCAGACCGCGCAGGATGAGATGAGCCAGATGGATTCCATGCTGTCAGGTGTCTCCGCGGCAGTCGGCGGAATTGCGGCGATCTCGCTTCTTGTGGGAGGCATCGGCATTATGAACATCATGCTCGTATCCGTTACGGAACGCACGAGGGAGATCGGTACAAGAAAGGCGCTGGGAGCCACGACAAGGGATATCCTGATCCAGTTTCTGACAGAATCGGCGGTGCTGTCTGCTGTCGGAGGACTGATCGGGGTCGGGCTTGCATCGGGAATATTAAGTGTGATCGGCATGGCGTTTTCCCTGCCGGTCGTGATCGAGCCCGGGATCATTCTGCTGGCTGTCGGCTTTTCCGCGCTTGTGGGAATCTTCTTTGGAATCTATCCTGCCAGAAAGGCGGCAGACCGCGATCCGATCATCGCGCTGCGCTACGAATAAGTCTGTGTTCCGTCAGCCTGCCTGATTTTCACGCTTCGCGTCACACTTTCTTTAATTTCTTCAATTTCTTTGCTTTTTTCAAGGCTCCTCTTGCCGGGGGGCCTTTTTTTATGCTACAATCTTTCTAACTGTGCCGGCAGAACACGGGCATCAGCCGGCAGTATAAAATTCCCAATCAATATGGAGCGAAACATATGAATATCAGCGACGTATCTAATCTGTTCCAGTTTATCGGTGGCCTCGGCATGTTCCTCTACGGCATGCAGATCATGTCAAACGGCATGCAGAAGGCGGCAGGCTCGAAAATGAGCAATTTCCTCGGAGCAGTAACGGACAGACGGATCATGGGCGTGCTTGTGGGTGCCCTTGTCACAGCGGTCATTCAGTCCTCATCTGCGACAACGGTTATGGTCGTCGGCTTTGTAAATGCGGGTATCCTGAACCTTGTGCAGGCGACCGGCGTTATCATGGGCGCAAATATCGGTACGACGATCACGGCGTGGATGGTTTCCCTTACACAGCTGGGAGACGCTGTAGAGGTATTTAAGCCGGAATTCTTTGCTCCGCTGCTGCTTGGCATCGGTGTATTCTATGTTTTATTCAATACGAAGAAAAAGGATATGCTGGCTGCCGAGATCATGATCGGCATCGGCCTCTTGTTCATTGGCCTTTCCTACATGTTTACTTCGGTACAGCCGTACAGCTCACTTCCGATCTTTTCACAGGTATTCATGACGCTTGGCAGGAACCCGATTCTCGGCATTCTTGCAGGCGCGGCCGTTACCGGTATTATTCAGTCTTCCTCGGCCTCCGTTTCCATCCTTCAGTCATTGGCGGTAACGGGCGCGGTGAACCGGTCCGCCGCGATTTATATTACGCTCGGACAGAACATTGGTACCTGCGTGACGGCGCTCATTTCCGCTGCAGGCGCAAACCGTACCGCAAAGCGTGCGGCGGTGATCCATCTGTCGTTCAACGTATTCGGCGCGCTTCTGTTCGGTATTGTATTTACGGTTATTAACACGATGTTCCCGGAGTTCGCACAGGCGCCGATGTCGGTTGTGGAGATCTCCATTTTCCATACCTTCTTTAATATAACGAATACAGCGCTTCTGTTCCCGTTTGCCAACAAGCTCGTGGAACTGTCCGGCATAATCGTGAAAGATAAACCGGAGACCTTTGCTGATGCGACCTTCCAGAAAGAGGCGCAGGAAATGGCAAAACGCCTGGATATCCGTCTGATGAAGAGCCCGGCGCTCGCACTGCAGGAAGCGGACAAAGAAGTTGTTGCTATGGGCGAAATGGTGCTGCACTCTCTCGAGAACTCCATGCGCGCCATTATTGAGAAGGAAAAGAAATACGCGTCTGAAGTCGAATACGACGAGGAGACGATCGACCAGATGGAGAGCATCCTCTCCAAGTATCTTGTGCGCGTCAACAATCTGGAGCTGACCGAAAAGCAGAAGGCGCATGTTAACAACCTTTTTTACACGATCAGTGATTTTGAGCGTGTGGGAGACCATGCCAACAACTTTGCGGAGACGGCGGACCGCATGATCGAAAATCACGTGGTCTTCTCGGAAACAGGTCTTATGGACATCGAGACCGTATTCGGAAAGGCATATTCTTCCTTTGAAAATGCGCTTGAGGCGTTCCGCAACGGTTCCCTCGCGCATGTCCGTGCGTGCACGAACGATGAGGACGAGGTGGATATGCTCAACGAAGAGCTTCGTGAGAAGCATATCGACCGCCTGTCCGAGGGAAAATGCGAACCGCAGGCGGGCGTTATCTTCCTGGATATCCTGACCGGACTTGAGCGTGTCAGCGATCACGCTGTTAACGTGGCCGGCTATGTAAAGGATGAGGCCTGATCCGTAATCGGGATCAGATAAAATATACTACAGCCCGCGTCAGACTTTTTGACACTTTTTTAACAATAAATGTCTTGCAAAAAAAACATAAACAGAGTAATATAATAAAGACGGCTATAAATTGAAAAGTTTCACAGCCTGACAGGACTAAAGTTCATTCATGTATGAGGAGGAACAGACATGGCAGTTAAAGTTGCAATTAACGGTTTTGGACGTATCGGACGCCTGGCATTTCGTCAGATGTTCGGCTCAGAGGGAACGGAGATCGTAGCGATCAACGATCTGACTGATCCGAAGATGCTCGCTAACTTATTGAAATATGACTCATCTCAGGGACGCTATGCACTCTGCGACAAGGTATCCGCAGGAGAGGACAGCATCACTGTAGACGGAAAGACCATCAAGATCTACAAGGAGCCGGATGCTTCCAAGCTTCCGTGGGGAGAGCTCGGTGTTGACGTTGTGCTTGAGTGCACGGGCTTCTACTGCTCCAAGGCAAAGGCACAGGCGCATATCGACGCAGGCGCAAAGAAGGTCGTTATCTCCGCTCCGGCAGGCAATGATCTTCCGACCATCGTATTCAACGTAAACCACGAGAACCTGACTGCAGAGGACAATATCATTTCCGCTGCATCCTGCACCACCAACTGCCTTGCTCCGATGGCAAAGGCACTCAATGATTTCGCTCCGATCCAGTCCGGTATCATGGCTACCATTCATGCTTATACCGGCGATCAGATGGTTCTTGACGGACCGCACAGAAAGGGCGATCTCAGAAGAGCAAGAGCAGCCGCTGTCAATATCGTTCCGAACTCCACCGGCGCTGCAAAAGCGATCGGACTGGTTATTCCGGAGCTTAACGGCAAGCTCATCGGCGCTGCACAGCGTGTGCCGGTACCGACAGGTTCCACGACCCTTCTGTTCGCAGTTGTAAAGGGCAACGGCAAGGAAGTTACCGTTGATACCATCAATGCAGCTATGAAGGAAGCTTCTGCAAAGATTCCGGAGACCTATGGCTACAATGAGGATCAGATCGTTTCCTCCGATGTGATCGGCATGACCTACGGTTCCCTCTTTGATGCGACCCAGACCATGGTTACGAAGGTTGCTGACGACCTCTATGAGGTACAGGTTGTTTCATGGTATGACAATGAGAACTCCTACACCTCTCAGATGGTAAGAACCATCAAGTACTTCGAGAAGTTCGTGAAGTAATCAAACTGCATATCGTTTAACATAAGAGCAATACGGAACTCCTTTCCGGATTTCCGCATACGGATGCATTTAGCGGCTCGGCCTGCGGGCCGGGCCGTGTTTTATTGATATCAGGATTTTACAGATTTATGAAATGGAGGCCGGTTATGGCAAAACTGAATAAGAAGACAGTAGATGATATTAATGTAAAGGGACAGAGAGTCCTCGTAAGATGCGACTTCAACGTGCCGTTAAAGGATGGAAAGATCACGGATGAGAACCGTCTTGTGGCAGCGCTTCCGACCATTAAGAAGCTGATCGCGGACGGCGGAAAGGTCATTCTCTGCTCTCACCTTGGAAAGCCGAAGGGAGAGGCGGTTCCGGCGCTTTCCCTTGCTCCGGTGGCAGTTCGTCTTTCCGAGCTGCTCGGACAGCCGGTTAAATTTGCGGCTGATCCGGAGGTCGTGGGACCGAACGCAAAAGCAGCAGTGGCAGAGATGAAGGACGGGGACGTGGTGCTTCTTGAAAATACCCGTTACCGCAAGGAAGAGACCAAGAACGAGGATAATTTCTCCGAGGAGCTGGCTTCTCTCGCTGACGTATATGTGGATGATGCATTCGGAACGGCGCACAGAGCACACTGCTCCAATGTCGGCGTTACGAAATTTGTAAAGACCGCTGTAGTCGGATACCTGATGGAGAAGGAGATCGCATTCCTCGGAAACGCGGTTGAAAATCCGGAGCGTCCGTTTGTGGCGATCCTTGGAGGTGCAAAGGTTGCGGATAAGCTCAATGTGATCTCGAACCTGCTTGAAAAGTGTGATACGCTTATCATCGGCGGCGGCATGGCATTCACCTTCCTCAAGGCGAAGGGTTACAATGTGGGCAGCTCTCTCGTAGACGATACGAAGGTGGATTACTGTAAGGAAATGATGGAAAAGGCTGATAAGCTCGGAAAGAAGATGCTGCTTCCGGTTGACTGTGTTGTGGCTGCAGCATTCCCGAACCCGATCGATGCAAAGATCGAGACCGCCGTATATGATGCGGACAAGATGCCGGAAGGCGAGATGGGCCTTGATATCGGACCGAAGACCATTGAGATCTATGCAGATGCCGTTAAGACTGCAAAGACCGTTGTATGGAACGGACCGATGGGTGTATTTGAGAATCCGGAGCTTGCAAAGGGAACCATCGCGGTGGCAAAGGCACTCGCGGAAACAGATGCGACTACGATCATCGGCGGCGGCGACAGCGCGGCAGCGGTCAATACACTTGGCTTTGGTGATAAGATGACACACATTTCCACAGGCGGCGGCGCTTCCCTTGAATTCCTTGAGGGCAAGGAGATGCCGGGTGTTGCAGCAGCAAATGACAAAGACTGATCGATAAAAAGAGGAAAATAAAATGCGCAGAAAAATAATTGCAGGCAACTGGAAGATGAATATGACGCCGGGCGAGGCTGTAAAGCTCGTTGAAGAGCTTAAGCCGCTCGTAAAGAATGAAGAGGCGGATGTGGTGTTCTGCGTACCGGCGATAGATATCGTTCCGGTCGTAGAGGCTGTAAAGGGCAGCAACATCGAGGTAGGCGCCGAAAATATGTATTTCGAGGAGAAGGGCGCTTACACCGGAGAAATCTCTCCGGCGATGCTCGTGGACGCAGGCGTAAAATATGTCATTCTCGGACACAGTGAGAGAAGAGACTATTTTCATGAGACGAGCGAAGATGTCAATAAAAAGATGAAAAAAGCGCTGGAGCACGGACTTGTGCCGATCATGTGCTGCGGCGAGAGCCTTACGCAGAGAGAGCAGGGCATTACGCTTGACTGGATCCGCCAGCAGGTAAAGGTGGGCTATCAGGACATTGCGGCTGCAGACGCGGCAAAGACCGTGATCGCATATGAGCCGATCTGGGCGATCGGAACCGGAAAGACCGCGACCACCGAACAGGCGGAAGAGGTCTGCAAGGCGATCCGTGACTGCATTGCGGAGATCTATGATGAAGCAACGGCAGAGGCGATCCGCATTCAGTACGGCGGATCCGTAAACGCAGGCAATGCGGCGGAGCTGTTTGCCCAGCCGGATATCGACGGCGGCCTCGTAGGCGGCGCTTCCCTGAAGGCTGAATTCGGAAAGGTCGTATGCTATAAGTAAATAAGTAAAACGAAAACTCCCTGCCGGGAGGAGCGGTACATGACCTGTATCCTCCGGCAGGGAGTTTATTGATGGCGCTGCCTTGCGCTTATTCCAGCGCTGCCTTCAGCGCATTTTCGATCGATTCAAAACTCGGAACGCCCTCGTGCAGCTTTTTGCCGTCAACAAACAGGGACGGTACATAATAGTAATCGAATTTCGCGGAGATGTCCGGATGCTCGTTTTCGTCATAGGCATTGATCACGATATCGCGGTACTCCGGGTGTTTTTCCTGTAATGCTTCGATCATCTTGCGCGCCCTCTTGCAGTGCGGGCAGTCATTTAAAATCATCATGGTAATTTCTTTCATGTTAA
>JAUNHA010000088.1 GCA_030524135.1 Eubacteriales bacterium
TCCAGCGCATCCAGACCGATAAAGGTCCGGTACGCGGAAGCCGGCACGCCCGCCGCTTCCTTTTCAAGCACGTATTCCTTTGCCAGAAGCGCAGCGCCGATCGCCCCCATAACGCCGGGATACGGAGCGCGCGTCACCGTCTTACCGACATACTGCTCAAGCGCGCGCAGCACGGCGTCATTTTCAAAGGTTCCGCCCTGCACCACGATGCAGTTCCCGAGTGAATCCAGATTGGAGATCCGGATGACCTTCGTAAACACATTTTCTATGATGGAGCGGCAGAGTCCTGCCATGATGTCCTCGGGCAGCTTGCCATTCCGCTGCTCTGTCACGATGCTGCTCGTCATGAATACCGTGCAGCGGCTGCCGAGCACCGCCGGATTGCGGGATGAAAACGCCCGTTCCGCGATCTCCCCTGTCGGTATATGCAGCGAGGAGGCAAAATTTTCAAGGAAGGAGCCGCAGCCCGAGGAGCAGGCCTCATTGACGACAATATTTGTAATAATGCCGTTGTCGATCCAGATCGCCTTCATATCCTGTCCGCCGATATCGAGAAGGAAGGTGGCGTCCGGCACATATTTTCCGGCCGCTCTCGCATGCGCGACCGTCTCCACGACATGACATTCCGTGGAAAACGCTTTGGAAAACAGCATCTCTCCATAGCCTGTCGTGCCGGCTCCAAGAATTTCAAGACGCGCGCCATCCGCCCTGTAGCGGTCCCTGAGCGCGATCAGTGCCTTCTTTGCAATTTCAAGCGGCTCGCCTTCGTTCGATGCATAAAACGTATCCAAAAGCTCCTCATCTTCCCCGATGAGGACAAACTTTGTCGTCGTACTGCCCGAATCGATGCCGAGATACGCCCGCACCGTCTCACCGGGAAGCGCTTCCTTCCGCACATATTCCTTCCGGGGATGCGCCATCACAAACTGCCGGCGCTCCTCTTCATCCGCAAACAGCGGCCTGCCGCCGTCCGCTCCCGCAGAAAGCTTTTCCTTTGACAGTTCCTCAATGCGTTCAAGCATTTTTTCCGGCGTCGTAAGCGAGGCTTCCGGCGAAAACATGGTTTCAAGAGAAAGCGCTGCGCCATAAGCGATCATGATCTCCGGCTGCTCCGGCTGCAGGATCTCGTCCGGCCTAAGCTCAAGCATCTCCGAAAAGACGCGGACCAGCGTCTTGTGGAAGGTAAGCGGGCCGCCTTCAAAGGCCACCGGCTTTTCAATCTTAAGTCCCTGCGCAAGTCCGCCGATCGTCTGCTTTGCGATCGCATGAAAGGAGGACAGCGCAAGGTCGGCCTTCGACACGCCCTGATTTAAGAGCGGTTGGATGTCCGTCTTTGCATAGACGCCGCAGCGTCCGGAAATGTCATACACGCAGCTTCCTTTTGCCGCGAGTTCGTCAAATTTTTCCACCGGCACCTTTAAGAGGGATGCCACCTCGTCGATGAACGCGCCGGTTCCGCCCGCACAGCTTCCGTTCATGCGCATGTCCGCAACCGAAAGGCTGTTTTTTCTCTCGCTGCGGTTGAAAAAGATCATCTTCGCATCCTGACCGCCGAGCTCGATCGCAGTCCCTACGTGTGAATACAGGGATTTGAGCGCAATGGAATTTGCCACGACCTCCTGAATATAGGGAACGCCGAGCTTCTCAGATAAGATTTTTGCACCGGAGCCAGTCAGTGCCAGATGAATGTCCGTCTTCGGAAATTTGTCCTTAACGAGCTTCAGCGCGCGCTTAATGCTCTCAAGCTGCGCCGCGTGATGTCTCGCATAATCAGAAAACAGCAGCTTATGCCATTTCTTTGCAACCGCTGCCACCTTCGTAGTCGTCGAGCCTACATCAATTCCGATCAAAAGCGGGCTGTTGTTTTTCTCAGTCTCTCTCACTTTATCACTTCCGTTTTGTTTGCTTCTTAAAGTTTAATTGTTTGTCTCGGTCAGCAGCTTCGGCGACTGTAAAGCCATTTTTCCGGTCTGCATAACAAGACCCTGCAGGGGGCCTGCAGGCATCCGTTATGTTAACACATTTTTTGCTTTTATGTAAAGTTTTTTTG
>JAUNHA010000044.1 GCA_030524135.1 Eubacteriales bacterium
TCAAGATATTTGATTAAACCGCTTGCAAGTTCAAGTATTATGTAGTATAATGCGTTTTGTTCAAGAAATTTATACAATTTATTCTGAAGGAAAAGGAGAGGAGACTTCCATGAAAATAGAACTGAACGTATACACCACAAAGGCACAGCGGCAGATGTTAAGAAAGATCAGGAGAAGATTTCTTCTCACAGTCCTGACACCGCTCAGATATATTCTTCCTCTGACAGAGGCTGTCACTGCGGTTGCTGTATTATTCCTGATGTGCTGCACCGATTCGGAAAACCTTTCCTTCGTGATCAGAACCGGAGCACTGGCCGTTCTGATCCTGGGTGCAAGCATCTGCCTGAACCGCTATGTGCAGAATGAACTGTATCTCCTGCATCGCAGAAGACTTGTACGCAGCATCTGATCCGGAGAATGATGCGCAAATAAAAGAGCCCGGTCTGAAACCGGGCCAGAGACTTGTATATTATTTACGTAACAGGGATCGCTGTAATCTGATCATAAAAAGCGCATGAGACCTACAACGCGTCCGAGGATCTCGCAGCTTTCCACAATAATAGGCTGCATGCTGTCATTTTCAGGCTGGAGACGGTAGTGTCCGTCCTCTCTGAAGAAACGCTTGACCGTAGCTGAATCGTCAACCAGCGCTACAACGATATCCCCGTTATCAGCAGTATCCTGACGCTGTACGATCACCTCGTCTCCATCAAGAATTCCGATCTGGATCATAGAATCGCCCTTTATTTTCAGCATAAAGGTATCTTTCTCAGAAAATCTGTCGGCAGGGAGCGGAAAGTACTCCGTAATATTCTGTGCGGCAAGAATCGGCTGTCCTGCGGCAACTGTACCGACAAGCGGGACATTTATCATCTCACGGCGAAAATTGGAAAACTCGGGATCAACGATCTCAATGCAGCGCGGAAGCGTAGGATCACGCTTGATATATCCAAGCCGTTCGAGCGTGTTGAGATGGGAGTGCACGGAAGACGTGGATTTCAGCTCCACAGCCTTGCAGATATCCCTTACAGACGGCGGAAAATTACGCGTACGCACCTGTTCCTTTATATAATCGAGTATTTCGATCTGTTTTTTACTGAGTGTACCGCTGCGTTTTCTGGGCATAAGTTACCTCCGAACATTTATTTGCCTTTATTCTAACATGATTTCCCCTTTAATGCAAACAGATATTCTGTTATAGAAGTTAATACGAGGCCCGATAACCGTAATTGAAAGAGGCCGCAGCGCGATGCTGCAGCCCCGGATTCCCTGTATATTATTGGATTGATATCAATCATCAACCGACTTTTCAGTCATAGTATGTTTCTACACCGGCAGAAAATCAGGAGAGCATCTCCAGGAACGCGCCAAGTCTTGTCGCGATCTGTCCCTTATCCGCCTGGGAATAATCGGTTTCGATCGCAAGATACGGACGTCCCTTCTGTTCGGTCACAAATCGTTTTACATTATAAGACTCGACAGCAAAGGTGTGGCATGCCTGAAGAATGATCTCGATTACGCCGTCTACATGGAATTCATCCATCAGACGTCCCATTTCTTCAAAACGCGGTGCATTCGGAGACATGACAGAGCAGGTGATGTTCAGATACTTCCTGGCCAGTGCCTCGTATACGTCATCCGCATTTTCATCAACCTTATCCATCTGGGTACGGATGCCATTGCAGGTATCGATGACAACGCAGTCAGCGCCCAGCTCCTCAACCGTCTTGATGATCTTTTCACGGACACCCATATTCGGGCAGCCGGTAACCAGCAGACGCGGACGGTCAGAGGTCTTCCCCTTGCGCTCAGCCTCCCAGTAGGCAAGAACCTCATCCGCACGCTCACTGAAGTTCCTGATACGCTCCTCAATATCAAAAGAGAAGGAGGCTGCGTCGATCTTGGTTCCGAGTTCGTAGCCGCTCAGCGCAGCCGGAACCAGCTTTCCGAGCTCCAGATAATTGCGGATCGCATCACGCTCGCGGTTCTTCAGTTTGATCGCCTCTCTGATCTTGTCCTCTGTGATCGTGATCTGATAGAAATCCTCCAGCTTTTCCTTGAGGCGGATGATCTCGTTGCGCCACATAGGGATGGCATCCTTAAAGTCACGGCCGTTCGGAAGCTGCATGACATAGGTTTCCTTGATCTCATTCATCAGCTCGAACATTTTCTTTTTGCCGTCGCAGGTCGTCTCACCGATTACAAGATCTGAGAAATAGAAATACGGACAGGTATCCGTAAGCGCAAAGCCATAGCTCGCCTTGATGAGCGGGCAGATATTTCTCGGAAGCACAGTCTCCGCCGCAGGAATCGGCTCCTCAGAGCTTGCACACAGGCCTACCGGAACAGCGTCTGCAGCATAGAAGAGTTCAAGCGGAACATAAGAGCAGAAGGTTCCGATCACGCGCTTGCCGGAATCCTTCAAATCCTTCATGCGAAGAAAGCCCTTTTGTCTGGCTTCATCATAAGTTTCAAAGTTCTGTGGTAATTTCTGCATTGTTTTTTCCCCTAATTCTATAATATAGTATTTTTGTTAACCCAGCTTTGCTGCCGTAAGCGCCGCACCGAGCGCTCCCGCAAAACGTCCGTCAGAAGACGCTGTAACAGGCTTTCCAAGACGTTCTGACAGAAGAGAAGCGAAATAATCATTTGCACTGAGACCGCCGGTAAGCACCAGCTTGTCTGCAAGACGCTGGCGCCGGCACATCGTAGCGACCTTATTCGCAACTGATGCGATCACACCGCATGCAATATCCTCGCGGCTGCGACCCTCTGCGATGTAGCTGATGACCTCTGTTTCCGCAAATACAGTGCATAACGCCGAGATCGGGATCGGCGTTCCCTTCTGTGCGAGATCAAATACCTCGGAAAGCTCTACATTCAGGCGGTTCGCCATAACCTCAATGAATTTTCCGGTTCCTGCGGCACATTTATCATTCATCAGGAAATCGGAGACCATTCCGTTTTCCACGAGAATAACCTTCGTATCCTGACCGCCGACATCGATGACGCTGACGGCCTTTTCCTGTCCGAAAAGCGCCTGCGCGCCTCTTGCATGACAGGTGATCTCCGTAACCTGTTTATCTGCAAAGAAAACTGCCTCACGGCCGTAGCCCGTCGAAACAACACGGCAGTTGCGCGGCATTCCGTCGCTTTCCTCCACATTGATCGAATAGGCGGAGAGCGCAGCGGCAATCTGTCTGGCCGCCTCCTTGCTGCTCCAGCCGGTCGGAATGACAAATTCCTTATATACGCTTTTATCCTCATTTAATACGGCTACCTTCGCAGCCGTAGATCCAATATCAATCCCTATAAAATACATGAAACCCCCAAATGATTTTCTATGGCAAACAGACTGTAACAGGAGATTATCAGTGCAGTTTTACCATTAACAATTGAAACAATTATATCATTTCTGTGGATTTTAAGAAGCAGTTATCAAAAAATCAAATAAAGGCAACCCGCAAACAGGCTTTTCTTTATATTAAGCGGAAACCGACTGTTGCAGGCTTGCCGGATCAGCCATTTTCGTTTGTGTCTTCCCGAAGCTTTACCGCATCGCGTGCCATACGTCTGCGGTCATCCTCGATCGCGGCGTAATGCTTTTTGGTCGTATTGACATCGGCATGACCCAGGACGTCAGCTACGAGATAAATATCGCCTGTCTCCCGATAAAGAGCCGTACCATAGGTGCTGCGCAGCTTATGCGGCGTGATCCGCTTAAGCGGTGCGGCTGTGCGCGCATATTTTTTTACAAGATTTTCAACGCTGCGTACAGCAATTCGCTTGTTCTGCAAAGAGAGAAAGAGGGAATCCTCGCTGCCTGCTGCAGGAAGGATGTGCTTTCTTTCCTCAAGATAGGGGAGAAGCGCCTCCGCAACATCATCTCCGAAATAAATCGTTACTTCCTTGCCGCCTTTTCTGTGAATCAGGACGCCGCATTCCTTCAGGTTGAGATCGGAAAGATTGATCCCGACACATTCAGAGACGCGCATTCCCGTGCCAAGGAGAAGTGAGAGAAGAGCAGTATCCCGTATTTTTGTCTTCTCATGATACGCTTTCTGACGCTCGGTAAGGTGTGAGCCGGTTTCTGCCTCCTCAAGAAAACGATCCGTTTCTTCCCGGTTGAGGCGTACGATATCCTTTTGATGCAGCTTTGGAAGACGTGCCTTTGCCGCAGGATTTGTTTCGATCATTTCATTGTTGTAAAAATAATTATAGAATGATTTTAACGAAGCGATCTTTCGTTTGATTCCGTTTTCCCGGTTCGCGATTTCCCCGCCGCCTTCACCGGGGCGGTACTTCAGGTATTCCATATATTCCTCAATATCCTGAAGCGCTACGCTGTCAAGATCACGAAGCCGGAAGTCCCGGATCGTATCATAGCGTTTACGGTATTCCGGGTTTTCATTTAAAAGAAAGGTAAAGAACACGTGCAGATCGTAGGCGTAGGCAAGGCGCGTCCGTGACTGCGTGCGCGGTTCAATACCGCGGAAAAACTGTCTGCAAAAAGGAGGCAGTTCCGGAAGCATTTCTGCAAGCTTGTTGTAAATGTATTTGTCTGTCTGCTCATGATATGGAAGATTGGGCATGGTACCAGCCTTTCTGTGGGTAAAATGATTGGGTTAAGTGCGTTTTCACCCTCTTTGCAATTATTCGCGAAACACAGGTTTAACGAATAGTTTATACAGAATATTATAGCACAAGACGGATTTTTTGCAAGTTCCGCATTCCGTCCTGTGCCATATATTAGCCCTGGCGTGTATCGGGTTTTCCCATACTCACGCATATTTTACGATTATCTTAGGATCATTCAAGATTAAGCCGTTTGTCGAGCAGGTAGTTTGTCATGATGGCTTCAGCTATAAGCCAGATCAGCTCCGCAGCGAGAACCACGAGAAGGCACGCATGTATCGCTATGATCACCGCATCCGGAGCCGACAGATGAATGCCTTCTATGAGACGTTCCAGCGGACTGAAAAATGCCGCTGAGCTAAGCGCCGCGCTTAACAGATACCAGCTTGTCATGCTTCCGCCGATCCCGATCGCGATATACCATACCACTGACATGAGAATCCGGTGGGATCCGGAAAGCTGTCCAAGCGCCATTGACAGATACAGATGATAAATATCCGCGAACGTGCTGACTACGACCAATACCTGAAATTCTAATACATACAGGATCATATGCGGCACATATCGCGGCACCTCCTGCATACCGGTGCGATACAGCTCACGGCAACCGTTTATGATCGAGGTAAACAGCTCCGAAACACCATTTCCGCTCAGAAACAGAATCGACATCAGTCCGACGAACACGGTTGGCAGCATAACCAGAAAGGAAACGACCGCTTTTGAGGTAACAAGTGTTCCCGTGCGAACCGGCAGCGTGAACATAAGATACCCCTCTTCTTTTAAAAGGCCTCTGTAAAACCTCTGGATGATCGTTATAAATAAGATCACAAACAGCGCGATCAGTACGCAGATGTAAAGCCCTGCGGCAAGCACCCTGAAAAAGTCTCCGACACTCATCAGAAAGCTGTTTTCCGACGCGTTCAGACGTTCCGTAAAGTCCTTAAGCGGTCCGCCCCAGAGAAAATAATTAAACGCCGCCAGGATCAGTACCGTTATGTAAACCGGAAGCATACGTCTCATCATGGCGTTCCATTCATATTTAATCAGTTTAAAAAACATCCTTTGCCTCCAATATATTTTCCTCCGGCAGCACCGAAAACATGTCACGAAACAGCGTATCCAGAGATTTCCCCTCGGTCTCCCTGAGATGGTCGACGCCATCTTTCAGCACTACTCTGCCTTCCTTCAGGAAAATAACCTCATCCAGGGTCTTTTCGATATCCGAGATCAGATGCGTCGAGATCAGCACAGTCGAGTCCGGACTGTAATTCGTAAGAATGGTACGGAGGATAAAATCCCGCGCAGCCGGATCCACACCGCCGATCGGCTCATCAAGCAGATAAAGTCTGGCATCACGGCTCATAACCATGACCAGCTGCACCTTTTCCCTCGTACCTTTCGACATCGGCCGTATCCGGTCTTTTTCGCTGATTCCAAGGCTTCTGAGCATTTCTTTCGCACGCTCTGAGCGAAAATCCTTATAAAAGTCTGAAAACAGCTTCAGAAGATCCTTTACCCGCATCCAGTCCGCCGTATACACACGGTCCGGCAGATAGGATATCATTGCCTTCGTCTCCGGACCGGGCGCATATCCTTCGATCTGTATGCTTCCCGTATCCGGCCTCAAAAGTCCGTTTATCAGCTTGATGAGGGTGGTCTTTCCGGAACCGTTCGGTCCGAGGAGACCGACGATTCTTCCTTTCTCCAACGACAGGTTCACATCACAAAGCGCTTTCTTTTTCCCAAAGGATTTGCTAAGCGCCTCTATCTTCAGCAGTTCCCGGCCTCCCTGCCCTTTCTTTGTTTCCATCATTTCCATTTAGCCTTCCTCTCCTCTCCGGTCCTGCAGAACATCCTCTATCATCCTTCTGATCTCTTCGTCCCGGTACCCCAGTTCTTCCATGCTTTTCAGCATATTTCCGATCTTTCGTTCAGCCTCTTCCTGACGGACCGCATTTATGATCATCTGATCCATACACACATTTCTGCCTGCCGTGCGGTTTGTTACGATCAGGCCTTTCATCTCAAGCTCCGTAAGCGCCCGCTGCATCGTATTCGGATTCACGCCTGCATCCGCGGCAAGCTCGCGTACTGACGGAAGTCTGCTTCCCGGAGGAAAACGTCTGGCTGCGATGCCGGCAGAAAGCCTGCTGTAAAGCTGCGGCCAGATCGGAAGGCTCTCATCGATATTCCATTTCACAGAGCTCTCCTTTCTGCAATCTGTATTAATTGCTTAATACAATAATATGCTTCCCCTTATCTCAAGTCAACAAAAAAACAGCCGTTTCCTTACATTTAAGCTTCATGTAAGGAAACAGCTGCAGTTTTCCGGTTTGCGGATCGTCCCGGAACACCCGTTTATCGTCCTTTTAAAAGGTAACTTACCGGTAAATAAGCTGTCCGTCATTTACGGTAGCAGCGTCAAGCACGATGTGATCGTATACGGAAAGTCCGTAGCTCGTGCCCTTTTTCACGATACAGTAGCCGTTCGCGCGCTCGAGCGTCTCGATCCGCTTGAATACCGCATAGCCCTTATTGATGTTATAGACGCCCTCGAGGCTCTTTGTCGGACCGATCTGGTAATGATCGTCCCCCTCCGGGCTTTTGACATAATCGCCCGCCTTGAGCGCCGTATCTTCCGTGGTATCGATGTAGCAGTAATCCTGGTCGATGTTATAAAGCTCAGGAGACACATATTCCGCCGCAGTTCCGTTTTCGGATACGACCTCCCGCAGAAAGCCCTGCGCTCCGGTCTGTTCGTCTGTCTGCAGATAGGAAACCGGAATGATATAAAAATCCTTTGTCGTAACAGATTTTTCCGGAAGCTTAAGCCCGGAAACATCATTTGTCACGATCTCAAAATCAACATAGCGCTGTGATGTAAACTGGACGAGATACCGACTGAGGCTGAGGATGCCGTAATCCGCTCCGTCTGCTCCCTGTACCTGTTCATACGCCGCCGTCGTGGAAATATCATTGTCCGGAAAACGGATGCGAAGCTGTTTCTGATCGGCAAATTCACGGCTGTCATCCTCCGAAAGCTGAAATGCGATCTGCCAGTTGTCAGAGGTGATCAGCTTGTAGACAGGCGTATCCGCAGCGATCTGCGCACCGCTTTTTGTGATCGTGCGCGCATACTGCGAGCGGTCAAACATAGATGCCGTAAGCTCAGCTGCCGTGGCCGCTTCCATGCCGTCGATCGTATAGGATACGATGCCGGAGCGGTCCGAGGCATACGAATTAAACACGATGCCGGAATCTGCAAGCTTTGAGGAGATCGCAGCCATCGTGTTGAAGTTTGAATACTCCATTACCTGCGCGCGCAGCGATGCATTGGTATCATAAAGCGCGCGGAAATTAAGGTCCGAATAGGCGTTGTTGAAGTTGGAAAGCATCGCCCGGAGCTCTGCGACGTTTCCGTCGCTCAGTGTGTTAAGCTCCTCGGGGTGCTGACTTAAATACTGCTGCAGGCGTCCCGTCTCATCGATCGAATAAACGCTTGTACCCTTTGCAGTCTTCCGTCCGTCCGGAATATAATAATTGAGATATCCGGCGGCCTGGGCATTTACGACCGTTTCCTCGCGAAGGATAAGTCCCGTATAGGTGTTTTCCTTAACGATACTGCCCTCTTCCACTTCATAAAACTTTACCTGATCGCGCCTTGCATATGCGGCGATCGTAAAAACAATGTAGACAGCGATCAATATGAAAATGATGATCGGCATGCCTACATTGAGTCTAAACCGCCTCGGCAGTTTTACTATATTGTTTCTCTTCTTTTTTTTCTTTCCCATTTAATCCCTGATGTCAGATTACGGATGTAATATACCGGAAATAAAAGCTTAAAGAGCGATGCTTACATACTGCTTGCACGCCTCAGGAAGCTCTGCGGAATCCATGGAAACGCTGATGATAAAGTTTACATGGTACTTCTCGGAAAGTGCTGCAAGCTGTCCGATGAAGCCGGAAATATCCGCTCCGTAAAGGTTTGCGATCTTTAAGAAGCTGTCAAGGAACATGTACTCAAGGTCATGGTCCTGTGAAATAACGCCGCTGATAAATCCAAGGAAACCGTCCTCTGATGCAACCGGGAAGTTGCTTACGTTGATCAGGCGGATCTTGTTCGGCAGCTCATACATATGCTGTGAGCTCTTGTCAAGATATACGATGCTTCCAGTGGCTGTATTTACAGCGTCGGAGGCCTTCTTCAGGAGCTCCTTTGTCTTGCCTTTTCCCTTGCTTCCAACGATTAACTCTATCATATCTCTCCTCCTAAGGTTTAAGGTGTATGTATTTATCTAAATTATAGTACAGGTTTCATTCTTTCGCAAGCGCATAATGCAATGTTGCACAAATAAGTTTACAAAAAGCCCCGCACTTTTTTGAGGCCTGAAAGCCCGGTTCTTTCGATCAGTTTCTGGACTTTGCAAGCAGTGCCGTCATGCCGTCATAGAGCTTCTGATAGCTGCCCGCCTTATATACAACGGAAATGTAGTTCTTCCCGTCGTCTGCCGTTTCCGCCATCACTAGACAGTACCCTGCATCTGCCGTATGTCCCGTCTTACCGCCCGTATAGCTGATGCCGGAGGGAAGGGTATAATTGCCGGTCAGATACTGGTTGCTGCTGTCCCAGCGGACGGTACGGGTATCGCCGGAAGCATCCGTGACGCGTGCCTCATGGCTCCGTTTTGATGCGATCTCACGAAATGACGGGTTCTGCATCGCCGCGTTAAAGATCAGGTACATGTCATAGGCCGTCGTGTAATGATTCGGATCCGGAAGACCGTGCGGATTCGTAAAATGAGACTGGGTCGCTCCAAGGCTTCTCGCCTTCTCGTTCATAAGCTCGGCAAAGCCTTCGTCACTTCCGCCAAAATGGACCGCGATCGCCTCCGCGGCATCATTTCCGCTCGGGACCATAAGGCCATACAGAAGGTCGGAAAGCGAAAGCTTATCTCCCGGCTTCAGATTTGCCATGGAAGATCCGGACACCTTGATCGCCGCCGAATCCGGCACCGTCACCGTATCTGTGAGGTCTCCCATTTCGAGCGCGATCAGGCAGGTCAGAATCTTGGTTGTAGATGCCGGATACACGCGCTCATAAATATTCTGCTGCGAGATCACCTCGCCGTCATTTAAAGAAAACAGCGCAAATGCCTCCGCATCCACGCCGTCCGTATTCAGTTTTTCATAATTGCCGGGCACACAAAGACCGCTGGCAAAGCCCTCCGCATAGAAAGGACTGCCGGCGTCAAAATCCGCAAGGTGCATGGTATTCATATCGTATGCATTTTTAAAGGATTTTTCGGTGCAGCCGGAGACAGTAAGGCTCACGGCAGCCAGTGCTGCCGCTGCCAGAAAGCATTTACATTTCACGCCACTCAAGATCTCCGTTCTCCAGCGCTCTGATCAGAAGCTCCGCAGTCGCGATATTTGTTGCCATCGGGATGTTGTAGGTATCGCAAAGCTGAACGACATTATTGACATCCGGCTCATGCGCATGCGGGTGCTGAGGATCTCTTAAAAAGATGACCATATCCAGATCGTTATTTGCAATTTGTGCAGCCATCTGCTGCTCGCCGCCAAGATGGCCCGCGAGGTATTTGTGAACACGCAGATTGGTAACTTCCTCAATCAGCCGTCCGGTCGTACCTGTTGCGTATAATTCATTTCTGGACAGGATGCCGCGGTACGCAATGCAGAAATTCTGCATCAGTTTTTTCTTCGAATCGTGTGCGATCAGACCAACGTTCATAATTCCTCTCCTCTCTTTCTACTTATTCTTCTGCAGTCCAACGTTCAGCACGATTCCCATACCGATATAAATACTGAGCAGCGAGGAAACGCCGCGGCTGATAAACGGCAGCGGCACGCCGGTATTCGGGAAGATCGCAGTTGCGACCGCAATGTTTACAAAGGTCTGGAAGCCGATCCACATGGCAATGCCGATACAGATCAGTTTTCCGCCCGTGTCTTTTGCTCTGGAGGCTGTCATCAGGATCAGAATGATGATCAGCAGAAACCCCGCAAGGATCAGGAGAGATCCGCGGAAACCGAGCTCCTCGCCGATAATGGCAAAGATGAAATCGGTGTCCTCCTCTATCAGAAAGTTACCTGCCTTTACGGAGCTGATATCCGTATTGTAAAGGCCCTTTCCGAGAAGCTCTCCGGAACCGATCGCAAGGACCGACCGGGACTGCTGCAGCGAAATGCTTGCATACTGATCCGGATACAGAAATCCAAGAATACGGTTCTTCTGATATTCCTCCAGAAATGGAATGTGTTGATAAAGCTCTGTCGTAAATGTGTACAGCAGCGCGCCGAACATGACAGCAGCCGCCGCAGCAAATCCAAGGACCCACCTGAGATTGAGCCCTGCACAGAAGACGATCACCGCAAATATCACAGAGATGATGATCGTCGTACTTAGGTTTGGCTCGATCAGAATCAGTGCTGCCGGTACCGAGAACAAAATAATGGCTCTCAGGAGTATCCGGGGACTGCTGACCTCTTCTTTATGCCTGTCAAAAAAAGCAGCAAAAAAGAGAATTATTCCGATCTTTACAAACTCGGCCGGCTGTACCTGCCCGAGAACCGGCAGGACGATCCAGCGGCCTGCTCCTCCGCGCACTACGCCTGCAAGCTTAACCGCCGCAAGCATAATGACACAGACAAGGTAGATCAGGTTCACATACTTGAGCAGTTTGCGGTAGTCGATAAAGGACACGATAATACACGCGCAGACACCCGCAAGCGAACCGATGATCTGTCTGGAAACAATGGCCTCGTCCATATTCGCAGCGGAACGGACGATCAGGATTCCGCAGACATTCATCAGCACGATCAGAATCAGTAAAGAAAAATTATAATACTTGAAATCATAATCAATTTTCATTCTCTTTCCTTAAGTATACACTCATTTTTTTAAATTGTCACGGAAAAGCAATGTATTTTTACGTGAAACTTGTGCACTTTTTCAAAACAATTAACCGTCTGTTACATTAATTGTCTCAACGCCGCGCGCATCCTGGTTCACGATCGTGGAAAGATCGAGCTTGCCATAATAGAAATCATATACACGCTTTGCAACGTTCGCGGCATTTCCTGAAGAATAACCAAACGGAATGGATGACGTCACTGCGATCTCCGGATTCTCATACGGTGCATAGGAAATAAAGAAGCCGTGATTCGCACGCGTTTTTATCTCCTGGGAGGTTCCCGTCTTACCCGCGATGTCCACGGTATCATAGCCGCGGAACACACGGCTTGCAACGCCGGTCGTGATAACTTTTCTTAAGCCGCTGTGCACGATATCCCAGGTGGACTGGGAAAGCTCCACGGTTCCGATCTGCTCCGCAGGGAACTCCTGGATCAGATTTCCGTCCACGTCGGTCTCCTTCTGGAGGATCGTCAGATCAAACAGCTTTCCGTTGTTTGCAAGCGTCGTCGCATAACGGGCAAGCTGTACGTTGTTATAGGAGTGCGTCGCCTGACCGAACGCCGTACGCTCCGGGTCTTCATCGGAAATATGCGGCTCATTCTCGTCGATCTGCACGCCGCTCTTCCTGTCAAGTCCGAACATCGCCGCGTACTTCGCAAGCTTCTCCACGCCTTCTGTCGTGGAATAGGTACCGTCCTCCTGCGTGGCAAGACGGTGTCCGTATTCGGCAAACGAGTAGTTGCACGAGTTTTCGATCGCCCCTTCCACCGTCAGCGGTCCGTGTCCCGGACGGCCGATCCAGCAGTTAATAGGCGGATCCACTTCCGTATAGGTTCCGACGCAGTCGACCATTTCATCGACCGTCATCTTATGCTCCTCAAGCACCGCGATCGCAGAGATCGGCTTAAAGGTGGAACCCGGTGCCTTATTCGTCTGCGTGGAGGAATTGATCAGCGGCAGCGACAGATCATTAAGGCACTGGCTAAAATATGCCGGATCGCTGATACGGTTATTGTCATAGCCCGGATAGGTCACGAGCGCCTTTACCGCTCCCGTATTGATATCCGTCACAACGACTGAACCCATACACGGATCCAGTGCAAGCTGCGCCGGCGTGATCTCAATATCGAGGATCCGGTTAATGAGGAAGTTATACGCAGTATCCTCATTGCCCGCAGCAAGCTCCTGATAGCGCGCCTCGTTCATCTCGAGCACGCCCTGCTCATAAAGCGCCATGCAGAGAAGACGTCCGGTCACCTGCGTGCGGCTGATGATCATGTGCTGGTAAATGCTCTTGTCAAAGCCCGTATCAGAGGAAAGCCGCTCAATAATAAAGGAAACGAGCTGGTTATAGATTGCGTCGGCATCGGAGTAAAGCACGTCGTTTTCCTGCTGAAGCTTCGTCGTATCGATCCAGTCCTCCGAAATACCGGAGTAAATGTACTGACGCAGGCTGATGCTCTCGTCTCTCCATGCAAGATACGTATCAGAAACCTGGCTGATCCGGTCTGTCCGGACGATTCCCACTTCGGAGGATGCCAGGTAGCTGTAGATATAACGCATGTAAGCCGCGAGCTCCGTTGAAAGATCCCGCATGCTGCGCGCGTTCGGATCTTCGAGCTCCGCACGGATCTGCGCGAGCATCTCCTCCTTGTGTGCGCTGAATGCCGCGGCGATCTGCCGCTCCGCATTGCCCGCGTCCGGATCGGAAAAAGCTCTCGTATTCAGGATATTGTTGTTGATGAGCTGGTAATAAGCGTCATCCACCGAGATCACGATCTTGGAGGCATCCGTTGTGCGCTCGATCTGATCCGAGGGAAGGTTTACGATCTTGCTCGCAAGAATACTTGCAAGCTGCTGCTCCAGCAGATGATAAACGCCGATCTGCAGATTCTGCTCGATCGTAAGGTAAACATTGTCGCCGGCACGGGAAGGTGTCTCGGAGATCACCTGCTGGATCTGTCCCTGGCTGTCCACATAGAGCCTGCGCTCGCCCTTCGTGCCCTGCAGCGCCGCCTCCATGGTCTTTTCAATACCGGTCGCGCCGACCGTATCGTTGATGGTATAGCTCGGATCGGACTTCTGCAGCTCGGCAAGCTGCTTCTCATCCTGGACCGCACCCGTATAGCCGATAATGTGGGAGAAATACTTTGCATTGCTATAGCGGCGGATGTAGGTCTCCTCCACGTCCACGCCCTGAAGCTCGCCCTGGTTTTCCAGAAGCTCCGCCATGCAGACCTCGTCGATGCCCTCTGCGATCGTCGTCTTCTCAAACTTACGGAAGGCCGTCTGGCGCATGGTAAAGAGGATCCGCACCATATCAAGCATCGTGCTCTCATCCGGGATCAGCGGCTTTCCGTCCCTGTCCTTGATGCTTCCAAACTCATAGGTCGCCGCAGCGCGCTGGAAAAGCTCATAGGCGCTGATATCCGACGGATACTTCCCGCTCTCATCATCAAGCTTATCCGTCGTCGTACGGTACACGGCAGCGATCAGACGGCGTCTTGCCGCATCCGATGAGCTCGTATAATAATAATTGCCGTTTTCATCCACGGCAACCTCAAAACGGGACCGCACGGAGACGCCGTGCTTCTCAAGAATCAGCGCAAGCTCATAAAGCATGCGGTTTCTTGCGTTGTAATCGCCATCGTAGGCACCGTTATCCGTTATGGTAACATTGTAGCTGAGCTTGTTGTAGGCAAGCAGATTTCCATCGGCATCATAGATATTACCGCGCGTACCTGGAATCTCGACCGTCTGCTCGATGTTTTCGATATAGCGCTGCAGATAGTCGTCGCCGCTCACGATCTGAAGACGGAAAAGCCGCACGGAAAGCACGCCGAAGAGCGCCGTAAGGATCACCCCTATGGCGAAGATACGGCTCTGAAACAGCCTGATAAAAAAGTCTTTTATGATTTCCAGAAGTTCTCTGAGCAAATCGTTACTCCTTTTTCCAAACCCGGGCCCTGCCCCTTATGCAGCATTTTGTCCGCGCCGCTGGTCGATCACGTCAAGCTTCTTATTTGCCATCAGGAAAAGCCTGTAGACAACAAGCGTGACGATCAGGGAAAAGACAAGCTCCGGCAAGATGATGTCCATGAAATAAAAACCGAAATCCAGTTTGTTCCGGACAAGAAAGCGTCCGAGGAAAATATAAAAGTTATAGACGAATTCGTTGACCGCACAGAGAATGAGCGGCAGCGTGATGAATTCGTCATAGTAGTAGCGTGTGAAAATTCCGTTAAAAAAGCCGATATACAGGTAGATCAGGCTGTAAAAGCCAAACGGTCCGCTCGTAAACAGATCCATAAGCAGCCCGGCGCAGAGCCCGCAGATCATTCCCGTGTTGCCCCCGTACATAAACCCTAATGAAAAAGTCAGGATCAGAAGGAGGTTCGGCGCTGATGAGAGAAACGGGATCAGCGGAAATACGCCCGTCTGCAGCGTAAAGCAGACAAGGATCAGAAGCGCATAGATTCCGGCTCGTTTCAATGCCTTTTTTAATCTGATGTTCAAGTGCCGCTCTCCTCTCCCATAGGTGCAGTCTCAGGATCAGCTGCCTCAGAAGCCGCTTCTTCTCCGGCGCCGGTTTCCGGGACTTCTCCCGCTGCCGGTTCCGCAGGATTCGTGGGTTCTCCGGCTTCTCCGCCTGCAGTTTCAGGTGCGATCCCCGTCCCTGCTTCCGCATCAAGCGGACTGAGCGCGCCCGGAAGCGCCTGTTTTTTCTGCGTGATGACAAAGACCTCCTGCAGATTGTCAAAGTCTGCAACCGGGATCAGCTCTCCGGATTTGGTGAGCTGCTTGGAATCCACCTGGATATTTGACGCATATCCAATCAGGATTCCCGGAAGGAATTTCGTACTGATATTGGAAGTTACGATCGCATCTCCGTCCGCAATGCTCGCGTTTTTGTCGATATTGGAAATGCGGAGCTTTCCGCTCTCAAACAGCATCAGATCGCCTGCCACGATACAGGTATCCGCCGAATGCTGCGACATGGCGGAAACACGCGACTCGTCATCGATAATGGTACGGACCGTCGCATAATTTGCACCGACATCCGTCACGATCCCTAAAAGCCCGCCGCCGCAGAGCACGTTCATATCGGTCTCGATGCCGTCAGCGGAGCCTTTGTCGATGCGGAATACCTGGAACCATTTCTCGGAATCCTTTGCGATCACGCGCGCAGCGACCTTCGGATACTGCATATACTGCTGGTCAAGGTCGTAGAGCTCCCGCAGACGGGAAAGCTCCAGCGTATCCGATTTCAGACGGTTATTTTCCTCCGTAAGCGTATCGATCTGCTCACGAAGGGATTTGTTTTCCTCATAGGCATATTTTAAGTTCCGGCTTTCGCTGAGCGCGTTGT
The DNA here is from genome assembly GCA_030524135.1 of Eubacteriales bacterium. Lineage (GTDB taxonomy): Bacteria > Bacillota > Clostridia > Lachnospirales > Lachnospiraceae > Avilachnospira. Next base: position 15,945 of record JAUNHA010000044.1, read on the forward strand.
AGATGCCGGTGCCCACGGAGTTTACGCCCTTCTGGATCGGCACCAGCACATAACCGACCGCGTTTCTCAGCGGATCGACCGCGCCGTTCTGTATGGAGCTTAACACGATCAGCACGGCGCAGAACACCGTGAGCAGGATAAGCATGTATTTCGAGCCCTTATTATCCATTAAAAAAATCCTCACTCAAACATTGAATGATATCAGCCGGGGTCACCTCGGCGCGGCATGAAGCATCTCATGCTCGACAAAGCTGAAATAGCAGTTGTCCCCGATGATGACGTGGTCTCTGAGCATGATGCCAAGCTCCGCAGCCGCAATTCGAACCTTTTGTGTAAACAGCACATCGTCCGCGCTCGGCGTGGGGTCGCCGCTCGGATGGTTGTGCACGAGGATCAGACCGCAGGCCTGATGCGCGATCACAGCTTTAAAGATCTCCCTTGAAGAGATGCTTGAGGAAAGCATGCTCCCCCGGGAAACGCAGACGCTCTTTCTGAGCCTGTCCTTTGCATCGAGCAGCATCAGATGAATGCACTCATAGTCAAGATGCCTGAGATCCTCCATGTAATAATCAGCCACTGTGGCTGGATCATGGACGTTCAGCCTTCCGGCAGCGCTCTGCTTCCAGATGCGGCGCGACAGCTCTCCGACGCACAGAAGCTGCAGTCCCTTGACGCGGCCCACGCCCCTTAACTCCCGGAATTCCTCGCAGGAATACTGCATCAAATTGAGAAGCCCGTGCTCGGATCCGTTGAGGGAAAGGATCTCCTCCGCGAGCGCGACCGAGTTCTTCTCCCGGCTTCCGCTTCTTAAAATAACAGCCAGAAGCTCAGCGTCGCTTAACACTTCCGGACCTTCCTGCTCGCAGCGCTCATAGGGGCGGAGCGCCTCCGGCAGGTCCTTGATTTTCGTTTGTTTCGGCATAAAAGTCTCCTTCTCTCTTCAGGCACTTTTACGCATTCAGTTATTTTAACATAAAATAAAAGGAGTGTGAACCTGATTCATACTCCTTTAAAGAAAATGTAAGTAAATGGCAGATCGCATCATATGTTCCTCTCTTTCTCCTCTGCCACCTGTATATATGCCGGAAAGAACAGATCATCCTCGCTCCAGTGGAGCTGATCAGCTCTTAGCTGCCTCGCTTTTTGTCCGGCTTCTTCCTCTGTATTCGCTTCGATCAGCGCATAACCCCTCCGAAGGAATACAACCTTGTATGTCTTCATTGCCATACTCCTCTCATGTGTTGATAAGGGGAGTATAGCAATGCACATAGACACTTTACGTCGCGGTGATGAGAAAAGATACAACTATTTTTCAGTTGTTCCGGGACATCCGGGTCATCTTTTGCGTAAAAAATACGTTACCAAATCCTCAAAGCGCTCCGAAATATCATCGTCCAGAGGGTTATTCAGTTCATAGTCAAATACAACCCTTTGATACTCTATATTGTCACGAAATGCTTTTATAAACAGGTCTCCACTATAAAGAATTCCCGCAGTGTCTTCGTCCGGCTCCTCATCCTCTACATCTTCACCATTATAGG
>JAUNHA010000045.1 GCA_030524135.1 Eubacteriales bacterium
CTGTGAGGCGAGAAAGCTCGGCCTTCGGGATGAGGAGATCATATCCGTGATCAGAGAGTATGAGGACGGGAGGCGGCAGGAATGATAGAAGCAAGAGCCCTTACAAAAAGATTTGGTGATATTACGGCGCTTGACAATATTACGGCGACGATCCGGGACGGGGAGGTATTCGGCCTGATCGGCACAAACGGAGCCGGAAAATCCACGTTTCTGCGCTGTGCCGCAGGAATATATCTGCCGGATGAAGGAACGGTGGAGATCGACGGTGCGGGCGTCTATGAAAATGTGGCAGTAAAACAGCATTTTTTCTTTATATCGGATGAGCAGTTTTTTATACCGAATGCAGCGTCCGCGGAGATGGGGCAGTTTTACAGATATTATTACGACGGGTTTGATATGGAGCGCTTCCGAAAGCTTCTGAAGGAGTTTGGACTTGACGAGAACCGCAAGATCTCCACGTTTTCGAAGGGAATGAAAAAGCAGCTTTCCGTGATCCTGGCGCTTTCTGCGGGCACGCGCTATATTTTCTGTGACGAGACCTTTGACGGTCTGGATCCGGTGATGCGTCAGGCGGTGAAATCGCTGTTTGCAGAAGCAATCGAGGAACGCGGTATGACGCCTGTGATCGCTTCGCACAACCTGAGGGAGCTTGAAGATATCTGCGATCATGTGGGACTTTTGCACCGCGGAGGTATCCTGCTCAGCCGGGACATCGATGAGCTGAAGCTCGGCGTGCACAAGATCCAGTGCGTGCTGCAGGAGGGAATGGAAGAGGAGGCGAAAAAGCAGCTTGATATTATACAGTCCGAACAGCGCGGGCGTCTTCGTCTCTATATCGTAAGAGGAGAGGAGACAGAGATCAGAGGTGTGATGAATTCCTTAAAGCCGGTTTTTTATGAACTGATTCCACTTTCTCTGGAAGAGATATTTATTACGGAAACGGAGGTAGCAGGCTATGACATTAAAAAGCTCATCCTCGGAGAATAATCTGAAAAAACAAAAGAGCGGGATTTCCTTTGCAGAGCTTGTCAGACAGAATATCCGCGGAAATCTGTGGCTTGTACTGCTGGCGTTTCTCGTGATGCTGTTTAACTATCCCGTCAATATGGCAATGCAGCTTTCGGGCGTGCAGCAGAGCTTTGCACATCGGGGATATGTGATGACCAACGATAGCTATTCTGTACCGGATGATCTGGATCCGAATTCCTTCACGCTTTCCGGCGACAGCTCCGTGATCGGCGGAGCGGACGGGCCGACATCGGTATTTGTGGCGGAAAAGACAAATGAGCTCTCCGAGGCACTGACACGGACGGCAAAAGATGTGCTGTTTGGCGATGCTTCCCTGATCATGTTCATCGTGGCCGTTGCGGCGGCGCTCTGCGCGTTTGCGATGTTCCGCTATCTCTACAGCAGACAGCAGACAGACTTTTATCACAGCCTGCCGGTATCGAGGACGAAGCGGTTTTTTGCAAATTATGTGAGCGGCATTTTATTTATGCTGGTAAGCTATGCGCTGGGACTTCTGGGTGCGGTGATCGCAGCCATGTTCTTTCAGACGCAGGGACTGATGCTCGGGCTGGCGCTTGTGGTAAACGCGCATTATATGCTCCTGTTCCTTCTGATCTATACGGCGACGGTGGCGGCCATGCTGCTCGCGGGCAGCCTTGCGGTCGGCGTGCTGGCTGCAGGATGGCTCTGGAGCGCGGGACCTGCAGCATCGGCTGTGATCATGTCCCTGAAGGAAACCCATTTTGATACGCTGTATGATGCGGCAGGGACAGAACAGAAGCTGCAGTACCTCTCCCCGATCAAATATCTGACAGAGTATACCTATTATCCGCATCTGTTGACAGATATGGATAAACCGGTCTATATGAAACGTCTGACCGAGATCGGACCGCATATTTCCCATGTTCTGACAGCGGCCCTTATTCTGACGCTTGCCGGAATGCTCGTATCGCTGTGGCTGTTCCAAAAGCGCGCTTCGGAGAGCGCCGGCGGATCGATCGCCTTTCGTCCGGTGAAGCCGTTCGTGCGCATCATTACCGCTGTTTTATCGGCGCTTACGCTGTCTATGATCGGAACGGGGCTTGACAGCCTTGCCTGGACGATGTTCTTTACGGTCGCGGGCGCTGTGATCGTACATGCGGTCATGGAGATCATTATTCAGCAGGATGTACGCAAATTGTTTGATCACAAGCCGGAGCTTCTGATTACCGTGATCCTTTCCGTGGGCATTGTGCTGGGATTTCAGTATGATGTAACGGGTTGTAACCGCTATGTGCCGGAGACGGAGGATGTGTCGAGCGCGGCAGTTTCGGTTTCGAATATGCTGACGGATGATACCGGAGCAACTGCGCTTGCCAGAGAGGCTTATGGAAGCCTTGCGGACGGAAGCTTTTCTCCGGAAGAATTCGACGATTATTCCTATGATGATGTCAAAAAACGAATGAAGCTCACGGATGCCGAATCGATTGAAGCCCTGAGAAAGGCGGCATTCGCCGGACTTTCGGAATGGGGAACACAGAATACCTGGGAAGGCTATGATGCAGGAGAGCAGACCTTCTATACGGTGATCAACTGGCGGCTTAAAAACGGACGTGAGGACAGGCGGAATTACTACCTCACGGAAGAAGCGCTGAAGGAGCTGATGGATGTTTTGATGGGGGCTGAAGCCTATAAGGAGGCGGTCTATCCGATTCTTTCGGTAAACGGGAACGATGTCGGACTTTTTGGACTGCAGCTTTCAGGCAATGACCGCATCGACGCCACGGATCTGCCGCTTATTGCCGGCACCGGCGTACAGGATCGATATTATAATGCAGGCGCAAACGTAAGTCCGACACTGAATCTGGACGGCCTATATTCTGCAGATATCCGGAGAGAGCTGCTGGAAGCGCTCAAGACGGATCTCCGGGAGCTTCGTTATGAGGATTATGATACAGAGTGGCTCAGCATGGAATACGCGGAGCGCGGAATAGAAGAAAAGCACTACAGCTACTTAATTTATATTCCGCAGGAAGAAGTGCTTGCCGCACAATACAGAATCATGGGAAATTCCTATGGCGACAAGCCCCTTTCCATCGAGGATATCGGAGGGTATCAGTTTTATGACATCTATCCGATCTTTGATAGCTTTACGCATGTGAAAGAAGTGCTCTCAGAGCATAATATTAAACTGAACTGATCATTTGTATATGTATTTTCATGATACAGAGATCGATCAGATCGAAAATTGATTTTATACCCGCAGCAGGCAGGCAAGGATCTCCTGTCTGCGCGGGAGCGCAAGACCCGCGGCGCAGTAAGCGTTTTCAAAGAGAAAGGAAAAACCTTCTGCGGACAGTCTTTCCGAAAGCTCCTCTGCAATCTTTGACGCGGGGAGCTTTTTTTCGCGGTAATGCTCGCTGACATAGCGCAGCAGATGCGCGAGCGCGGCAGTCTGTTCCGCGTCCGTGAGCTGTTCGAGATAGCGAAGATCCACGTTTGTGTGGTCGAGTGAAAATGCAGTTGTGCCCTGCAGCCGGATCTTCGCGCGGGCGGGGCGGTCGTCCTTCCATGCGCCCGGGACCTGACTGCGGCCTCGTCCTCTTTCATATCCGGGTCTGCCGTTTCTTTCAGCAGCCTGTCCGGCATCTGTTCCCTGGAGAAAGAGAAGTCTCCGATCGGTATCGGGCAGATGAAATCCGGGCGCAGAGAGGTCCGGGGCAGTTGTTTCCCGGCAGAGCGCGCGTACGCGTTCCGTGATCTCAAGGGGCCGGTAAGCGTCCATCTGAATGATGTGGTCTGCCAGATAAAAATAAGCGCCGCTGCTTCCGACAACGAGGATGGAAGAGATGTCCGCTTCCTCATACAGAGCTCTTGCACGTTCAAGAAACGGGGTGATCGGTTCCTTTTCTCTGGAAATGACCTTCTGCATGAGCTCGTCGCGTATCATAAAGTTCGTCGCAGAGGTGTCCTCATCGATGAGGAACAGATGGCTGCCGGCCTCGATTGCTTCAGAGATATTGGCTGCCTGTGAGGTGCTTCCGCTCGCATCGGGTGTGGAAAAGCGCTTCGTGTCTTTTTTATTTGGCAGATCATGAATAAAAAGGGAGATATCCGTGCCGGAGATCTTCCTGCCGTCTTCCGCCCGTATTTTTACGGCGGAGGCATCCGTGATGACATATTCGCGTCCATCCCCGGAGATGTGGTTATACACTCCGCGCTCGAGCGCTTTTAAGACGGTGGATTTGCCGTGGTATCCGCCGCCTGCAATGAGCGTAATTCCTTTCGGGATCCCCATGCCGCGAAGGTTTCCCTTATACGGAAGAGAGATCGTGACTGCAAGGCTTTCCGGAGAAGAAAATAGGACAGCGCCCTGCATCGGCCTGTCAGAAACACCGCTTTCTCTGGGCAGGACCGAACCGTCGGCAATAAAGGCGACAAGTCCCCTGCGCGGGAGCTCAGCGCGCAGGAAATCCTGATCTTCGGCGAGCCTGATGACCTGGAGAAGTTCTTGTTGCGGAATGCTTTTTGCAAGCAGCGCTTTTTCGATGCATCCGGGCAGGAGTGAAAACAGGATCTTTTCAAGCTCTCCGGCGAGAATCGTACGGCCGGCAGCCGGGAAGCCGGCATGGAATCGTACCGCAAGTTCCTTTTCATTGATCTCACAGGCGGTTCTCGGCAGGATCTCCTGCCCGCAGCGGCTTATGCTGAGGAGACCGCTTTTTCCGGACCCCTTTGCCTCATGAGAGGAAGCAGAAAGGAACCGCCCGAATCTGCGCAGAAGGTAGTCGGAAAGCGCGGTGCGTTTATAATCCCGGTCGAGAAATGCTGCAGGAAAACCTGCTGTCTCCAGTGTGATATGAACGGTCAGGTGAGAAGGCGACGCAAACGGATCGCCCTGAACGTGGTCGATCGAAAGCGTATAGGCTGGGAAGCGCCAGCTTCCCGTAAGTGCTTTATAGGCAGGATAGCTCTTCCGGTCGACGGAACGCAGAAGGCTCAGGAGTTCTCCTGAGGAACGGACTGCTCCAAAGCTGCTTCTGTGCGGGGTGGGTGAACCTGAATGATCTGCTGTTTTTTTCTGCATATTGCGTCTCCGTTTCATTTCTGTAATTTGAATGCTGCAGATAATCCTGCATAATCTCCTATATGGTAGCATTCCGGACCGGGAATCACAACTGCGGAGAAGAAAAAAAGCTTGCCTCTGTATCCCCTGGGAGATACAATAAAACTCAATGAGCACAGTGGGTCCAGCCCGAAAGAAACGCAGGAGATCTGCCCGGAGGGCGGAGCAGAAAGAAAATATATGGAAGATATGAAGCAAACAAAACAAACAGGATATGGGGAACAGGGGGAAAGGAATCAGGGACCATTGCTTCTGTGGCTTCTGCCTGTTTTCGCAGGATTTCTGTTCTGCCTGTGGTATATCAAAAGCGCATCCTGCGATGTGGTATATTCCGACTATATCCGTCTCATCGATGCATATCTGCCGGATGTGACGGACCCGTCGAAATTTCTGGTACCGGATGTGCTGACCCGCATCCCGGCAAGCTTTCTGCAGCGACTGATCAATGTAAAGCTATTTGACTATTCGGTGACCTTTGACCGCGTATGTGCGGCATCCGGCCTTCTTTTATGCGGAACGGTACTCGCGCTGTATGCGAGACGGGAACGGTTGTCGGGAAAGCTGTATCTGTTCTGGCTTGCCGTGCTGTGCGTGCTGTTTTCCCTGATCAAGTGGGAAGCGCTTTTGAACGGAACCGCATGGGCGCATGTCGTATCCTTCGGCCTGTTTTTTCTGCATTATTATCTGCTGGACAGCATGTTTCAGTTAAGTCTTAAGGAATGCGTGGAAGCGGGCTCCCGGGAAAGATGCCGTAAGCTTTCAGTCCTTCTGACTGTACTGCCGTTTTTTATTCTGATGTTTGCAGGTGAATATATCGCGGCTTACTGCGGGGTGCTGATTCTGGCATATGCATATTGCCTGTTTTGTGCGTGTCATGCCGGAAAACCGGCATCCGGCGCAGTCCGGCTTTATCTGCTTCCGTTCCTTTCCGTGCTGTGCGTGCTTATGCTCTATCTGCTGAGCAGACATTTCGCTGTATGGGAGCATGCCGGAGCGACGGAGCTTTCCTTTTCGGAGGCGATGGCCCGGGAGCCGTTGTTTCTGCCGCGCTTTTTTGTAAAGACATTTGCCGGAGCGGTTCTGGGACAGGAAACGATCGCAGCGCTTGCGGAACGGGGATTCTTAAATGACAATGCGGTTTTTGCTGCGGGTCTTCTCGTGATCGTGGCCTATGTATTTGCGCTCTATCTCTATTTTGTAAAGGCGGAACTTTACAGGAAGACCTTGTTTCCGCTGATCCTGCTGCTCTCGGGAGGCATGAATCATGTGCTGGTGACAGCTTCCCGTTGGATCTTCTTAAAGGAGAGCTATGCGTTAAGCTCCCGTTATGCGGCGCAGTTTATGATCGGGATCATCGGTATTCTGCTGATCTTTGCCTTGTATCGGAGAGAAACGGCTGGAAATCCGGCAGGGGCATGCCGGATCGGAGCAGGAGAAGCAGGTGTCTGTCGCCCGTGTAAAATCTGTAATGGAATCTTAATCGCTTTCTGCATTTTCTTTCTGGCAGGAAACTGTTATACTACTTACGATGAAATAAAGAAGGCACCGTACCGGGAAGAGAATTATGAGGCGATGGCAGCGATGCTGCGCGATCATGAAGCATATTCACCGGAAGAGCTGTGCAAACGGCTCGAATGGGGAAAATCCCCTGCGGTACTGGAGCATGTAATTGAGATACTGGAAGAAAATCACCTGAACGTATTTCGGAGATAAAGAGAGGATTTGACGTGAAAGTAGTTATTCTGGCGGGCGGTCTCGGCACAAGAATCAGCGAGGAATCGCATCTGAAGCCGAAGCCCATGATCGAGATCGGCGGTATGCCGATCCTGTGGCACATCATGAAATATTACAGTGAATTCGGATACAATGATTTTATCATCTGCCTTGGGTACAAGCAGCATATGGTAAAGGAGTTTTTTGCGGATTATTTTCTGTATACCTCGGATGTGACGTTTGATATCCAGAACAATAAGATGACGGTGCATAACAAGCATGCGGATCCGTGGAAGGTAACGCTGATCGATACCGGGCTCCACACGATGACAGGAGGCCGCGTGAAGCGCGTGCAGAAATATATCGGTGACGAGCCGTTTATGCTGACCTATGGGGATGGCGTGAGTACGGTGGATCTTTGCGCACTGGAGAAATTTCACCGTGCGCATGGAAAGATTGCCACGATCACGACGGTCAATCTCGCACAGCTTAAGGGCGTGCTCGAGGTAAACGGGGACAATGTGATCACTTCCTTCCGGGAAAAGCAGGAGGATGACGGTTCACTGATCAACGGTGGATTTATGATGTTTAATCCGGAGGTGTTTGATTATCTGAAGGACGATACGACGATTCTCGAGAAGGAGCCGCTTACGGAGCTTGCGGTAAAAGGAGAGCTCATGAGCTTTTACCATGACGGGTTCTGGCAGTGCATGGACACGCAGAGGGAGCGGGAAAAGCTGCAGAGCCTCTGGGAGAACGGCACTGCGCCGTGGAAGATCTGGAAGGAATAACAGATGAATTTAGAGGAACTGAAATCTTTTTATCAGGGAAAACGCGTACTTGTGACCGGGCATACCGGCTTTAAGGGAAGCTGGCTGTGCGCGATCCTTTCCATGTGCGGCGCTTCTGTTTACGGCTATGCAAAGGAACCGCCGACAAGCCCTTCGCTGTTTGAGGTCATGTTTGGAAAAGGTGCGGGAGAGGAAACGAAACAGGAGCTTCGGCTTTGCACAGAGGATGCGGACACGCAGGTAAAAATCTGTATATCCCATATCGGGGATATCCGTGATTTTGAGGAGCTTAGGCGCTTTTATGATGAGGTGCGTCCGGAGTATGTATTCCATCTGGCGGCACAGCCGATCGTGCGCGATTCCTACCGGATTCCGCGTGAAACCTATGAGACAAATGTCATGGGTACGGTCAATCTGATGGAATGCATGCGGCTTACGCCGTGCTGCCGCTCTTTTCTCAATGTGACGACAGATAAGGTGTATCTCAACGAGGAGCGCCCCGGGTATGGCTACCGGGAAGACGATAAGCTCGACGGCTATGATCCCTATTCCAATTCCAAGTCCTGCTCGGAGCTTGTGACGCACAGCTACATGCATTCGTTTTTTGAGGCGGGAGATCCGGCGATTTCGACTGCGCGCGCGGGCAATGTGATCGGCGGCGGCGATTTTGCAAACGACCGTATCATTCCGGACTGCATCCGTGCGGTGACGGAAGGACGGGAGATCATCGTCCGCAATCCGAACAGCACAAGACCGTATCAGCATGTGCTGGAGCCGCTTTCGGTCTATCTGACGATCGTGATGCGCGCGGCAGAGGAGAAGCAGTACGCCGGCTGGTATAATGTCGGTCCTGATGACTGTGACTGTGTGACGACAGGCGCGCTTGCGGATCTGTTCACAAAGGCATGGGGAGACGGCAGCAGATGGAGCTGCCCGGGAACTGCGGAAGGACCTCATGAGGCAAACTTCCTGAAGCTGTCCAATGAGAAGATCAAAAAGACGTTCGGCTGGGCGCCGGTATGGCATATCGGAGCGGCTGTGGAAGCCGTGGTTTCCTGGTCAAAGGCTTGGAGGACTTCAGATGAAGCTGCCAATGCAGAGCTGATCCGGCAGATCAGAAGCTATTTCAGCGGGCAATAAAGGAAGCTGTCCGGGATATGCAGCGTGTCAGAAGCTTTTTTAAAATTTGACATGATCTTTACAGAAACAACATGAAAACCACACAATTGTATCTTATGATAAGGACAGTTCAGAGAGCTTCAGGCAAACAGGTTGCGATCCCCTCCCGGAGCTGAGGGTAAGCGAAGTATCTCTGAACGGGGACTGCCATGCAGGCGTGGGAGCACGGAGAGTATCAGGAGTATACTCTGATCGCCGCACTGCATCGGCATAATAAAATAAACATAAGATAATCACAGCGCGGTCTTTCGGGACTGCGTTTTTCATGTCCGGAAAAAGAACGGGCCATCCCATACAGGATGGGACAGCCCGGGACATATAAAATAAATAATCGAAAATGAAAAACAGGAACGTTTCTGTCCGGCTTAGATCTCCGTCTCCGCCTTCCAGAGTCCGTGCAGATTGCAGTACTCATAAACGGTGACAGGACCGTGATAATCTCCAAGGTAGAAATCAGCGACAGGCTTTTCACCCGGCGTTAAATTCTTACGGATCACGGTATCGCCGAATTCAGCCGCGATAAATACGATATAGTGCTCATCAAGCATCGGGTGCTCAACGCTTCCGACCTGAACATGCACCGTATTTCCGGATACCGTAACAGCCGGAACATGCTTTTCCTGCGCAGCATCGGTTGTGTTTGCATGAAGCTCTGCCATCGGCTGTCCGCAGCAGGAGATCTCGGATGCGCCGTCAACAATTTTCTCTACAAGATTGGTACAATTCTGGGATTTGAAAACTTTCATTTCTCATACCTCCGATTTTTGTTATGGATTAAATCATGTCATAGATAACAGGAGCAGCAGCTCATGCTCCCATCAGTTTTATTATACAGAAAGCGGACGAAACTACAAGCGTGTTTCCGCAGGGAAAAGATTAAATTTCTGTAAATATGCCCGGTTATTCCGGAAGGCGGAGCACGAAGGTTGCCAATTAAAAATCGAAACCGGATCCTTAGCCGGAACCGGATTTACACGCGAAGCGACCATTCTGTACAGTCGATGACCCGTGCATGAAGCCTCTCATAGAACTCCGGCTCATGGCAGATCAGCAGAATGCTTCCGCGGTAGCGGTCAAGCGCTTCGGCAAGCGCATCCTTTGCGTCCGGGTCAAGATGGTTGGTCGGCTCGTCAAGGAAGAGTACGTTGCTGTCGCGGTTCATCAGCTTGCAGAGGCGCAGCTTTGCCTGTTCGCCGCCGGAGAGCACGCGTACCTGGCTTTCGATGTTTTTCGTTGTGAGGCCGCATTTTGCAAGCGCCGCACGGCATTCATACTGTGTAAAGGACGGGAATTCTTCCCATAACGCTTCGATACAGGTTTTGGAGGAAGCCGGAACCTCCTGCTCGAAATATCCGCAGAAGAGATAATCACCCTGCTCCACATCTCCGGAGAGCGGTTTGATCTCTTTCAATATCGTCTTAAGAAGCGTGGTCTTTCCGATACCGTTTGCGCCCTTCAGCACAATGCGCTCACCGCGTTCCATGCGGAGCTTTATGGGCCTTGAGAGCGGCTCGTCATAGCCGATCACGAGATCGTGCGTTTCAAAGATCAGCTTTCCGCTCGTGCGCGCTTCCTTAAATAAAAACTCCGGCTTTGGTTTTTCCTTCGCGAGCTCGATGACCTCCATCTTATCGAGTTTTTTCTGACGGGACATCGCCATGTTGCGGGTAGCGACGCGTGCCTTGTTGCGCGCGACAAAGTCCTGCAGATCGGCGATCTCCTGCTGCTGACGGCGGTAGGCAGCCTCAAGCTGCGCCTTCTTTGCTGCATAAACCTCCTGAAATTTGTCATAGTCTCCGACATAGCGGTCCAGTTTTCCGTTTTCCATGTGATAGATGAGGTTGATCACGCTGTTGAGGAACGGAATATCGTGGGAGATCAGAATAAATGCATTTTCATATTCCTGTAGGTAGCGGCGCAGCCATTCGATGTGCTGGACATCGAGGTAGTTGGTCGGCTCGTCAAGAAGCAGGATGTCGGGCTTTTCCAGAAGGAGCTTTGCGAGAAGGACCTTGGTACGCTGTCCGCCGGAGAGCTCCGAGACATCCCGGTCAAGCCCCAGCTCATCGAGCTCAAAGGCGCGCGCGATCTCTTCGATCTTCGCGTCGATCATATAGAAATCATGGGACATCAGAAGCTCCTGAATCGTGCCGAGCTCTTCCATTTTTTCATTCATTTCATCATCGGAAAGGGAGCCGCTTCCGAGCTCGTCGCAGATCCTGTTCATATCCGCTTCCAGATCGAGCAGAAAGGAGAACGCATTTTTCAGAACGTCCCGGATGCTCTGTCCCTTTTCCAGCACGGTATGCTGGTCAAGATAGCCGACCCGGACATTTTTTGCCCATTCGACTTTTCCTTCGTCCGGCATGAGCTTATCCGTAATGATGCTCATAAAGGTGGATTTTCCCTCACCGTTTGCGCCGATCAGCCCGATGTGTTCGCCTTTCAGAAGCCGGAAGCTGACGTCTTCGAAAATTGCACGGTCTCCGAAACCGTGGCTTAAGTGTTCAACATTTAAAATACTCACAGTTCACCTCAAAAATACTTGCTGCGCCGCCGGCGCCGATCAGGCACAAAGCCTGTAAAATAACAGTCAGGCGTAAGCATAGCATAAAGAGGATGTCCTGGTCAAACGGGAGCAGGAAAAAGCTGAAAAAAATGCTGAAAAAAGCTTTAAAAGGGGTGTGAAAATTTTGAAATCTGTCTTGACTTAAGATTTGCCTATGCTATAATACCCGATTGTCGGAGGACTTATAATCGTAAGTATAAGGCCGGATAAGATAGCGAACACACGGTTTGACGGAGGGTTGCTCTTACGTATAGGAGTGCCGGATAAGAAAGCCGCAGTTTTCGTCTCTTATCCGGCCTTTTTGTATCACAGAATCCATTTTGCTGTGAACAGAAAAGTCTTTCAATAAGGTTTGCAAAGGGGTAGAAACATGAATTTACTGACAGGAAAGATCCGGCCGATGTATCTGAAATATCTGTCTGCCGCATTTGGAAGCGCGATGATCACATCCGTCTATTCGATCGTGGATATGGCGATGGTCGGACAGTATCAGGGACCGGACGGGACAGCGGCGCTTGCCGTCGTTGCGCCGATCTGGAATATCATTTACAGCCTCGGACTGCTCATGGGAATCGGCGGTTCCGTGATCTTCAGCATGATGCGCGGGGCTGCAGGGAAAAACGATGGAGAGGAACAGGAATATTTCACTGCGGCAGTGATCGGCTCGGTGGTTCTGGCTGCAGCAGCATGGAGCGCCATTCTGTTTTATGAACGTCCGATCCTGCTGTTTTTTGGTGCGGATATGAATCTGCTGTCTCTCGCGCAGGATTATCTGAGACCGGTTAAGGCAGTGCTTCCGTTTTTCTTATTTAATCAGATGCTTGCCGCTTTCCTTCGAAATGACGGGGATCCGGAGCTTGCGACAGCTGGTGTGCTTGCCGGCGGTCTGTTCAATGTTGTCGGAGATTATCTGTTTGTATTTACATTTGATATGGGGATCTACGGTGCAGGACTTGCGACTGCAATTGGCTCGGCAATATCATTTTTTGTGATGCTCTCACATTTTTGGTCAAGGAAAAATACGCTGAAGCTCAGAAGACCTGCAAGACTGTTTCACTGTGTAAAGAGGATCACGGTGACCGGCTTTCCCACCTTTTTTATCGATGTGGCGATGGGCATCCTTACGGTTCTGTTTAACAGACAGATCATGAAATACCTGGGAACGGACGCACTGGCTATTTACGGGCCGATCATAAATGTCAGCACCATTGTACAGTGCTGTGCCTATAGCGTAGGGCAGGCATCACAGCCGATGATCTCGATCAATTTCGGCGCGGGGCAGGGGGAGCGGATCCGGGAGATCCTGCGATATGCCCTATGGACAGTTGCTGTTTTCAGCCTGTTCTGGACAGCGCTCAGCCTGATCAGTCCGAACCTGTATATCCGTATCTTCATGAACCCGACGGAAGCGATTCTGGAAATGGCACCTGCAATCATCCGAAGCTACGGTATTTCGTTCCTGCTGCTGCCGCTCAATGTCTTTTCAACATATTATTTCCAGGCTCTGATGAAGCCGAAGGCAGCGTTCATCGTATCGGTGGCAAGAGGCTGTATCATCAGCGGTGTTCTGATCATGGTGCTTCCGGTACTCGCCGGAGCGAATGCGATCTGGTTTGCCATGCCGTTTACGGAGCTTCTTGTTGCGGTATATGCAGGATATATGATAAAAAGATATACAGAGGGGTTGTCATCGGAAGTTCTGTAAAAGAATAAGCTGATGCAGTGTAAGGTAAAACTGAAATGAAGAAAGGGGTCAGCAGAATGAACCAGATGTATCATCTACTAAGCTCCGGGCAGGGGCATAGCCACAAAAAACGATTTGACTTTTGCGCTTTGTTTTCATATATTTATAAGCGAGAAAGTCAAATTAAAGGTGGTGAAAGACATGGAGCAGTCCAACGAGATCATGAATCTTGTAAAGCAAAATAACGGAGTTGTCACAACAGCTATGGTTGTTGCAGCAGGTTTGTCCAGAGGATCGCTGAAGTATCTTGCTGATAAGGGCGAATTAGAGAAGGCATCGCGTGGAGTCTACGTATTACCGGAAATCTGGGAGGATGATCTTCTGAATATTCAGACCAGATTTAAGAAGGGTGTATTTTCATTGGGAACAGCGTTATTTCTCTGTGATCTGACAGACCGTACTCCGAATTACTGTCACATGACGTTCCCGGAAGGTTACAATCTCTCAGGTCCAAAGGCGGCAGGAATCCGCTGCAATACTGCAAAAAAAGATTTTTATAGCATTGGCATTGAGAATGTGAAGTCGCCAGGCGGAAATATTGTACAGGCTTATAATGCAGAACGCACTCTGTGCGATATTTTACGTACTCAAAATAATACAGATGTGCAGCTTGTTTCGGAAGCGTTTAAGCGCTATGCCGGACGGAAGGAGAAGGATATTCCGCTGCTTTCACAATATGCGCATCAGTTTAAAGTAGAGAAAAGGCTGAGAGCCTATTTGGAGGTGTTGCTATGAAGAATGCCATGCAGTTAAAGGCAGTTATGAAGAAAATAGCAAAGGAAAAGAACATATCAGCGCAGTTGGTTCTGCAGTTGGTTCTGCAAAACAAAAAACAAAGCAAAAATGGAGGAAATCTGATACAATAGAAACAATTCGAAGATCACAAAGAAAAGGAGCTTTTATATGCTGTTATTTATCGAATACCCAAAGTGTACGACCTGCCAGAAGGCGAAAAAATGGCTGGATGAGCGCGGCATACAATATGAAGACAGGCATATTGTCGAACAAAATCCGACAAAAGAAGAGCTTACGGACTGGTATCACAGAAGCGGGCTGCCGCTGAAAAAGTTCTTTAATACCTCGGGTCTTAAATATAAGGCGCTTGAACTGAAGGATAAGCTCCCACAGATGACGGAAGAGGAGCAGCTTGCGCTGCTTGCCACGGACGGAATGCTCGTAAAGCGCCCGATCATAGTCGAGGGAGAGAAAGTTCTCACTGGATTTTGTGAAAAAGAGTGGGAGAAGTTTTTTGAATAAATAATGTCGAAAGTTTCTGAAGAATAACTGCAAATGAAAATTATTCAGATCACGGAAAACAAAAAACGCTTTCTTCCGCTGCTCCTTCTTGCAGATGAGCAGGAAAATATGATCGACGAGTACCTCGAGCCGGGTACGATGTATGTACTTGTGGAGCACGAAGGAAAAGATATAATGTCAGAAAGTGCTATACAGGCAGAAGAGGCCAGAGCTGTATGCGTTGTGACAGATGAAGGAAACGGTGTGCTGGAGCTCAAAAACCTTGCAGTCGCGCCGGAGTATCAGAGGCAGGGCTATGGAAGGCGGATGATCGCGTTTCTGAAAGAGCAGTATCGGGGAAGATTCCAGCTGTTTCAGGTCGGAACGGGAGACAGTCCGTTTACGGTCCCTTTTTATGAGGCCTGCGGTTTCCGCCGTTCCCATATCGTGAAGGATTTCTTTATCAAATACTATGATCACCCGATTTATGACGGCGGAGTAAAGCTCTGCGACATGATTTATCTGCAGATGGAACTGTAAAAGGGATGATAAAAGAAACAGGAGGCAGAGATATGCTTGAAAATAAATTGGGCATTGCAGATTCGGCTGAGCTTGCAAGAGAAGAAGAAAAAATCAGTAAAAAAAATGCCGTAAAAATGTTTGAAAGCGGATTTCTGGATAAACTGAATCCCGGAACATATGAAAGTCTGGCGGAGATTCACAGGTATCTTTTTTCTGAAATTTACGAGTTTGCCGGTGAACTTCGAAAGGTCAATATCTCCAAAGGAAATTTCAGATTTGCACCGCTTATGTATCTGGAGGCAGCGCTTAAGAATATCGACCGGATGCCGCAGTCAACCTTTGATGAAATTGTCGAGAAATATGTAGAAATGAATATCGCGCACCCGTTCAGAGAAGGAAATGGAAGAAGTGCAAGAATATGGCTCGACCTGATGTTTAAAACGGAAATGGGCTGTGTGGTGGACTGGAGCAAAGTGGATAAAGAAGATTATCTGCTCGCTATGGAACGAAGCCCGATCAGGGATACGGAAATAAAGGTTTTACTGAAGAATGCGCTGACAGACAATATCCATGACCGTGAGATTTTTATGAAAGGCATCGATCACAGCTATTATTACGAAGGATATAATACATATAAAACCGAAGAACTGTAAGAAGGGAAGTGAAAGATGGACACCAGCGTATTCCACTATTTCAAAAATGTGGCGGAGTGCGGCAGCATTTCTGCGGCAGCAAGAAAGCTGTTCATTTCCCAGCCTGCTCTGACAAAACAGCTTGGAAGGCTGGAGCAGCAGCTTGGGGTGAAGCTATTTGAACGTGCGCCGCTTAAGATGACAGCTGAAGGCGAGGCGTTTCTGGAGTTTGCAGAGCGCTATCTTGAGCTGGAACATGATTTTTTTGAACAGATCAGCAGAGCAGGAGGACAGGAGCAGGGAATACAGACTGTATCCGTCGGCACGACAGCCCGCGGCGGAAAATACGTCGGAGACCACACAAATGCTTTAATTTCCGCTTACCCGTATCTGCGCCCGGAGTATCTGGATATGAGCGCGGAAGCGTGTGAGGCGGCGCTGATCGAAGAGCGGGTGGAGCTGATCGTATACACCGATCCGGTGATATCGGACAAGATCGAATATATGCCCATAGAGGAGGACCCGCTGATCTGGGCTGTTCCGCGGAATTCCGTTTTACTGGAAGGAAGGAATACGGAGGGCAGCAGCCAGGATGCGCCGCTTGAACTGGAGGTTGAGGTGTTTCGCCGGCCGGATGTGAATTATATTCTTTCCACGCCGAATCACAGCCTGTATTATGCGGAGGAAGCTTTTTTCAAGAAATACAGGATTAAGCCCCAGAACCCGCTTCGCGTGGATTTCGTGGACACACGTTATTCGATTGCCTGCAGCGGCAGCGGAATTGTCCTGATTCCCAGGACGACGGCACTGAAGCTGGTGGAACGGGATCGTGATGTAGTATACTGTACCGTGAAGGGCGGAAGAATCTGCCGTTACGTGGTAATCGCCAGAAAAAAAGGAAAAATATTAAAACAGGGGGCAGAGGAATTCTGGCGTTTCATGGTGACACAGCGGTTTGAAACATGACGCTCTATAACGATTTGGAATTGCGCGCGGACAAATATGAATAGAAGCAGCAGGAAACGCCGGGACTTTGGATGGGATGCCCGGCGTTTTACTGCAGATATACCGCCACAATATGCATACCCGTCAAAGCCAAATTGATAAAAA
>JAUNHA010000046.1:0-5318 GCA_030524135.1 Eubacteriales bacterium
CACATACCCAATATCAGAGATGCACATACGACTGCCGCAACACGGCGTTTTATTCCTTCAAAATATTTTCTCATAGTCTCCCCTGTATTTATTGCTCCCTGTAATGCTTCGGGGGCAGATTTTTTCTCTTTTTTCTGCCTGCGACATAATGCAAATTATGTCACACTGTACTCCTGCAGAAAATAATAAACTGCACATAGCATACTCCTATTTTGAAAAATTTTCAATAGTTTACGCGCGGATGGTCATATTTTGACTATGTGTTTTTCACAATACAAAACAAATGTTCTGTGATAAAAAGTTCTTCCTAATTATTACATGCGGAAGTTCTTATTTTTCATGCCATAATATACTCTGTTAGCATCAAATTGTTGCCTGTTGATACCATATAATTTGCATTATGTCCGTTTCTTTCCATTTTAACGTGCTATCGGCAGACTTTTTTGTCTGTGCCTGTCCTTTTCCCCTCCCCTTTCTTTTTTGTATGCGTTTTGCCGCACGATCCCCTGATTTTGTAACCAAAAGTCCCAGATCAAGCTCCCTCTGGCACGCCTGCATGCTGCTGATCGTTGTATAGCGGCGGGTCGTCTCCAGATTGCTGTGTCCCAGATAATCCGCAAGCCTTACGATGTCCTTTTTCTTTTCATAGAATGCCGTGGCAAACAAATGCCTCAGGTTATGCGGAAATACGCGGCGCTCTGCTACGCCCGCACGCCTGCACAGAAGCTTCATCTCATGCCAGATATTTTTCCGGTCTACGGGCGTTCCGTTTTTCGTAGTAAATACAGCTCCGCCTTTGATCCGCTGCTCCCGGCAGTAATTACGCAAAAGCCGTATCAGGTCTCCCGGCAGGACAATATCCCTGATCTTCCCCTTATGCTCGATATGAATGCAGCGCTTTTCCAGACATTCCATATTCAGATAATGCAGTTCTCCGATCCGAAGGCCCGTCATGCCGAGTGTCTGGATAATACATGAGAGGCGCTTCTTCCCTTCCCTGTCCGCCGCCTCTACAAGTTTCCGGTAATCACATCTTCTCAACACCCTGTCACCGTCGCAAAAGAGCCTCCTCTGCTGACGCAGCGTCCGCACGCAGAGCTCCGCCTTCCCGCTCAGTTTCAGATATTTATTAAGTGCGTTCAGTATGGAATTCACGCTGCTCACCTTATAGCGGGACTGCAGGTACTTCTTATAGGAAAGAACCCGGTCCCGCAGATTGTCATAGCCCCCGTCATCTTCGCCTGCTTCAGGATTCCTCTCCGTTTCCCGGCATGCTGATACATACCGGAAAAATGCGCCTACATCTCGCAGGTATTTATCGATCGTATAAGGAGACTTTTCCTCAGCTAAAAGCTTCTTCCGAAACCACTCCAGTTGTTCTGTCTGATAGATCTGCTGCATTCTTGCCCCTCCTCTTCTGTTATCGCATGTAAATGTTTCGTTTTTAATTCTATCATAGCTACGGAGAGAAATCTTCCGGGCTGTCTTTCCGATCCATATTAAACAGCTCTTAACAATACAAAAAGCGTATAAGATCAATCCGATCCTATACGCTTCATTGCAATGAAATCATTTTATTGTTTTTATAAGGTGCCCTTTATCAATGCAGGGCTTCCAGTTCCCACTGCTTCAGCGTCTCAACGCTCACACCTGCATACTTCGCCACCTGCTCCCGGGCCATCCCGTCACGGAGCATGCTGATCGCCATGGTAGATTTAGCGCGTTCTTCTCCAAGTTTTAAACCACGTTCTTCGCCTACCTTCAAGCCGCGTTCCTCGCCTAACAGTATTCCTTCCCTGAGACCGCGCTCTTCACCTAATTTTAAGCCACGTTCTTCACCTAGCTTCAAGCCGCGCTCTTCGCCCCTCTTCTCCACAAGTTCACTCAGGTTACACATCCGCTCCACACCTCCTTCGATCGCACCTTTTACCCTAAGGCCAAATCCTTCCAGTTTCCTCAGCTTCTCTTCCTTCTTCAGTTCGTTGCTGCAAAGGCTCTGCAGCATCGCAAGCGTCCCGTCCTCCGACGGCACACGGTCATTGATCCGTACTACTACCACATTGATCAGGTCATAGTCCCTTCTATCCCTCTCAACTCTCCCGATTATATCATCTTTTTCAAACCGGTACAAGGTCGCCGTGTTCGCCTCCTCCTTCGGCACGTCCCCCATGCACAGCCAGATACTGTACACCTTCTTAAGCTTCCCGTAGTCCGTTCCCTTCCGGATGCTTCTTAACTGGCTCGTGAATTTCCTCGCACTGTAGTATACCCCTCTCACCTCGATCGGATATCCCGGATAGAACGCAGTCTGCGCCTCCAGGTTGATATACATCCCGATCTCTTCCCCGCTCCCATCCGGATATTTCACATGGAACAGGATGTCATAGGTCACCCTGCCTTCGTTGATGCTGGTGTCCTCCGTGTTAAGCCCTTCGATCTGCTCCTCCGTGAGATTCGTCATGTTCTTCTCCACGAATACCTTTGATACCCTGATGCTTTCCGGCTCGATATACTTCTCCTCGATGTCCTTAAGCGGCACGTCTTCAAACTCCTTCACAAAGCGCTTTACGATATGCGCGAGGATCTGCCTGTTTGAAAGCAGTTCCTTCTGCACCGCATCGTACTTTGCCTTGCCATCCTCATGGCTGAGGATGGTGCTGCTGATACTTCCCAAAACACACCTCCGTTCTTCAATTTTCGGATCACAGTGAAAGGATTGGCAAACAGACACCACAGAAGGCAAAACGAGATCTGCCGGAAACAAACTCAACCGTCAGCAAAAGAGACCGTCCGTCAAACACATTTCCCTGTAATCAAAACCTGGAATGAAATTAGAATAAAATCTGACTGTTTCTGAAAAGAAATTAGATAAATAGAAATTCAGATATCAACAGCTTATCAGATCCTGTCTGAAAAGTCAAAGAGTTCTTTCTTACAACCGCAAAATCGCAAAAGTCAAATCACGTTCTAAACCGCCAGGGCGGATACAGCCTTCGTAAGCCGCATCCGCCCCTCTTATCTTTTATATTGATCTTTATTTCGACAGCATCATTCTGTCATTTGCAAACTCCATGCCGCTTGCCTCCTCAAACTTGTGGAGGAGGTCATCCACGGTGAGCTGTTTCTTTTCTTCTCCGCTTACATCATAAATGATGTGTCCGCGGTCCATCATGATGAGACGGTTTCCAATCGCGATGGCGTCACGCATGTTGTGGGTCACCATGAGAGACGTAAGACCGCTTCCCTCCACGATCTCCCGCGTGAGGGAAAGCACCTTGGATGCCGTCGCCGGGTCGAGTGCCGCCGTATGCTCATCGAGGAGCAAAAGCTTCGGTTTCTGCAGCGTCGCCATTAGCAGGGTGACCGCCTGTCTCTGTCCGCCGGAAAGCAGACCTACCTTATCGGAAAGACGTTCCTCAAGTCCCAGTCCGAGACGCGCAAGTTGCTCTCTGTAGAAGCTTCGCTCCGACGGCTTCATCTGCCAGCGAAGACCTCTTCCCTGTCCCCTGCGCTTTGCAAGCGCAAGGTTTTCCTCGATCTGCATGCCTGCGCAGGTTCCCTTCATCGGGTCCTGGAACACGCGTCCGATATATTTTGCGCGCGTGTATTCCTGCTGCATCGTGATGTCGTTTCCGTCTATGATGATCTGTCCGCAGTCTACCGGAAACGTACCCGCGATCGCGTTCAGCATCGTGGATTTGCCCGCTCCGTTTCCGCCGATGATCGTGACAAAATCTCCCTCATTCAGCTGAAGGTTCAGATCGTCGAGCGCCCGTTTTTCATTGATGGTACCCTTGTTAAAGGTCTTTGATACATGCTTTATCTCGATCATGCCCTGCCTCCGTTTCCGTCCTGCTTCACGCTGTTTTCGCCTGCGTGCTCCGACGCGTAAAGGTCGCCCTTTACGTAATTCTTGCGGATGCTGTATTTGCGCATGGCAACCGGAATCGCAAGCGCGATTGCAACCATGAGTGCCGACAGGAGTTTCATATCATTCGGATCCATACCCATGCGGAGCACTAGCGCCTGAATGATAAAGTACACGATCGAACCCGCAACGGCGGAAAAGAGCTTCAGGCCAAAGTTCTTGACACGTCCCAGAAGCACTTCTCCGATCACGATCGCAGCGAGGCCGGTGACGATCGCACCGCGGCCCATGTTTATGTCCGCATATTTCTGCATCTGCGCGACCATCGCGCCGGAAAGTCCGATGAGACCGTTTGAAAGTGCCAGTGCAAGCAGCTTGGTATGACCGGTGTTGACGCCAAGCGCGCGGATCATATCCTCATTGTCACCGGTCGCGCGGAGCGCCGATCCGATCTCCGTTCCGAAAAACCAGTACAGCACGAGAATCACCGCAAGCACAAACAGGATGCCGACGATGAGTGCCGCCTGAGACTGTGAGACATCGAGCTTATCCTTGTAAAAGGATATGATCGTATCCGCCTTGAGAAGCGGGTTATTCGCCTTGCCGCTCATGACGCGCAGGTTTACGGACCAGAGCCCGATCTGCGTAAGTATACCGGCAAGAATCGCCGGGATTTCAAATACCGTATGCAGAATTCCCGTGACCGCACCCGCGAGAAACCCGCTCACCATACCGAGCAGGGTCGCCAGAATCGGATCAACACCCGCAAGAATGGCGACCGTTGCCACGCAGCCGCCCAGCGTAAAGCTGCCGTCTGCTGTCAGATCCGGAATGTCCAGAAGCTTGTAGGTGATGTACACGCCCAGTACCATGATGCCCCAGAGCACGCCCTGAGCCGCACCTCCCAAAAGGGAGCTTATCAAACTGCTTATATCCATATCAATTCCTTTTCGCACGCAAACTCCCGCGGAAGCGGGAGCCTGCGATCTGCACTTCTATTATTTATTATCGTTCTTTTGCAGCCTTGTATCGTTCTTTCAGGATGCTCTCTTTACTGCTCGAGCGCTGCGACCGCATCCGTAAGTCCGAGGGTCTCTGCAGTCTCTTCATTTACGATGAGCTTAAGCTTATCAGACGGATAGTACTCGATCGGCATGGTCGCCGGATCAGCACCCTCAGTCAGGATGCGTACCGCCATCTCGCCCGCTACCTTTCCAAGCTCCTTATAGTCGATGGAGTAGGTCGCAAGACCGCCTGCGTTGCACATACCCTCCTCGCCCACGATGGTCGGGATCTGATTCTCATTTGCCACCATGGCAACGGTCGGCATACCTGCTGCGATAACGTTGTCGGTCGGCGCGTAGATCGCATCTACATTTCCAACCATGGACTGAACGACCGTCTGGATATCGTTGGAGGTCGCTACCGTGTAGTCTACCGCTTCAAGGCC
>JAUNHA010000046.1:5418-16369 GCA_030524135.1 Eubacteriales bacterium
AACTTCTGCGCGATCGTCGTGCAGGTCGCGGTCTCTCCTGCCGCGTTCTGCTGGTCTATATCATAGGAAATACCGGATTCGTCAAGCGCCTCCACAAAGCCTTCATTTGCCTTGTCAAGCGCGTCGTGCTGTACAAACTGCAGCACGCCGATCTGGTAGGTTGTCCCGTCGTCTGCGGAAGCCTCTGCTCCTGCCCCGGCTTCTTCGTTCTCTGCCGCGGAAGTGTCCTCCGCCGCAGCCTCTTCGGAAGTCTCAGCTGCCGTCTCAGCGGCGGTCGTCGTCGCAGAGGTGCTGCCGGAGCAGCCCGTCATAGCAGCCATCATCGCTGCTGCAACTGTCAATGCAGCCGCCTTTGCAAGTTTCTGTTTTTTCATAATCAAGCATTCTCCTCTCGCTCTCTGAAGCAATTTATATGGACGCCCTTTGAAAAAAGTGGTACCCCGCCTTCAGATTTTTTACACATACCGGAGTATAGCACTGCAGCACGGGATTGTCAACACTTTAAGGCGCAACGCTTTAACGCTTCTTTCCATAAAAGTGTCGGTTTTCCTCATATCGTCCCGGCTGCTTACCAAATAAAAAGAACCGCCGTCAAAGCGATTCTTTTTATCTGCTTTATATACTTCTTATGAGAAAGCTTTCTTACAGTCCCACACCCGGACCCACTTCTTCCGTCTGGTTGGTGCTGCCCTGGTAGATCACGTTCGGCTGTTCAGCCGGTGCCGGTGCCTGCGCTTCGCCTCCCGTATTTTCCGATCCGCTTCCCGCGCCCGGATCAGCCGGCGCGCCTCCCGCAGGAGCCTGTCCCGCTGATGAAGAGCCCGAGCTTCCGCCCGTACGCCTTGAACTGCTGCCCGATCCGGATCCGCTGCCCGAAGAGGAACGTCTCGCTCTTCCGTTTGATGCAAAGGAAGAATCATCCGTATACTTGTCTTCCTCTCCCTTCGGAAGGACGATGCGCCCGCCGCTCGTATGGATCTCACAGGTCTCCGTCGGCACGTTGTCGACGTCAAAATATTCCTCGTATATTGCGGAGCCGCGTCCGTCATATTTGCAGCCCGGTCCCGGAAGCTTTCCGCTCTTGCGGCAGACCGTCACCTTGACAATGCTGTCCGGCTGCTCGAACGGTACATTTTCCTGTCCCTCGCTCACCTGGGTCATGACCTTTCTCCAGATGTCCTTGTGGAAGGAGGTGCCTCCGTTATACGCGCCCGTCTTCGAATCATAGAGCGACTGGTTGTCGTCGCAGCCCGCCCAGATGCCTGCCGTATAATACGGCGTGTAGCCGACGAACCATACATCCACGTTGTTGGTCGTAGTGCCTGACTTTCCGGCTGCGGACATATTGTCGAGATGCGCGCGGGTCGATGTAACGTTTACGGTGTATCCGCTCGCCCACTTATACTGCAGGATCATGGACTGCTGCATCGCGTCCGTCAGAAGAAAAGCGGTCGCCTCCTTCATAACGCGGTCGCCCTCGTCCTCCGAAAGATCCAGGAGCAGTGTCCCGTCATGGCTGTATACCTTCGTGAAGAACAGCGGTTCTCCGTAGATGCCGCCGTCCGCGATCGTTGCAAATGCGTTCGTAAGATCCAGGTTTGTTACGCCCCAGGTCAGGCCGCCGAGCGCGGATGCGCCGTTCTTATCCTCATCAACCAGCGTGGAGATTCCTAAGTTCCTCGCATAGTCAATTCCGCCCTCCGGTGTCACGGTCTCCATCATGCAGCGCACTGCCACGATGTTCATGGAGAATTCGATGCCTTCGCGGATGCTGGAGTATCCGAAGTATTCTCCGTCTCTCCACCAGTTCTTGAACTGCTTCTCTCCGATCGAATATTCCGAATCATAGTAGGTGGTCGCAAGCGTCGCACCGTACTCATCGATCGCCGGAGCAAAGGAGGATACGACCTTGAAGGTCGAGCCCGGCTGTCTGCGCATATCCGTCACGCGGTTAAACGCGAGGTTGTATTTTTTCTGTCCGCGTCCGCCCGAAAGCGCCCTTACCGCCTTTGTCTTCTGGTCTATGATGACCATGGAGGTCTGCGGCTCAAGCGTGGTATCCAGCGTTTCCGCTGCTGCCTCATCCCCCTCTGTCATGACTGTGGATTTGAACTCGTCTATCGTTTCCTGCAGCTTCTCCTCAGTCCGGAACAGTCCGTCATAGCGCTGGCCCTTTACGTTCTTACAGTAGTTTTCGATGTCGTGCTCGCTGTAGTGCGTCATCGTGCCGTCCGCATGTTTCACGGAGAAACGCCAGGTGAAGCTGTACTTTGCCGTGTCATAATTATCCGGATCATTGACCTCGCGGTCCACGATCTCCTGAATACGCGGATCCTGCGTCGTCTCAATGCGAAGGCCGCCGGAATACAAAAGATCCCTCGCCTCCTTCTCGGTAAGCGACAGGCGCTCCTTGAAGATCTTGATCGCCTGCGGGATGAGCGCATCCGTAAACCACGAATACACCTCGCTGCCCTTCGCCTCCTGCAGTTCATTCACCGCTGCGATGCGCGCGTATACATTGTCAGAAATTGCTTCGTCATATTCTTCCTGCGTGATGTAGTTCTGTGCGAGCATCTCATCGAGGAAGAGCTTTCTTCTCTCCGCATTGTCCTCCGGGTGCGTGATCGGATTAAGGCGGGTCGGGTTTTTCGTGATCGCCGCGAGCACCGTGCACTCGGAAAGATTTAAGTCGCTTACTTCCTTATTAAAATACCGTCTCGCCGCCACCTTAACGCCGAGCGTGTTGTTGCCCAGGTTGATGGTATTAAGATAGTCCGTCATGATCTGTTTTTTTAGCTCGAGCTTGTTGACATCCGGCTGGTTCTCGAGCATCAGCGCCACGTACCATTCCTGGAATTTTCTCTCATACAGCGCGAAGCCGCTCTCCATACCGCCGTCAAACACATTGTTTTTAATAAGCTGCTGCGTGATGGTGGAGCCGCCGCCGAGATCCGTATGGGTCAGCACGCCCTTTACCGCTCTGGAAATGGACACAAGGTCAATGCCGTTGTGCTCCCAGAAACGCTTGTCCTCGACTGCCACAAAGGCGTTGATCAGGTTCTCCGGGATCTCCTCAAAGCTCGCCTCTTCACGGTTTGAGCCCTCCTGTACGAGCGTCGCGGTCAGATTTCCCTCCGTATCATAGGTCTTTGACGCAAAGCCCTGCGGACTGAAGGAAATGTCAGAAAGCGCGGGGGCGTTGTCGATAATGCCCTTAAACATACCGATGCCGAAGGCTCCCGTACAGAGAACGCAAAAAAGGAAGAGAAACAGCACGAACTGCTTCAGAAAGTTCATCCGCCGGTTCGATTCTCTCGTGTCTCCGTAAATCAGATCATCCAGTTTTTCCGTTATCGCCTGTTTTGTATATTTCATCTTTTCTGCCCCTGCTGCAGCTCCTTAAGTCGTCTGATGCAGTCCAGATCGTCCTCATTTACCCGCAGATTTGTGATATATTCGCTGCCGTCCGGCTCGATGACCTTTAATTCGAGCACCGTGCCCTCCGGGATTCCCTTCTGCATTACTGCCTGAATGAATGCCGGGAATTTCGGGTGATTTCTTCGAAGCCGGTCCGCGATCGACTTCATTTCCATCATCTGTGAAATGCCTATCATACCGTTAACTCATCCTCATCAAGTATCTTCATCTAGAATAAATGTCTCTCCCGCATGTGTAATCGGAAGATAACGCGCGCCCTCAGATCCTCCGGGAAGCTTTCCCGCTTCCTTAAGCGCCGCAAAATGCACCGCATAGGCGCTGTTGATCTCATAATGTCCGAAGCTGTGCATCGGAACCGCGTATTTTGTCCTGATATGGCAAAGGAACCAGTCGATGCCGAGATATGCGGACTGCTCCTGTCTTCCGTCAAGCACGAGCATGGAAAGAAAGACCTCCCTGCCCTTAAGCAGCCTGGAAAGCTTACCGATCTCTTCTATATAAGTATCCCGGTAATGCAGATTGTCCTCCTCCGGTTCCCCCGGCCAGTCCCAGTACTGCAGATCACCGGCGTGGTAAATGAGCTTCCCATCTGTTTCAACAAGATACGCAACGCCAGCGTCATTTGACCGGAGCGTCCGGATCCCAAGCTCTCCCGGATTAAGCTTTCGCGCTTCTCCTGGTCCCATAAAGCAAAGCTTCCCGGACAGGCGCTCCGCGATATCGTCGATGTCGTCGATATCCGAAGAGAGCACATAGTGTACACGCTCTTTCCCGTACTGATCCGACAGTCCGAAAATGGCCTCGTCAAAATGGTCATAGTGACTGTGCGATACAAATACTGCTATCGGCTTTTCACCCGTAAGCATAGGGAGCATGCCGGTATGTTCCGCCGGATGCTGCGCTTGGTTCTGTACACAGATGGGTTCGTTTTTCCGAAGCGCTTCCTCGGATCTGCACAAATCAAAGATCAGATACCAGCTCTCCGTCTCCAGAAGAAATCCGCTGTGCTGTAAAAATGTCAGTCTCACGGTCTTATCTTTCCGGCACGATCTCGATCCAGTAGCCGTCCGGATCGTTGATGAAATAGATGCCCATATCATGATTTTCAAAGCAGATGCAGCCCATCTCCTCATGGTGCTTATGCCACTTTTCAAACTCGTCCGTCGTAAGCGCGACGTGGAATTCCTCATCTCCGAGATCATACGGCTCCGTGCGGTCCTTAAGCCAGGTGAGCTCCAGTCTGAAATCCGTCACGCCGTCCGTAAGATACACGATGCGGAATGCGCCGTCTGCCGCCTTTTTCTCGCTCTCTATCTTAAGTCCCAGAGCCTCCTCGTAGAACTTAAGGCTCTTTTCGAGGTCAAGCACGTTAAAATTAAAATGATTAAATCTGATCATAGCTTCCTCCGGTCTTTCTATTCTTCCTGCGTATTTTTCCCTTTTACGCTCCCCGTGGTGCTCATTTACGCTGATTCCTTACTTCACACATATACGTATGCACACGGACACAGCTTTCATTATAGCGCAAATTGCCATGACAGCAAATATACTTTTTGGAAGTTTTACTATCTTTTTTTATTTTCCGTTTTGCTTAAGCGTAAGTTTTCCGTTAAAGCTTCCCGCCGCAGTAGGGACAGTAGCTGAATTTCATCTCGATCTCACTGCCGCAGTGCGGGCAGTAGCGCTTATCGCTCCGGTCTTCCCCGCTCTTTGCCGCGCTGTCATGCGCTTCTGCCCGGTACTCTCCCGCTCTCACAAGTGTGAGATCTCCCGGCCCGATATCCGGTTCTCCGCCCTTAAGGAGTTCCATGCCCTTTTCCTTTGAGAGCTCATAGACCGCCTTGCAGCAGGAAAACTCCACATAAAAACGCCGGTTCCATTTAAACAGAGGGATAAAGAAAAAGCTGAAACAGGTATAGGTCATGGTCACCGTTACCTCCGACAGTTTTCCGCAGATGCCGCAGGGAAGCTCCTTCCCGTAAAAAAGCTGCTTTATTCCATTTGAAATTCCGCCTATGAAAATCAAGTTCGTCCCCCTCCTTTGCAGATGAGCTTCATTATACGTGTTTTCCGCCTTTTTTGCAATGTACGGCATAGACCAACGATCAAGTTTATGATATACTCCCTTACTGAAAATAAGAAGCACGAACAATAAGTACGAACAATGTTTATCTGATCACGCGGGCGTTCAGTTTT
Source organism: Eubacteriales bacterium (assembly GCA_030524135.1). GTDB lineage: Bacteria > Bacillota > Clostridia > Lachnospirales > Lachnospiraceae > Avilachnospira. The sequence goes on from JAUNHA010000046.1 coordinate 11,053, forward strand.
CTGCCTGCACGATCTGAAGGAATACGGAAAAACCATGATCTTATCAGTCAGTCATTTAACAAAATCATACGACGGAAAGGATATTCTCCGGGATGTTTCCTTTCATCTTGAGGAACGGGACCGTGCGGCCGTAACCGGTGTCAACGGCGCCGGAAAGTCCACGCTTTTAAAGCAGATCACGGGGGAAGAGACACCCGATCAGGGCAGCATCGTCTTCCCGAAGGATAAAACCATGGCCTGCCTTTCGCAGAATCCGCATATGGAGCCCGGCAGAAATATTTACGAAGAAGTTCTCTCCGTAAAGGCTTCCCTTATCGCCATGGAGGAGGAATTGCGTGCGCTCGAGCACAGGATGCAGGCGCTGTCAGAAGGCGCAGCTTCTGCTTCTGCTTCTGTCTCTGCCGATGCTGACGCTGACAGCGAAAAAAAAGCAGAGCTTGATTCCGTTTATCAGCGCTACGCGGAGCTTTCGCACAGCTTTGAGGAGCAGGGCGGCTATGCGCTCAAATCAAACGTGACCGGGATTCTGAAGGGACTCGGTTTTTCCGAGGCTGATTTTTCACTGCCGACAGAAGTACTCTCCGGCGGTCAGAAGACGCGTCTTTCCCTTGGAAAGCTTCTTCTGTCCGAGCCCGATCTTCTGCTCCTTGACGAGCCGACAAACCACCTGGACATCGCCTCGATCGCCTGGCTTGAATCCTATCTGCGCTCCTACCGCGGCACCGTGATCATCGTGTCGCATGACCGTTATTTCCTCGACCGCATCGTGACAAAGGTCATTGATATTGAAAACGGTTCTCTGCGCCTCTATGAGGGAAATTATACCGCGTTTGCAGAGAAAAAGGCGCAGCTCAGGAAGGATATGATGAAGGCCTACCTCAACAATCAGGCAGAGATCAGACATCAGCAGGAGGTTATTGCAAAGCTGAAGCAGTTTAACCGTGAAAAATCCATTAAGCGCGCGGAATCCCGCGAAAAGATGCTTGCAAAGATCGAGCGCGTGGAAAAGCCGTTTGACGTGGACGACGCGATGAAGCTGCACTTTGCTCCCTCCCATATTTCCGGAAATGACGTACTGCAGGCCGAGGGACTTTCCAAGGCATTTGACGGAAAAACACTTTTTACCGGCGTGGCACTCGATGTAAAGCGCGGAGAGAAGCTCGCCATCATCGGTCCGAACGGTACCGGAAAGACGACGCTTCTAAAGATCATCGACGGCGCGCTTACTCCGGACAGCGGGGAGCTTCGCTTCGGCGCGAAGGTGGAGCTTGCCTATTATGACCAGGAACACCATGTGCTCAATCCGGACAATACCGTGTTTGAGGAGATCTCAGATACCTATCCGTCCATGACGAATACGGAGATCCGCAATCTCCTCGCCGCATTCCTGTTTACGGGAGATGACGTATTCAAGGAGGTGCGGGATCTGTCCGGCGGCGAAAAGGGACGTCTTTCCCTGAGTAAGCTCATGCTTTCCCGTGCCAATCTCCTGCTCCTCGACGAGCCGACGAACCATCTGGACATCACCTCAAAGGAGATTCTGGAAGAGGCGATCCGCAATTATGAAGGAACGGTCATCTATGTTTCACACGACCGCTATTTTATCAACCGCACGGCGACGCGCATTCTGGAACTGTCAGAGGGATCCTTTGTCAACTACATTGGAAATTATGATTATTATCTGGAGAAAAAGGCCGATCCGGATTTTGATGAGAAAAAAGCCTTAAGCGGTGTCGAGAGCGAGCTGTCTGGCCGCAGCGGCAACGCAGCCAACCAAAAGCGCTCTGCAGCAGACGAAAAGGCTGCCGCGCTCAGGGACTATATGGAGCGCGAAGAGGCAAATACAAAGCGGAACTGGCAGGAGCAGAAGGAACGGCGTACGAGGCTTCAGAAGCTGAGATCAGAGCTTTCCGGCTGTGAAAAGGAGATTGAACGGCTCGAGGCACGCGACTTTGAGCTTGACGATATCATGTCCCATCCTGAGATCGCGACGAATTCCGCCAGGCTTAACGAGCTTTCCGCAGAGAAGGCGGAGCTTGCTGAAAAGCTTGCAAAGCGCTATGCAGACTGGGAAGCCGCATCCGAGGCACTGGAGGCATTTGAAAATGAAGAATAATATCGCCGGCACAAATGCCGGAAATAATCAAAATGAGGCAAAGGAGCCGCAGGCATCCGGGAATGGGAGGCTTCGCCGCATGCTTGCCGGACTGATGCTCCTTATCATTGCTGTTTTGTTCTGTGTGCTCATTTACCTTGCCGCAACAGGGGCACCGCCGGAGGCACTGCTGTCCGTGCTCTTTTGCCTGATCGTGATTCCCTGCCTGCTTTATGCATTTAAGCTATACATCGATTTCACGACGAAAAAACGCTGATAAAAGCCGTGTGCCGTCCGGTTCGGTACATGGCTTTTCCTATATCTGCCTATCGTTTTTTTCACATTGCATTTTTCCGAAAAGCGATATATACTTTGTTGGCATTATGTTTTAACATTATGTCTTGGCATTATAGATTAATTACAGAAGTATATTCACACATGCAGATGCCAGAAAATATATTTACGGAAAGAACACAGGATGGAAACAACAGCTTATAATCAACCAAAAACCTTTTTCTATGCCTTACGGCAGGTACTGCCGATCATATTTTCCTATATGGTCGTAGCCTTTGCCTTCGGAATCATGATGCAGGAAGCCGGGCTCACGTGGCTGCATGCCCTGCTTGCGTCAATTTTCGTCTACTCGGGTTCACTTCAGATCGCGCTCGTACCGCTCATCGTGGCGCGCACACCGCTGCCTGTCATCGCGGTCGCTGCCTTTCTGATCAATTCCCGCTATATGTTTTATGGCATTGGTTTTACAGAACGGTTTAAGCGTCAGGGAAAGCTGGGCTATCCATACATGATCTTTGCATTTCCGGATGAGGTCTACTGCGTCTTCTGCGGGACGAATTATCCGCGCTATGTCGATCCCCGTCTTTGTGACAGATGGAGCGCGGTTCTCTGCCACGCTTCCTGGGTCATCGGTTCCGTGATCGGCGCCGCCTTCGGCAACCTTCTGCCCTTTGACCTGTCAGGCATTGATTTTGCAGCGACCTGCCTGTTTGTCTGCATTTTTGTAAACCAGTGGCTGGAGTTTAAAAGCCATCTGCCCATGGGCATCGGTCTTTTCGCAGGCCTTCTGTGCCTCATTCTCATCGGGGCATCAAATTTCATGCTGCCGGCACTGAGCTTAAGTCTTGTACTGCTGGTCATTTTTAAAGAGCGTATTCAGTTGAGAGAGGAGGCAAACTCATGAGTTACAGCACCTATGCCTATGCCGCGATCGCGATCTGCGCGGTCGTTACAATCATCATCCGCGCGCTGCCGTTTGCCGTATTCGGGTCGCGCAGCCTGCCGAAGACAGTCGAGTACCTTGGCAAAATGCTGCCCGGCTCCATCATGGTCGTACTGATCATCTACTGCCTGAAATCCGTCTCTGTCACAGCATGGCCCTTCGGCATCCCGGAGTTTGCCTGTGTGCTTCTGTGCGCGGTTCTCCAGTACCGGCTTAAAAACAGCATTCCGTCCATCACGATTGCTACGGTCGTCTACATGGTGCTGACAAGGACGATTTTTGCATGATCATAATTCCGTAATATAAGTAATATAAGAGGAGCTTCTAACATGACTAATTTTGCTAAAAACTTAAAGGGCATTCTTTTATGTCTGCTGATTGCACTTCCTTCCTTCTGGCTTGGAAAGCACTTTCCGATCATCGGCGGTCCGGTCTTTTCCATCCTGATCGGCATGGTTCTCACAAACTTTATCCCGGACAAAAAGCATTTCGCAGCCGGGATTACATTTACTTCAAAAAAGATCCTGCAGTATGCCGTCATCCTGCTCGGCTTCGGACTTAACCTGAATGTAATTCTCGAAACCGGCAAACAGTCGCTTCCGATCATTATCGCAACGATCACGACCTCTCTCGTGCTTGCTTTTATCATGCACCGGATCTTACATATTCCAGGGAAGATCTCAACGCTGGTTGGCGTCGGTTCCTCGATCTGCGGCGGTTCGGCGATCGCTGCCACGGCACCCGTCATCGATGCGGATGATGAAGAGGTCGCGCAGGCGATCTCCGTTATTTTTTTCTTTAATGTGCTCGCCGCGCTTCTTTTTCCGAATTTCGGAAAGCTGATCGGCTTTTCACAGGTCTCGGGAGATGCGTTCGGAATTTTTGCGGGAACGGCTGTCAATGACACATCAAGCGTGACCGCAGCTGCATCGACCTGGGATGCCATGTTCGGTCTCGGATCCCAGACGCTTGATAAGGCGGTTACGGTGAAGCTCACAAGAACGCTCGCCATTATTCCAATCACGCTCGTGCTTGCGCTTCTTCGCACAAAAAAAGAGGGCGCTTCCGGAGACGGTGTGTCCTTACGGAAAATCTTCCCGTTCTTCATCCTGTATTTTATCCTGGCATCCGTGATCACGACGATCGCCGTTTCTCTCGGCGTGTCTGCCTCTGTTTTCAGCCCGCTCAAGGAGCTCAGCAAGTTTTTCATTATCCTTGCAATGGCTGCGATCGGACTCAATACGGACATCGTAAAGCTCGTGAAAACAGGCGGCAAACCTCTTCTCATGGGTTTTGTATGCTGGATCGGAATCACGGCTGTCAGCCTCGCCATGCAGCACCTTCTTGGTCTGTGGTAAGCGCGTGCATTTTTCTTTTGTATATGCTATACTGACAGTAACAAAAGATTCGTGCCAGACGAGGAGGATGTATATGAAACAGCACAGATTTTGGGCGTTCGCAACGGTATTCTGCATGCTCATGGTGTTCTACACCGGCTACAAGCACAAATAAGGAAAACAGAGCGGTTTTGCTAAAATAGGGCATTGATCGCCACCAGATCAGAGCCCTGAACTTGAAAAAGAGACAGTCCCGATAATTCGGACTTTTTAAAGCCCTGAACATTCGGCAAACTGTCTCTTCTTCTTTTTTTCTCTTAATCCGGATATTTTGGTTTATCTCTTCCTTAAATTCCTTTCACCGGCGATCTATCTTCCCTTATCTTTTCTTACCTTCGTTTTCCACCCATGCATGGTATGCTGAAGCCTCCGCTTCCGTAAATTTCAGAAGCCGCATCCCTTCTTCCTCTGCTATGCCATTCTCTATGAGGTTCTGAAGAGAAATGAATTTTCCGTCCTGTACTCCGGCAGTATGGCCTTCCCTCATTCCTTCTTCACGGCCCTCTTCACGGATCATCGCCTCATACGCATCTTTGTCAAATTCAGTCAAGATCATGTCCTTAACCTCCTGCCTTCGCTTCCTCAGAT